>NZ_JBEXNC010000007.1:0-419277 GCF_040610935.1 Lentzea sp. NPDC003310
TCTGCCAAGAGCATTGCTGGTTGGCTACGTTCGGAAGGGATAACCGCTGAAGGCATCTAAGCGGGAAGCTCGTTCCAAGATGAGGTATCCCACTCTTCGTGAGTTAAGGCCCCCAGCTAGACCACTGGGTTGATAGGCCAGAGGTGGAAGACCGGTAACGGTTGGAGCTGACTGGTACTAATAGGCCGAGGACTTGTTACAAAGACGCTACGCATCCACTGTGCGGTTCTGGAAGAACCGAGCGGCATACCGATCGCCGCAGGTACAACTCCACAGAGTTTCGGTGATCATAGCGTTGGGGAAACACCCGGTCCCATTCCGAACCCGGTAGTTAAGCCCTTCTGCGCCGATGGTACTGCACTGGTTACGGTGTGGGAGAGTAGGTCGTCGCCGAACATTCTTTCCAGAAGACCCCTGAGGGTCGAGCACTTCGGTGCTCCCCTCAGGGGTCTTCTGCGTTTCCCGGATTCTCGCTTGCGCGCTCTGGTCTCATGGACCCATGGACGCGGTCGTGCACGTCACGCTGGAATCGTTCGACGCTGCCACCCACGATCGGCTGGCAGCCGATCCGGTGCGGAACACGATGGCTCTCACCTCACTGGACCGCGTCCGCCGCTCGCCGGCCACCGAGGAACCGCCGATCCTGATCACCTTCCACGACAACGGCAACGTGGTCGGCTCTCTGGTGCGCACGCCTCCTTGGTCGTTCCAGGCAGCGGACCTTCCGCTCGCCGCGGTGGAGCTCGCGGCCGACGTCGCCGCCAGGGTCGATCCGGACGCCCCCGGCGTCATCGGTCCGAAGGAGAAATCTGAGGCCTTCGCCACAGCACTGGGCAAGATCTGCACGGCGTCCCTGACCACCAGGCAGTACCGGCTGGGAACCCTCACCCCACCGAAGATCGCCGGCACCAGCCGGATGGCCACCGACGACGACGTGGAACTCCTCGGTGCCTGGCGCGAGGCGTTCCTCGCCGAGGCCGTGCCCGACGCTCCGGCGGCTCCGGCGACCGAAGCCATGCGCACCTCGGTGCGGCTGGGCAACGGCCACGCCCTCTGGGAGGTCGACGGCACGCCGGTCGCCTGGGCGGTGGCGAGCCTCCCGCAGGCCGGCATGACCAGGATCGGTCCCGTCTACACCCCGCCCGAGCACCGCCGGCACGGCTATGGCGCGGCGGTGAGCGCGACCGCCAGCCAGTGGGCGCTGGACCAGGGCGCCACCGAGGTCCTGCTCTTCGCGGACCTGACCAACCCGACGTCCAACTCGATCTACCAGCGCATCGGCTACGAACCACTCGACGACTGGGCGGAGTTCTGGTGGAAGCACTGAGCCACGACGACCTCGACGACTTCCTCGCCACCGCGGGGGACTTCCTCCACGCCGACCCCGTGAACCACAGCGTGCACCTGACCGGGCTCGACGCCGCCCAGGCGGGACGACGCCCGGCCGTCACGCTGCTGTCGTTGCACGACAAGGGAAACGTCGTCGGCGCGGTGACCAGGATGGAGGGTCGGCCGCTGCACGTCGCCGCGATGCCCGTGCACGCCGCACCCCTCGTGGCGGACGTCCTGCGCGGCGAGCCGATCGACGAGGTCACCGGCACCCGCGACCGGGTCGAGGCCTTCCGCGCGCAGTGGCGCGAGGGCGGCACCGAGACCTACCACCTGCGCATGTACCGGCTGGAGGACCTGGTGGTGCCGGACGTGCCGGGGGAGTCCCGCCTCGCCACCCCGGCCGACGACGACCTCGTCACCGAGTGGTGGATCAGGTTCGTGGCCGAACTCGACCGGCTCCCGCGGCACGAGGCCGAGCAGCGGGCGACGGACAGCAGGTGGATGTCCGCGGGACACGTCCTGTGGCTCGTCGACGGTGTCCCCGTGTCGTGGGCCGCGAGCACCACACCGCTGATCGGCATGTCGAGGGTCGGCCCCGTCTACACGCCGCCCGAGCACCGCCGGCACGGCTACGGCGCTGCGGCCACCGCGGCGGTCAGCAAGTGGGCGTACGGCGAGGGCGCCGAGCACGTCGTGCTCGCGGCGGACGTGGCCAACCCCACGGCGAACTCCGTCTACCAGGGCATCGGGTTCCGCGCGTTCTCCGACTGGTCCGAGTACCGCTGGACCTAGCCGAACAGCTCCGCCGACAGCGGCCGGTTGCGGACGTGCGAGGAGAACACGAGCGACGTCGTCGTGTCCCCGTACCGCTGCATCACCTCGACGAGCTCCTCCAGCTCGACCATGGACCGGCACACCACCCGCAGCAGCCAGCAGTCGTCACCGGTGACGTGGTCGGCGTCGAGGACCTGCGGCAGCACCAGCACCTGCGACCGGAACCGCGGCGTGTCGAGCGACCGCACCCGCACGCGCACGATCGACTCGATCGGCAGCCCGAGCCGGGACGGCGACACGACCGCGGTGAAGCCCGTGATCACGCCCAGCGACTCCAGGCGCCGCACCCGTTCGGTCACCGCCGGCGCGGACAGCGAGACCTCCCGGCCGAGCGCGGTGAACGACATCCGCCCGTCCTGCTGCAGCAGCGACAGGATCTTCCAGTCCACAGCGTCGAGTTCCACCTGGAAATCATAAGGAGAACCGCTCGAACGCCTGGACTTCAGCATGTCCCCGGCCGAACGCTCCCGCGAGGATCAAAGGCATGACGAACGCACTCCGCTTCCCCGCCGCCGACCCTCACACCGCCGCAGCGCACTTCGCCGCCGAGCTCGCGTTCGAGGCGGACCCCGACGACGTGCACCGCGACCTGCTCGACGGGAACACCCGCGGCTACGTCCTGGTGGAGACGCGCGCCCCGGAGGCGTTCGCCCAGGCCCGCATCCCCGGCGCGATCAACCTGCCCTACCGCGACCTGCCCGACCGGCTCGACCTCGACCCGGACCTCGTCTACATCTGCTACTGCGAGAGCTTCCAGTGCAACGCCGCCACCAAGGGCGCCCTCGCGCTCGCCCAGCGCGGCTTCCGGGTGAAGCGGCTCTCCGGCGGCATCACTGCCTGGCGGGAGGCGGGCTACCCGGTCGAGTCGGATCACCTGATCGGGGCACCTGTTGCGAAGGTCGCGTGTTCTTGCTGACCTGGTCCCACCTAGGCTCGGTGACGTGAACGCACCGCGCCTTCTCGTCCTGCAGCCCTCGCAGTCCGACCCGCTGGCCAAGCTCGGGGACTGGCTCGAGGCCGAGGGCGTCGAACTCGACCTCGTGCCGCTCAAGGAGATGCCGGCGCCGGAGAACCTCGACGGCTACCAGGGCGTCGTCTGCCTCGGCGGTGAGATGGGCGCGCTCGACGACCTCGACCACCCGTGGCTCGCGGACGCCCGCCGCCTGCTGTCCAGCGCAGTGTCGAAGCGGCTGCCCACCCTGGCGATCTGCCTCGGCGCGCAGCTCCTCGCGGCCGCCACCGGTGGTCAGGTCCGAAAGGGACCGCAGGGTCCCGAGGTCGGCGTGCTGCTGGTCGCGAAGCGCGACGCTGCCGCGAACGACCCGCTGTTCGCCGACCTGCCGTTCACGCCGGACGTGCTGCAGTTCCACAACGACGAGGTGCACCTGCTGCCGCCCGGTGCCGAGCACCTCGCGGCGTCTCCGAAATATCCGAATCAGGCGTTCCGTGTCGGGGAGAGCGCTTACGGCCTCCAGTTCCACATCGAGACGACGCCCGAAATCGTCTTGCACTGGGCGGCCAAGGATCCCGATTCGGCGTCGTGTGCGCGAGCTCACCACTTCGACCAGGAGTTCCTCGAGCAGGCGCACCGCGACTTCGAGGAGGTGTGGCAGCCGTTCGTCGGCAGATTCGCCAAACTCGTTCGGGGAGAACTGTTGCCGGCGTTGGGTTCGGGCACACAACTTCCGTTGGTGTGACGTTACTTTCGTAGGTTTTAAGACATCCTCCGTTGGCGGTACCGTAATCTCCTGGACAGCTTGTTCGATCCAGCCGGAGGATCACTGTGGATCCCGCTCTTGTAGTGATCATCGTCGTCATCACTGCTCTCATCTTCGACTTCACGAACGGGTTCCACGACACGGCCAACGCCATGGCCACCTCCATCGCCACGGGTGCCCTGAAGCCCCGCACGGCGGTCGCGTTGTCGGCGGTGCTCAACCTCGTAGGTGCGTTCCTGTCGGTCGAGGTCGCCAAGACCATCTCCGGCGGCATCGTCGACGACGCCCAGATCACCCCCGCCGTCATCTTCGGCGGCCTGGTCGGCGCGATCATGTGGAACCTCGTCACGTGGTACGTGGGACTGCCCTCCAGCTCGTCGCACGCGCTCTTCGGCGGTCTGATCGGCGCGGCCTGGGTCGCGTCCGGTGTGGACGCCATCCACTTCGCCAAGGTCGTCGACAAGGTCCTGGTGCCCGCGATCGTGGCGCCGCTCGTCGCCGGCCTGGTCGCGGCCATCGCCACGATCGTCGTCTACCGGCTCAAGAAGGCCGCGGACCCGCGCGTCGCGCACACCGGCTTCAAGGTCGGCCAGGTCGCGTCCGCCTCCCTCGTCTCCCTCGCGCACGGCACGAACGACGCGCAGAAGACGATGGGCATCATCACGCTCGCGCTGATCACGTCCGGCTCGCTCGCCCCCGGCTCCGGCCCGCCCACCTGGGTGATCGTCAGCGCGGGTCTCGCGATCGCGCTCGGCACGTACCTCGGCGGCTGGCGCATCACGCACACCCTCGGCCGCGGCCTGACCACCATCGAGCCCGCGCAGGGCTTCGCGGCGCAGACCTCGACGGCCACGGCCATCCTCGCGTCCTCGCACCTGGGCTTCGCACTGTCCACGACGCACGTCGCGTCCGGCGGCATCATGGGCTCCGGCCTCGGGCGTGACCGCCGCGGCGTCAAGTGGGGCACCATGGGCAAGATGGCCGCGGGCTGGCTGCTCACGCTCCCGGCCGCCGGCATCGTCGGCGCGCTCGCGGGCAAGTGGGCCTCGACCGGCACCGTCGGCATCATCGGCGTCGCCGTCATCGGCATCGTCGTCTCGCTCGTCATCTGGATCATGGCGCGGCGTGAGCCGGTCAAGCCCGAGCACATCGTCGACGAGGTCGCGGCCCAGGCCGAGCTGCACAAGGTGGCGGCATGAAGGTCGACTGGGAGGCGCTGCTCCAGGTCTTCGGCGCCACGCTGCTGGTCACGGTTCTGGTCGTGACGCTGTTCGTCGTCGGCATCCGCGCACTGTCGGGTGACAAGAAGGTCCCGGCGTACGCGAGTTTCGCCGGATGCGTCGCCGTCGTGCTCTACGGACTCTCACTGATCGTCTTCTAGCCGTGTGAGGGCGAGTGCCGCGACCGGCAGCCTTCACCGCGTACTCCGGCGCCCAGCAGGGCACCTCGTGGCACCGGCCCCACACCCACAGCCAACCAGGCTGAGGGCGTGGGGCCGGTGCCACGATGCACCCGTCCGAACATCGGACTGCGGGGCGAAGGCTGCCGGTCGCGGCACTAGGGTTGGCGTCTGATGAGCGAACCCTTCCGTCACGCGTCTCCCGCGAGATTCGGTCTCACCGAGCCGCGCAGCGAGGAAGTGCTGCGCGGTCTCGGCCTGTGGGCCGACCGCCGGCCCACCGAGGGCTCCGAGGCGGTGCTGTCCGCGCTGTCCCGCTGCCCCGACCCCGACCTCGCGCTGCGGGGCCTCGAACGCCTGCACGCCGTCGTCGACTGGGACGCCCTGTCGGCCGCGCTGCACAAGGACGTCGTGGTGCGCGGGCGGCTGCTCGCCGTGCTGGGCTCCTCCACTGCGCTGTCGGACTTCCTCGTCGTGAACCCCGACCGGTGGCGTTCGCTCACCGACGAGGTCGACGTGTCGCTGGAGCTGGCCGACGGCGAGGTGCTGCGCACGGAGTACCGGGCGAAGCTGCTGCTCGTCGCCGCGAACGACCTCGCGCACGTCGTGGAGCCCGAACTGCCGTTCGTCCCGTACGACACGGTGGCCGCGCAGCTGTCCGATCTGGCCGTGTCCGCGCTGCGGGCGTCGTTGCAGCTCGCCACCGAACGCGTGAACGGCGCGGCGGACCGGTGCCGGCTCGCGGTGATCGCGATGGGCAAGTGCGGCGCGAACGAGCTCAACTACGTGAGCGACGTCGACGTCGTGTTCGTCGCCGAGGGAGACCTGGGCGTGGCGACGCGGCTCGCCAGCACGATGATGCAGATCGCCGGCCAGTCGTGCTTCGAGGTCGACGCGGCGCTGCGGCCCGAGGGCAAGGCGGGCGCGCTCGTCCGCACGGTCGAGGGCCACGCGTCGTACTACAAGAAGTGGGCGCGGACCTGGGAGTTCCAGGCGTTGCTGAAGGCGCGGCCGGTCGCCGGCGACGCCGAGCTCGGTCAGGCGTACCTCGACGTGGTGCGGCCGTACGTGTGGACGGCGGCCGAGCGCGAGAACTTCGTCGAGGACGTGCAGGCGATGCGGCGCCGGGTCGAGGACCACGTGCCGACCGGGCTCGCCGAGCGCGAGCTGAAGCTGGGTCGCGGCGGACTGCGCGACGTCGAGTTCGCGGTGCAGCTGCTGCAGCTCGTGCACGGGCGCTCGGACGAGGACCTGCGCATCCAGGCGACGACGGCCGCACTGGCCGCGCTCGGCCTGGGCGGGTACGTCGGGCGGGACGACGCCGCGGAGTTCGGGCGCTCGTACCGGTTCCTGCGGACGCTGGAGCACCGGCTGCAGCTGCAGCGTTTACTGCGCACGCACCTCTTCCCGGCCGACGACGACGTGACGGCGCTGCGGTGGCTCGCGCGGTCGGTGGGTCTCGCGGCGGACGGGCGCAGGTCCGAGGGGCAGGTGTTGCTCGCGGAGTTCCGCAAGCACGCCAACCAGGTCCGGCGGCTGCACGAGAAGTTGTTCTACCGGCCGCTGCTGCAGTCCGTGGCGGGCGTGCCGACCGAGGCGTTGCGGCTCACCACCAAGGAGGCCGTGGCCCGGCTGGCCGCGTTGGGCTACACGTCGCCGGACGGGGCGCTGCGGCACATCCAGGCGCTGACGCAGGGCATGTCACGGCGGGCGCGCATCCAGGGCGCGCTGCTGCCCGTCCTGCTCGACCTGTTCGCCGGCACGCCCGACGCCGACGGCGGGCTGCTCGCGTACCGGAAGGTGTCCGAGGCGCTCGCGGAAACCCCCTGGTACCTCAGGCTCCTGCGGGACGAGGGCGCGGTCGTGGAACGGCTCGCGGTGCTGCTCGGCACCTCGCGCCTGGTGCCGGACCTGCTGGTGCGCGCGCCGGAGGTGCTGCGGCTGCTCGCGGACACCGAGGCGCTGGTCGGCGGCGACCCGCACGCGATCGGGAAACCGTTGCGCAGCGCCGTGTCCCGCTACGGCGACGCGGCGCGGGCGATCGCGGCCGCGAGATCGTTGCGGCGCCACGAGTTGCTGCGCATCGCCGCCGCGGACCTGCTCGGGTTCATGCCGCTCGAGACGGTCTGCGTGTCGTTGTCCGAGGTGTGGAGCTCGGTGCTGCAGAGCGCTCTCGACGCGGCGGTGCGCGCGTCCGGGGAACCCACTGCGGCGCTGTCCGTGATCGGCATGGGCCGACTCGGCGGCCACGAGCTCGGCTACGGCTCGGACGCCGACGTGATGTTCGTGTGCCGGCCGCTGGAGGGCGTGTCCGACGCCGACGCGGTGAGGTGGGCGAGCGGGGTCGTCGAGAAGATCCGGCGGCTGCTCGGCGCGCCGTCGCAGGACCCGCCGCTGCAGGTCGACGCCGATCTGCGCCCGGAGGGCCGGCAGGGCCCGCTGGTGCGGACGCTGGAGTCCTACCGGGCCTATTACCGGCAGTGGGCCGAGATCTGGGAGAAGCAGGCGCTGCTGCGGGCCCGGTTCATCGCGGGGGACGCGGAGCTGGGTGCCGAGTTCGAGGAGTTGATCGCCCCGCTGCGCTACCCGGAGGGCGGGCTGGACGCCGCGTCCGTGCGGGAGATCCGGCGGATCAAGGCGCGGGTCGACGCGGAACGGCTGCCGCGCGGCGCCGATCCCAGCACGCACACCAAGCTGGGCCGGGGCGGGCTCGCCGACGTCGAGTGGACCGTGCAGCTGTTGCAGCTGCAGCACTCCGGTGCCGTGCCGGGCCTGCGCACACCGTCCACAATGGCCGCGATGGAGGCCGCGGTGTCCGCCGGTCTGCTGGCGCAGGAGGACGCCGCCGCGCTCACCGCGGCCTGGAACCTCGCGACGCAGGCCCGCAACGCCGTGACGCTGGTGCGGGGCAAGGCGTCCGACCAGCTGCCGACGTCGGGACGCGACCTCGTGGCGGTCGCGTCGGTGATGGGCCACGAACCCGGTGGCGACCCCGGTGAGTTCCTGGAGGAGTACCGCAGGACCACTCGTCGTGCGCGTGCGGTCGCCGAGCGTGTCTTCTACGGTGAGAAACCGTGAAAGCGATCGCGTACAGCCAGTTCGGCGATGCCGAGGTCATGTCGGTGCAGGACCTGCCCGACCCGCTGGTCGGGCCCGACCACGTCCTGGTGGAGGTGCGCGCCGCCGGGGTGAACCCGGTGGACTGCAAGATCAGAGCCGGGTACCTGCAGACCCTGCTGCCGCACCACTTCCCGTTGATCCCGGGCTGGGACGTCGCCGGGGTCGTGCGGCAGGTCGGCGTCGGCGTGCACGACTGGCAGCCGGGCGACGAGGTGCTGGCGTACGCGCGCAAGGACCACGTGCAGTTCGGCACGTGCGCCGAGCTGGTCTCCGTGCCGGACCGGATGATCGCGCGCAAACCGTCCTCCGTGGACTTCGTGACCGCGGCCGGGCTGCCGCTCGCCGGTCTGACGGCGCTGCAGTCGCTGAAGGCCGCCGGCGCCGGGTCCGGGGACGTCGTCCTGGTGCACGCGGCGGCCGGTGGCGTCGGGCACCTGCAGGTGCAGATCGCACGGGAGCTGGGCGCGGCACGGGTGATCGGCACGGCGTCGCCGCGCAACCACGACTTCGTGCGGTCGCTCGGGGCCGAGCCCGTCGCCTACGGTGACGCGCTGGTCGACGCGGTGGCGGAGCTCGTCGGCGGCGACGGCCTGGTCGACGTGGTGATCGACAACGCCGGTGGGCTCGCGTTCGACCAGTCGTTGCAGCTCGTGCGCGACCGCGCGCGGATGACGTCCATTGTGGACGGGGCGAGGGCGCGGGAGAACGGGGTGGTCAACACCTGGGCGCGGCCGAACGCCGAGCAGACGCAGTGGCTGGTGGACCTGGTCGAGGCGGGCCGGCTGCGCGTCGAGGTGCAGCAGACATTTCCCTTGGCAGAGGCCGTGAAGGCGCACAAGCTGCTCGAAGGTGGCCACGTGCGAGGAAAAGTCGTACTGACTGCCTGAAATCTTCAGGTATTTCTTCAGGTTCGGGGCACGCCACGTGGCGTGCCCCTTCCTGGAACTTCTCAGTCCTCGTCGGAATCGGGGTCCACCGCCGGAGCGCTGGTGTAGACCTCGACCACCCACTCCTCCTCCAACGCCTCCGCGTCGTCGGCGTCGGGCACGAGCCGGTTGTAGACGCGGACACCGAGGTCGAGCACGTCAGCGGCCTGAACCGCTTCGAGCGCGTCGCCCGCGGAATCGAAGATGTGGGTGGTGAGCAACTGCGGAGCCGTGAATTCGGCGACATCTTGAGACACGCGCGGACACTAGCGCATTGACGTTTCACCCAATCGAGATGAGACTAGGCGCGCTCAGCGGGGGAGCTGTAGTCGTCGGGGGTCGAGCAGAGGAAGTCATGCAGCATCGCAGGGTCACGCGCCGAGGAAAGACCGTGATCGCCATCGCGGGCGTGGCTGCCGGTGTGCTCGCGCTACTCGGCGTGATCGAATATGCACTGAGCGGCAACAACTCCGCCGCGCAGCCCAACGTCACGGCGACGACGACTACGACGAACGGCGTCGAAACCCCTGACGGCGCACTGGAAACCACGGAACCGTCCGCGGACGTGAAGGTCACGACGGGTTCGTTCAAGCAGCAGCGCGGCATGCTGACGATAGAGGTCAACCGCGTGGAAGCCGCGAACGGCCGCGTGAAGCTCTTCGTGACGGCCACGAACGCCTCCCAGGCCAGGATGACCCTCCCCGTGGTCGGCATCGCCGTCCTCGACGATCTGAAGCGGACCTACGCGGCGTCCAGCAGCAAGTGGGACGGCCTCGTCACCCAGGGCAGCACCACCTCGGGCACCGTCGTCCTCGACGAGAAGATCGGGACGGGTGTGAACTCGCTCACGCTGACGTTCTCCTCGATCTCCGGCCAGTTCGCGCCCACCGGCGCCGCGATCACGGTCACCGGAATCCCGCTGCCGAAGTGATTTTTCGGCAGGACCGGGTACGCCTGAGGGCATGACCCAGCGTGGAAGCGATCAACACGGCTTCATGAAGGACGACCACCTGAAGAAGGAGGTCGAGAACGAGCTGCGTGCCAACGGCCCGACCCGCTCCGAGGCGTGGCGCGAACCGGAAATGCCGGAGCTGGACGAAAAGCCCGAGGAATCCCGCGAGTAGTCGCCTACTCTCTGGCCTCGTGAAGTACCTCTTCTTCTGGGGCCACCAGCCCGAACGAGACGGCGGCGTCGGCAAGGGCTGCCTCTCGCAGTGGTGGCCGTGCACGTTCGTCGTGGACGGCCAGGAGTTCGCCTCCGCCGAGCACTACATGATGTGGCGCAAGGCGTTGCTCTTCGACGACACCGCCGTCGCCGCGCGCGTTCTGGCCGCCCGCACCCCGGGCGAGGCCAAGGCACTGGGCCGTCAGGTGACCGGCTTTTCCGACGATGTCTGGGTTTCCTCGCGGCTGGAGATCGTCGTCGAGGGCAACCTCGCGAAGTTCGGCCAGGACCCGGCGCTGCGGTCCTACTTGCTGGGCACGGGTTCCCGCGTCCTCGTCGAGGCGAGCCCGCAGGACCGCGTGTGGGGCATCGGCCTCGTCGCGTCCGATCCACGCGCCGCCGACCCGGCCCAGTGGCTGGGCCTCAACCTGCTCGGCGAGGCCCTGATGGAAGTGCGCACCCGGCTGTCCGCCTGAGTCCTCTGTGGATCTTCGTGAACCCCGCGGCCGCCCCGTACGTGTGTCCTTGCGTCAAGGACATCCGGCAGGGGAGCACTGATGTTCAGCTATTCCGGACCGGCACGGCTCATCTACGCGGACGGCAACGCGTTCGAGATGGAACGGGTCGACCTGATCGAGACCGTGAACGACGGCGGCGAGTGGCAGCTGTCCGGAGCGGGCACGGCCGCCGAGGAACTGGTCGGCGGCGAGGCGCGCATCAAGCTGCCGACCGGCGGCGAGGCCGACGTGCTCGTGTCGAACGTGCGGGTGAGCGGGTCGTCGTCCACGGTCACCCTGCTCGCCACCTAGCGCGGGCTACCGTCACCGGATGACGGATGTCCGGACGTTCCGCGGTGCCTGCCACGAAGCCGCACGTCGCACGGGCGGCCGGGTGCTCGAGTTCCGCCTCGCCGACAGCGTGACGCCCAACTTCCACCAGGCGCTCATCGCCTGCGGCGGCCGCACCGTCGCCGTGGTGTGCACGCGCGACTCCGCGGTGCTCGCCGTCGCGGAACCTCGTGATGCCGCGGAGTCGGGGCCGCTCACGTTCGTCGAGGCGCCGGAACTGGTGGCCGTGCTGTCGGAGTTGTTACCCGGAGTGAGAGCGCTCACCAGGTCCGAGCTGACCGGTCCGTTCGACGCTGCGGCCTGGCCGCACCTCTCGCCGGCCGACATCACCTACTGGCGGCCGGGCACCCCGGGCGAAGCGCTCTTCAACTACTGGGACTAAAGCGAAGGGCCGGGCGACTGAGACAGTCGCCCGGCCCTCGGCCTTGGTCAGATCAAGCGGTGGAGCCGCCGATCACACGTCGTAGTACAGCGCGAACTCGTAGGGGTTCGGGCGCAGACGCAGCGGGTCGATCTCCTGCTCACGCTTGTACGAGATCCAGGTGTCGATCACGTCCGGCGTGAACACGCCGCCCTCGAGCAGGAACTCGTGGTCCGCCTCGAGGTTGTCGAGCACGGCGTCCAGCGTCGCGGGGACCTGCTTGACGTCGCGGGCCTCCTCGGGCGGGAGCTCGTAGAGGTCCTTGTCGATCGGGGCCGGCGGCTCGATCTTGTTCTTCACGCCGTCGAGGCCCGCCATGACCATCGCCGAGAAGGCGAGGTACGGGTTGCCCGACGAGTCGGGGCAGCGGAACTCGATGCGCTTGGCCTTCGGGTTGTTGCCCGTGATCGGGATGCGGACGCACGCCGAGCGGTTGCGCTGGGAGTAGACCAGCGAGACCGGGGCCTCGTAGCCCGGGACCAGGCGGTGGTAGGAGTTCACCGTCGGGTTGGTGAAGGCCAGCAGCGACGGCGCGTGGTGCAGGATGCCGCCGATGTAGTGGCGGGCGGTGTCGGACAGACCCGCGTAGCCGCTCTCGTCGTGGAACAGCGGCGCGCCGTCTTTCCACAGCGACTGGTGCGTGTGCATGCCCGAGCCGTTGTCGCCGAACAGCGGCTTCGGCATGAAGGTGACGGACTTGCCGGCCTGCCACGCGGTGTTCTTGATGATGTACTTGAACAGCATCAGGTCGTCCGCGGCGTGCAGCAGCGTGTTGAACTTGTAGTTGATCTCGGCCTGGCCGCCGGTGCCGACCTCGTGGTGGGCGCGCTCGACCGTGAAGCCCTGGGCCTCCATGTTGAGGACCATCTGGTCGCGCAGGTCGGCGTAGTGGTCGTTCGGGGTGACGGGGAAGTAGCCGCCCTTGTACTTGACCTTGTAGCCGAGGTTGCCGCCCTCTTCCTCACGGCCGGTGTTCCACCAGCCGGAGACCGCGTCGATCTTGTGGAACGCGGAGTTGGCGGTCGTGTCGAACTGGACCGAGTCGAAGATGTAGAACTCGGCCTCGGCGCCGAAGTACGCGGTGTCCGCGATGCCCGAGTCGGTGATGTACTGCTCGGCCTTGCGCGCGATGTTGCGCGGGTCGCGGCTGTACGCCTCACGCGTGAACGGGTCGTGCACGAAGAAGTTGACGATCAGCGTCTTCTCGATCCGGAACGGGTCGAGACGCGCGGTGTACAGGTCGGGCAGCAGGAGCATGTCCGACTCGTGGATGGACTGGAAGCCGCGCACGGAGGAGCCGTCGAAGGCGAGACCCTCTTCGATGGCGTCGGCGTCGAACGCCTTCGCCGGCAGCGTGAAGTGCTGCATGACGCCGGGCAGGTCGCTGAACCGCACGTCGACGAACTTGACGCCCTCGTCGGTGATGAACTTCAGCACCTCGTCGGAATTCTTGAACACCCTCGTCGACTCCTTGACTATGGACAACGGCTTGTCATCAGGAGCGACCGTATGTCGGCGGTGTTGCCCGTCCGTCACTCCGATGTTTCGCCAGTGTTAACGGGGTCGTCCGAAGGGGCAAGACGACCTGCGGGTGCTCACCCGTTGAGCACGGCTTTACTCTGGTGGGGTGAGCAGGTGGACCGGTTCGTGGCTGTCAGGGCCCAATTCGGTGCTGTCGCCGGGTGAAGACTCGAACGACGGCACTCAACAGCGCTGGCGTGGCGAGCGCCACGGCTTCCCCAAGGACGGGCCGGGGTCCATCGCGTCGATCGGGCGGCGCACGTTCGCCATCCTGGTCGACTTCTTCCTGGCCGCCGGCGTCGCGGGCCTGTTCACCATGCCCGACCTGCCGCGGAACTGGAGCCTGCTGGCCTGGTTCGTGATCACCGTGGTCGCCGTCGCGTTCTTCGGGTTCACCCCGGGCCACGCGCTGCTGGGCCTGCGGGTGGCGCGGATCGACGGCAAGACGTTCGTGCACCTGCCGCGCGCCCTGCTGCGCACCGTCCTCATCTTCCCGCTGATCCCGGCGCTGGTCTGGGACTCGGACGGCCGCTGCCTGCACGACAAGGCGGCGGGCACCGTCGTCATCAAGGTGCGCTAGCGGCCCTGCGGAACCTGCCGGGCGCCACGCCGAACTCGCGCTTGAACGCCGCGGCGAAGGCGAACTCGGACGTGTAGCCGACCTGATGGGCCACCGCGGCGAGGGTCTCGTCGCCGTCGCGCAGCAGTCGTGCGCCGGTGCTCAGCCGCCACCAGGTGAGGTACTCCATCGGCGGCTGCCCCACGAGCGCGGTGAACCGGCGGGCGAAGGCCGTCTTCGACATGCCCGCGCGGCCGGCGAGCTCGGTCACGCTCCACCTGTGCGCCGGTTCGCGGTGCACGAGGCGCAGAACCTCCGCGACGACGGGGTCCGTGAACGCGGCGCACCAGCCGGTGCCGGGCCTGCGTTCGGACTCCTCCTCCAGCCACGCCCGCAGCAGGTAGACGAGCAGCAGGTCGAGCAACGCGGGCAGGGCGGCCCCGGCGCCGGGTTTCGACTCCGCGACGTCCGCGCCGAGCAGGTCGACGGCGGCGCGCAACGCGGGGTGCCTGCCCGGCCGGGCGCGCAGGTGCAGCACGTCGGGCAGGGTGCGCAGGAACGGGTGGGCCTGGCCGCGGTCCAGCCGGTAGGCGCCGCACACGAGATGTGTGTGCGCGTCTGGGTCGTCCGGCGCCTCGTCCTCGTCGCTCGCGGGCGGCAGGTCCGCCGCGGTGCGGTCCGGGCGGTCGCTCAGCCCGTGCAGCGCGCCGTGCGGGAGGAAGACCACGTCACCGGCGTCGAGGCGGACCGGTGCACCGCTCGGCGGGAGCAGCCAGCACGACCCGCGCACCACGACGTGGAAGCCGGCGCCGGGGTACGGGCCGAAGCGGTGGCCCCACGACCCGGCGAAGCGCGAGCGGGTGAACTTGGCCCGGCCCACGCGCATGGTGGCGATGACATCGGTGAAGACGTCCACCGTTTCACCCTAGCTGCGGTCTTCTCGCGTATTTCTCAGGTGGTTTCGGGCATGGGAAAGACCGGTCGGCCGTTCGTACGGTTGGTCGCATGACCGCATACGTAGTGATCGACTCGGACATCGCCGACGACGAGGGGTTCCAGCAGTACGTGGACCAGGTCTTCCCGCTCATGGCGGAGGTCGGCGCCCGCAACGTCCTCGACGAGGC
Organism: Lentzea sp. NPDC003310; assembly: GCF_040610935.1. NCBI lineage: Bacteria > Bacillati > Actinomycetota > Actinomycetes > Pseudonocardiales > Pseudonocardiaceae > Lentzea > Lentzea sp. NPDC003310. The sequence goes on from NZ_JBEXNC010000007.1 coordinate 14,968, forward strand.
GGTGCCGCTCGTGCTGGAGGGCGACTGGTCGTGGCGCCGGCTCGTGATCCACGAGTTCGAGAGCCGGAAGGCGGTGCAGGAGTTCTGGGACTCGCCCGCGTACCAGCCGCTCAAGGAGCTCCGGCGCAGGTACTCGACCGTGCGGGTCGTCGTGGGCGGGGCCTGACGCGAAACGGCGCCCGTCCCCGCTGGTGAAGGGGACGGGCGCCGTTTCGCGGAGCTGGTGTCAGCGGCGGCGCATCGCGCGCTGGACGTTGCGCATCTTGGCGCCCGCGGGCATCGGGCCCTTGGGCAGCGCGGCGCCGCGGCTGGCGAGCGCGGACAGGCGGGTCTCCAGGGTGTCGACCTGGGCGGCCGTGATGTTGCGCGGCAGCTTCATCAGGGTCGACTGCAGCTTCTTCAGCGGGACCTGGCCCTCGCCGCTGCCGATGATGAAGTCGTAGATCGGGGTCTCGCCGACGACGCGGGCGATGCGCTTCTTCTCCTGCGCGAGGAGCGGCTTGACCCGCTGCGGAGCGCCCTCGGCGACCAGGACGACGCCCGGCCGGCCCAGCACGCGGTGCACGGCGTCGAGCTGCGTGGTGCCCGCGACGGCGGGGGTCACGCGCCAGCGGCCGCGCAGGTTCTCGAGCGCCCAGGCACCCGCGCCCGGCTGGCCGTCGGCCTTGCGGAAGACGTTGCTCTGCACCCGGCGGCCGAAGATGATCACGGCCAGCAGCGCGCCGATGGCGACGCCGAGCGGCACGAACATCCAGACCGCGTTGAACACGATGCCCAGGACCACGGCGATCGCGGTGACGCCCAGCAGGGCGCCCAGCATCATCGGCACGAGAGCCTTGTCCTCGCGGCGTTGCATCTTGAACGCCTCGAAGATCTGCTTGCGCCGTTCGCGCGATGCCGCGCGGCGAACCTTCGCCGCTTCCTTCGCCGCCGCTTTGTCCTGCTTACCAGCCATGGTTCCCAGGATACGGCGCGCTGGTCTCGGTGTTGCATCGGCCGTCTGCGAGACTGCCTGGCTATGGACGCGTTGCTGGAGGGTCTCGATCCGGAACAGCGTGCAGCGGTCGAGGCTCCGCGCGGCCCCGTGTGCGTGCTCGCGGGCGCCGGCACCGGCAAGACGCGCACCATCACGCACCGCATCGCCTACCTGTGCCAACGTGGCCACGTCGCTCCGTCGCAGGTCCTCGCGGTCACGTTCACCAAACGCGCTGCCGGCGAGATGCGCACACGTTTGCGCTCTCTGGACGTGCACGGCGCACAGGCCGTGACGTTCCACGCCGCCGCCTCGCGCCAGCTGCGCTACTTCTGGCCGCGTGTCATCGGCGGTCCGCGCTGGGACCTCGTCGACCAGAAGATCCGCGTCGTCGCCCGCGCCGCGTCCCGGCTGGGCATGCCGACCGAGCCCGACGCGCTGCGCGACCTCACCAGCGAGATCGAGTGGGCCAAGGCGTCGCTGCTGGCGCCGGAGGACTACCCGGCCGCCGCCGCGCGCGCAGCCAGGGACATCCCGGCGCCCGCCGAGCAGATCCTGAAGCTCTACACGACCTACGAGCAGCTCAAGAACGAGGCGCAGCTGCTCGACTTCGACGACCTGCTGCTCTACACGGCGGGCGCGCTGGAGGACAACGCCGAGGTCGCGCAGGAGTTCCGCGACCGCTACCGCTGCTTCGTCGTGGACGAGTACCAGGACGTGACGCCGCTGCAGCAGCGCGTGCTCGACTCGTGGCTGGGCGCGCGGGACGACCTGACGGTGGTCGGCGACGCGAACCAGACCATCTACTCGTTCGCGGGCGCCTCGCCGCAGCCGCTGCTGAACTTCGGCCGGCGGTTCCCCGAGGCGGTCGTCGTGCGGCTCGAGCGCGACTACCGGTCGACGCCGCAGGTCGTGGAGCTGGCCAACGACGTGATCAAGTGGGCGCGCGGCCGTCCCGCCGGCTCACGGCTGCAGCTCATCGGACAGCGCCCGGACGGGCCGAAGCCGCGGTTCCACGAGTTCGACGACGAGCCGAGCGAGGCCGACGCCGTCGCGGGCCGCGTCAAGACGTTGCTCGACGAGGGCGTCGCGGCGTCCGAGATCGCGATCCTCTACCGCGTCAACGCCCAGTCCGAGGTGTACGAGCAGGCGCTCGCCTCGCTCGGCATCCCGTACCTGGTGCGCGGCGGCGAGCGCTTCTTCGAGCGCGCCGAGGTGCGGCAGGCGATGATCACGCTGCGCTCGGCGGGCGACGTGCGGGGGAGCCTGCCGGAGGTCGTCCGCTCGGTGCTCGGCCGCGTCGGGCTGACCGACGAACCGCCGACCGGTGGCAGCGCGCGCGAGCGCTGGGAGTCGTTGCTCGCGCTCGTGGAGCTCGCGGAGGAGTTCGCCGTCTCGTCTCCCGAGGCCGACCTGCCGCGGTTCTGCGTCGAACTCGACCTGCGCGCCGAGGCGCAGCACCCGCCGACCGTCGAGGGCGTGACGCTCGCGTCGCTGCACGCGTCGAAGGGGCTCGAGTGGGACGCCGTGTTCCTCGTCGGGCTCGTCGAGGGCACGATGCCGATCCAGTACGCCGACGGCGACGAGGCGAAGGTCGAAGAAGAACGCCGCCTTCTGTACGTGGGTGTGACGCGTGCGCGTGAGCACATCTGGTTGTCGTGGGCGCTGGCCCGTGCCGCCGGTGGACGCAAGTACCGGCGCCGTTCGCGGTTCCTCTACAGCCTCGTGCCCGAGAACCACCCCGCCGCGCGTGTATCCGCCGGTGCGCAGCGACCTCCTCTCATGAAGAAGGAGAAGCCGACCTGCCGGGTGTGCGCGTCGACGCTGGTCGAGGCGCAGGCCGTCAAGCTCGGCCGATGCAGGTCCTGTCCGTCCGATGTGGACGAGGAGCTGCTGGAGTCGCTGCGCCAGTGGCGGGCAGGACGTGCCCGGGAGCTCAAGGTGCCCGCGTACGTCGTGTTCACCGACGCGACGCTGATGGCGATCGCGGAGCAGCGACCCACGGATTCGGCCGGACTCGTCGCGATCTCGGGCATCGGCGCCGCGAAGCTTGATAAGTTCGGCGACGACGTGTTGGGCCTGGTCCGAGCCGGTGTCGGGTACTCCGCCACCTGATCGGGACAAGTTTCGTTAAATAGGTTGCGAGCCCCAGGTACGGGGTCATAACCTGCTCATGCCGGGTCCGGAGGACCCGTCTGGGGAAGAAGAACTACTACTACTCGCTCTCGCTCTCAGCAGCAGAGCTCTCTATGGAGGAGGTGGCCGTTGTGAAGCTCACCATGACTTCGCGCGCGCTCGGCCTCCCCGTGTCCGAGGGCTTCTGCGCGTCTGCCAACGCCCAGGCCTTGTGGCAGGAATCTGCCCTGAAGCCGATGGCACTGCAGGCCCGCGAGCGGGCCACCGGACTGCGCGGCACCGATCTGCGCAGCGAGCAGCCGATCGTCGCGCTGCCGGTGATCGATGGCGTCCACAACTACACGAATGCGCTGTCCGCGCATCAAGTGAGAAGGCTCCTGCCGACCCCATAAGGGGGTCGAAGGACCACCAGGCTCACGAAGGCCGCGGACTCGCACAGAGTCCGCGGCCTTCGTGTTTTTGCAGTACCCCACACAAGGAGAAAACCCTGATGTTGACGGCAACTGTCCCGCTCACGGGCGAGGCACTTCCGGACCTCGCGGAGGGACTCGACATCCCCTGCCGCACCCACAACCCCGACCTCTGGTTCGCCGACGCTCCTGCCGACCTGGAGAAGGCGAAGTCCTTCTGCGGCACCTGCCCGGTGCTCGCGGAGTGCCTCGCCGGCGCGATCGCTCGTCACGAGCCGTGGGGCGTCTGGGGTGGAGAGATCTTCGAGCGCGGTGTCGTCATCGCGCGGAAGCGGCCGCGTGGCCGTCCGCGCAAGGACGCGGCAGTTGTTCCGGCCAGCAGGACGGAGTCGGCGGCGTGAACACCGTGCAGCTCAACCACAGCGCAATGCCCGCCTACCTGAACGAGGGCCTGACTCCCATGTCTCTGAACGAAGAACTCGTGCGAATACGAATACAAGAAGCCCAGAGGTTCGCTGAAGAGCAACGCCTGGCGAACCGCCTCGCGTCAGCGCAACGTTGGCGCAGGTTGTCGCGATGGGCGGGACGCAGAGCGGCTCGCTTCGACCTCTGACAGTGACGAGCTGAGGCCGTCATCCACGAGAAGGTGGATGGCGGCCTCGGCCGTTCCTCCGTACCGTTCCCTTTGTGCCGCACCACACTCACGACGGAATCGACTGGTCAGCCCGCCTCCACGCGATGAGGCGCTACGGCTCGCTGCAGCAGGAGGCGCTGACCTCCGTCGCACGCAGACTGGTCGAGCCGCTCCCCGACTCACCGGTCGTGATGGACGTCGGCTGCGGCGCCGGCGCGATGAGCGTGCCGCTCGTCGCGGCGCTGCGCGAGCACGGCGGCGGCGTCCTCGTCCTGGTCGACGCCACCCCCGAACTGCTGGACGCGGCCTGCGCCGCCGCCCGCCTGGAGGCGGACGGCGTGGTGCAGGTCAAACCGGTCCTGGCAGACCTCGCCGCCGAGGACCCGCTGTCGTTCGCCGGCCCGGTCGAGCTCATCTGGGGCTCCCGAGTCGTCCACCACCTCCCCGATCAACTGCGCGGCGTCCGCCGCCTGGTCTCGGCACTCGCTCCCGGCGGCTGGCTGGCCCTGGCGGAAGGCGGCCTCGAGACCCGCTTCCTCCCGTGGGACCTCGGCGTGGGCGAACCCGGCCTCGCCGATCGCATGGCGGCCGCCCGCGCCGAGTGGTTCGTCTCGATGCGGGAGAACATGACCGGCTCGGTCCGGCTGCCGGTCGGCTGGAACGTCGCCCTGGCCGACGCCGGCCTGGGCGAGATCAGCGCGTTCAGCTTCGTCGTCGACCACCCGGCACCGGCCAAGCAGCTGGTCCGCGACTGGGCGGTGGACCGCCTGACCTGGCTCACCGAGGTCACCGGCTCCCGGCTGCACCCGGCGGACCGCGACGCGCTGCGCCGGCTCCTCAACCCGTCCGACTCGGAGTACGTCGGTGCCCGGGAGGACGTGTTCCTGCTGGAGACGGACACCGTGCACGTCGGGCGGCGCCGGTGAGCGGTGGACCGGTGGCTGGTGAGGCGGTGGCTGCCTGCCACAGATGTGGGCGCGTGCGGTCCTCCGTTTCCGACCTGGAGTTCTTGGCCTGGTCTTCGGAGCGGGCCGGGGGCGGGCTCCGGTGGTTGTGTCAGGTGTGCTCGAAGACCCACGTGCGGGACATCGAGGGGAAGCTGCCGGACGAGTACTGGCGGTGAGCTCGCCTCGAGGGCGGTGCGAGGTGGCGTGACGAGGCTGGTGCGTCAGGACACGCCGACCAGCGGCTTCGGCTCGCCCGACGTCGCCTCTGGGTGAGATGGCGTGAGCGATGTGGGACCGCAGAGGGTGAGCGGTGCCCAACGCGAGCGCGCCGATGAGTGGGTGCGGATCTGTCGTGCTGAACCGACGAGGCACAGGGTGAGTGCCGTTCATCGAGGACGGTGCGAGGGGTGAGGGCACCGCCCGGGTTCAGGCGCCCGGCTGGGATGGCGCGGCTCACGTAGCCGCTCGGGTTCGCGGTGCCCTCAGACGTGACGTCGCGCCGTGGCGGTCAGACCGGGTGCAGGTGCAGTAGGGCCTGTCTGACCAGGGCTGTTCCGCGGCGACAGCCCGCGCGCAACTCGGCGGACAGCTCGGCCGGCGTGCACAGGCCCGCCTCCAGCACGGCGTCGACGATCTCGGCCACGGCGCGGGGGTTCAGTTCGCGGCGGGCCAGGTCCAGGGTCGCGCGGGCTGGGCCCGCCAGCCGCAGACCGTGGCGTTCGACCACGTCGGGTGGGCGGGTGGTGCGTTCCAGAAGAATCCACGGATGGGCTCTTCGCGTGTTCTCTCCTGCCAGCACGTGAATGTGCCGGGAAAGAGGGACCGCGGCGCCCATTCGCACCAGAGCGTCGGCTCCGGTTATCGCCGAACCAGGCCCGGCGAAGGAAAGCACCGCGCGCAGGCGGTCGAGGCGCGTGGGTGGGGACGGCGTGGTCAGGACTACACCCGGCAGCAGGCGTTGCCAGGTGCCCGCCGGGGTGCAGCGGTGGTGGATCTGCCTCGGTGAGAGGCCGGATTTGCGCAGCTCAGCGGTGGTGGCGATGGTGGTCATGGATACATCGTGGGGGATCGGGGAGCCCGCGATGTGGGGTGTGGGCCAGGTTGTGGACAACTCGGCCCGGGTTCACTCGGACGAGTTAGTCGTCGAATCCCGGCTGCCAGCGCGCGACGATTTCCCGCGCCGTCACGTGGGCGTCGAGTTGGCACAGAATGCCGGTGGCGCCCAATGTCACGCGGTGGATCAGCAGGTATTGCGGCGGCAGGTTCAGGGAACGGCCCGTTTGCGAGTCCGGGCTGCGCAGGTCGCCCACCCGTTCCGCCTGCGACTGCAGCCAGCGGCGGGTGAAGTGGAACGACTCGGTGCGCAGCGGCTCGACGAACGGGGCCAGGTAGCCGAGGACGTCCTCGCCGTGCAGCTCCATGCCCTCGCGGATGAAGTTCTCGGTGCGGAGCAGCTCGACCAGGTCCGCGGAACGGCCGTCCAGTGCCAGGCGGGTCATCAGGCCCAGTGTCTTCGGCAGGCCGTCGGGCAGGCGGGCCACGGCGCCGAAGTCGATCACGCGCAGGCGGCCGTCGTCGCCCAGCATGAAGTTGCCGGGGTGCGGGTCCGCGTGCAGCAGGCCCGAGCGGGACGGGGCTGAGAAGTGGAACTCGGCGAGCAGCTGTCCGGCCTGGTCGCGGTCCTCGGCGGAGCCGTCCCGGATGATCTTCGACAGGCCCACGCCGGAGGTCCACTCGGTCACCATGACCTTCGGGGCCGAGGCGATGACGCGGGGGACCACGACGTGCGGGTCGTTCTCGAAGGCCTTCGCGAACGCGCGCTGGTTCGCGGCCTCGTCGCGGTAGTCGAGCTCCTCCAGGTACCGGTCGCGCAGCTCCTCCAGCAGCGGCCGCACCTCGGCGCCCGGCATGATCGCCTGCAGCAGGCGCGAGAACCGCAGCAGCTGCTTCAGGTCGGCGCGCAGGGCCTCGTCGGCGCCGGGGTACTGGACCTTCACCGCCACGTCGCGGCCGTCGTGCCACACCGCGCGGTGCACCTGGCCGATGGACGCCGACGCGGCCGGCTCGTCGTCGAACGACTGGAAGCGCTTCGTCCAGGACGCCCCCAGCTGCTCGGCGAGCACCCGGTGCGTGGTGCGGGCGGGCATCGGCGGGGCCGCGGTCTGCAGCTTCGTCAGGGCCTCGCGGTACGGGGCCGCCAGCTCGTCCGGCACGGCCGCCTCGAACACGCTGAGCGCCTGGCCGAACTTCATGGCGCCGCCCTTGAGCTGGCCGAGCACCGCGAAGACCTGCTCCGCCGTCTTGGCCGTCACCTCGGCGTTGACCTCGTCGGCCGCGCGTCCGGTCAGTCGCTTCCCCCAGCCGCCGACAACCCGGCCGGCCACCCCGAGCGGGAGGCTCGCCAGCTTGGCGGTGCGCTGCACGGCCTTGCGCGGAATCTCGGTCACTCGGCCATGTTATGTGCGGAGCACTGACAGTCAGGGTGCGGATACCAGCTTCGCCTCTCAGCAACGCCGGTCACCAGGTCGAGCTCGAGAGTGGCGTTCAGCACGGGCGGAGGTGCGAGGTCGCGGCCGCGGACGTGCCCGAGCGACTCCAGGATCTGCGCCACGGCCAGCGCCGCCGTGCCCGACGCGAACAGTACGTCCGTCGAGGCGGGGCGGCCGACGAGTTGGGCCGCGATGGCCGGCCACGCCGGGTCCTGGTCGGTGCGGTGCAGGTCCGCGCAGTTCAAGCACGACGAACGACCAGGTAGGACAAGCGGCCCCACGATGCCCACGCCCTCACGGACGCGCACGGCCAGATGCGGCGTGCGGAACGCCATCAGCGTGCTCACGAGGTTCGGATCGGGGACGAGCGTCGCCGCCAGCACGGTCAGGTCCGCGTTGTGGGCGAGCTGGACGCTCGATTCCGCTAGAAGCGAAGTAATTGAAAGTGCAAGGTGCCCGGACCCGTGGACCGCGGCCGTCCCACCCCTCGCCGCGGGGCCGTCGTCGAGCAGACCTGCCTCGTCGAGCGAAGCGAGAACTTCACCCAGCTGGGTGGGGTCCCCGCCGCGGTTCTTCAGCCTTTCACCCAGTTCGGCGACGGTGTGCCGGCCGTCCAGGGTGATCAGTTCGTCGACCAGCGCGTCGGGCAGCGAGTCGATCACGACGGCGTGCTTCGGGTCGATGCCGACCTGGACGACGCCGGGGGCTCTGCGCACCACGGCCAGTCCTGCACGCACACGGGGTCTGGTGTCCACGACGGTAGAGACTGGCAGGGGGCGAGGCCCCCTGCCAGCGCGAACGTCAGACCTTGGCCTTGCCGAGGATCCGCGTCATCTTCGTACCGCAGACAGGGCAGGTGCCCTTCGCCATGCGCCGGCCATTGGTCTCTTCGACCGTGCCGTCGAAGTCGCGCTTCTCCCGGCACTTGACGCAGTAGCCGTTGTAGGACTCGGCCACAGCCCCTCCCTTGCAGTTGTGAGTGCGGACACACTCGGGGACCTTGGCGCGACGGTACCTCCGCGAGGGCGGGAAACCGCGCATGTCGTTTTCGCGCGTGTCCAGCCGCCGTTCGGTGGAACTTCACCCGCCGGGTGCGCGCCTGCCGCCGGTTGGGGGCGGAAAATTGTCGGTGGCGACGTTTACGGTGACTGCATGGCCGAACCGCGGGTGGAGGTGCGGCGGAGCCCCCGGCGCCGCCGCATGGTCAGCGCGTACCGGGAGGGCGACACCGTCGTCGTCCTCCTACCGGCACGGATGACCAAGGGGGAAGAGAAGCACTGGGTGGCGGAGATGTTGAGCCGCCTCCAGCGCAGCGAGACGCGCAGGAAGTCCCCTGCGCGTTCGTCGGACGAGGCGTTGATGGCCCGGTGCGCCGAGCTGTCGGCGCGCTACCTGGACTCGCTGGCCGAGCCGGTGAGCGTGCGCTGGGTGCCGCCCATGCGCACGCGGTGGGCGTCCTGCACGCCGACGGAGGGCACGATCCGCGTGTCCGAACGGCTGCGCGACGTACCGCCGTGGGTGCTCGACTACGTGCTGGTGCACGAGCTCGCGCACCTGCTCGTGCCAGGGCACGGCAAGGACTTCTGGGAGTGGGTCCACCGCTACCCGAAGACCGAGCGGGCCATGGGTTATCTGGAGGGTCTCTCGGCCGCCGCAGGCTGGGGGATCACGGAGGACTGAGCAACGGCTCGGCGGGGTGCTCGCCGGGCTTCGAGATGGATGGCGCTCGGCGGGGGTGTGCTCGCCGGGTTTCGGGACGGACGGTGCTCGGCGAGGCGTGCTCGCCGGGTTCGGAACGGATGGTGCCTGGCGGGCGTGTGCTTGCCGGGTTCAGGACGCGGATCGTGCTCGGTGGGGGTGTGCTCGCCGGGTTTCGGAAACGAAGCGCGCCCGGCGAGGAGGTTCCTCGCCGGGCGCGTCGTTCGAGCGGCTGGTCAGGCCCCTTCGGGCTTGCCGCCGTCCTCGGGCTTACCGCTTTCGGGCTCGTCGCCGGCCTTGCCCTCGCTCTCGCGCATGGTGCGCTCCAGCTCGGCGATCGGGTCCTCCAGCGCCTTGCGGGTGCTCGTCAGGCGCTCGGCGAACTCCAGCGGGTCGTCCAGGTCCTCGGCGGTCGGGACGAGTTCGGCGTGCTCCCACACGCCGTCGCGCACCTCGACGCCGTGCTGGTCGCCGATCAGCTTCCACAGGGCCGAGGCCGCGCGGAGCTTGCGCGGGCGCAGCTCGAGGCCCACGAGCGTCGCGAACGTCTGCTCGGCCGGCCCGCCGGACGCGCGGCGGCGGCGCAGGGTCTCGCGCAGGGCCGCGGAGCCGGGCAGACGCTCGGACACGGCGGCGTCGACCACGACGTCCACCCAGCCCTCGACGAGCGCGAGCAGCGTCTCCAGGCGCTCCAGCGCCGCCTTCTGCTCCGGGGTGGTCTGCGGCTCGAGCAGGCCCGAGCCCATGGCCTCCTCGATCGAGGCGGGGTTCGACGGGTCGATCTGGCCCGCGAGCTGCTCCAGGGCCGAGGTGTCGACCTTGATGCCCTTGGCGAACGCCTCGACGGTGTCGAGCAGGCGCGGGCGCAGCCACGGCACGTGCGTGAAGAGGCGCTGGTGGGCGGCCTCGCGGGCGGCGAGGAAGACCATGACCTCGGACGCCGGGCGCTCCAGGCCCTCGGTGAACTTCTCGATGTTCGCGGGCAGCAGTGCCGCGGTGCCCTCGGGACCGAGCGGCAGGCCGACGTCGGTCGAGGTCAGCACCTCCGAGCCGAGCTGCGCCAGCGCGTTGCCCAGCTGCGAGCCGAACGCCATGCCGCCCATCTGGCCGAGCATCGCGAGCAGCGGGCCCGCTGCCTGCTTCGCCTCGGCGGGCATCGCCTCGACCCACGCGCCGGACATGCGCTGGGCGACCGGGTCGCACAGGCGCTGCCACGTGGGGATGGTGCGCTCGATCCAGTCGCGCGCGGTCCACGCCTGGGTCGTGCGGCTGCCGGCCGGCAATGACGTGACCGGGTCGAGCCACATCTCGGCCAGGTGCACGGCGTCGGTGACCGCGCTCGACTGGTCGGAGGCGAACCCGATCGTGGTCGCCTTCGAGGACAGCTGCTGGAACGCGATCTGCTTGGCGAGGTCGTAGTTCACCGGCCCGCTCGAAGACCCCGCGTTGCTCAACATCGAGCCGAGCTGGCTCAGCATGTTGCCCAACTGGCTGAAGTCGAACGGGTTGTCTCCCGGCTTCCCGCTCTTGTCGTCGGGGTCGTGCGGGCTGAACCCGAACGGCACGTCACTCATGCCTCTACCGTACGCGGATAGACATGGTCGTACGCTGTTCAGCCGTGAGTGAAACCGTCACGACCGCACCCCCGCCCGCGCCCCCGCCGAGGGAACGCGGACTGACGCGCCGGACCTGGACGCTGATCGTCAGCTTCCTGGTGGTGGCGGCACTCGGACTGCTCGGCGGTTTCGCCAGAGTCCCGTACGTCGCGCTGGGCCCCGGCCCGACCTACGACGTGCTCGGCCAGGTCAAGGACACCGACGTGGTCGCGGTCGACGGCCAGGACACGTTCCCCACCAAGGGCACCCTGCGCATGACGACGGTCTCGCTCACCGACGACGTGTCGCTCTTCGGCGCACTGGGCCTGTGGCTGTCCGGCCGCTACGCGCTCGCGCCGCGCGAGGAGTTCTTCAAGCCCGGCGAGTCCGAGCAGCAGGTCCAGGAGAACAACGAGCGCGCGTTCAGCGAGTCGCAGACCTCGGCCGAGGTCGCCGCGCTGCACTACCTGAAGTATCCGGGCATGGTGATCGCGAACCAGGTCACCAAGGGCAGCCCCGCCGAGAACGTCATCCCGCTCGGCGCCCGGATCATCTCGGTCAACGGCAAGCAGGTGCAGAGCGCCGCCGACGTGAGCGCCGCGCTCGAGAACACCAAGCCGGGCGACCGCATCGAGGTGGCGTTCGAGAAGGACGGCACGTCACAGTCGACCCAGCTCACCCTCGGCACCCGCGACGACGGCCGCCCGGCGGGCTTCATCGGCATCTCGCCGGTCGACCGCGCCGACGTGCCGTTCAAGATCAAGATCAGCCTGTCGGACGTCGGCGGCCCCTCGGCCGGCCTGATCTTCGCGCTGGCGATCGTCGACAAGCTGACGCCGGGCGAGCTCAACGGCGGCAAGGCCATCGCGGGCACCGGCGAGATCACCGGCGACGGCACCGTGAAGCCGATCGGCGGCATCGCGTTCAAGATGGTCGCGGCGAAGGAGGCGGGCGCCGAGGCGTTCCTCGTGCCCGCCGACAACTGCACGGACGCGAAGCAGCAGGCCCCGGAGGGCCTCCGGCTGATCAAGGTCCAGAACCTGTCCGACGCGGTGTCCTCGCTGGAGGCGCTCAACGCCGGCAAGGACACCCCGGGCTGCTGAGGCCGAGGGCTCGCCCGGCCGGGCGAGCCCTTCGCTCACTGCACCTCCACCAAGAGGGCGTGACGGGCGTCCGCCGGGCACACGAAGACGTTCACCGCGGAGTCCCTGCCGTCGAAGCTCAACTGCGGTCGCTCGCCCACGTCGTGGTCGCACTCGTTCTCGTTCGACGTCAGCGCGAGCAGTTGAACGCGCTTGGTCCCGCAGTCGGGGCACGCCTCCCAGCCCCCGTCGCTGCTGTACCACCGGGTCCAGCCGCCGATCTTCGAGTAGTCGCCGATGCCGGGCCAGCAGTCGACGCTGCCGCCGCGGAAGTCCGGCTCCTTGGTGAACTCGAGCTCGTCCAACAGCTCGAACGGCAGCTCGGAGTACATCGGGTACTCCTGGCGGCGGCAGGGGACGAACACGCACGGCTCGATCGCGTAGACGGGGTCCGTCAGCACCGGCGCGGGCTGTTCGGCCAGCGGCTCGGTGACCTCGCCGGCCGCGCGCCACACCAGGCGGGCGTCCGGGCCGTAGTGGTCCGTGTGCACGATCAGGCACAGGAAGACCTGCAGGAGGTCGGTGCCGTCGGGGAACGGCAGCTCCGGGAAGTCGCGCCGGTAGAGCTGCAGGCCCCCGGCGAACGGCGTGACGAGGCCGCGGACCTCCTCGTCGGTGAGCAGGAAGCCGTCGTGCGTCGAGCCGTCGCAGGTCGGCCAGGGTTCGTCGCGCGGCCACAGCATCGGGCCGCCGAGGTGGCTGTCGGTGGGGCCGGGCCGGCCCGGGGTCGGGTGGAGGCGGACGACCGGGCGGACCCAGTCGTCGATCCACGGGATCTCGCGGCCGTTGTCGGTCGGTCTGGTGATCAAGGTCTGCTCCCCCAAGCTGACGCAGGGGTACCCCCGGATCGGGAACCCCTGCATCTCAACGTACTCAGGGGGTCCGACAAGATCGGCTGGGTTCGCGCGGGCTTCCGGCGTGGGCGGGCTGTGGGGCGAGCAGGTCCCGGTGTGGGCGGGCTCCCGGCGTGAGCGAGCTCTAGGGCGCGCAGGCTCTCGGTTGCGAGCGAGCTTTGGTGCTGGCGGGCTCCGGTGCGGGCGGGCTCCTGGCGCGAGCAGGCTTCCCGTGTCAGCAGGTCCCGGTGCGCGCGGGCTCCCATGTCGGCGGGCTTGCGGTGCGGGCAGGTCCCTGCGTGAGCAGGCTGGTGATCATCGAGACGTCCGCGGTGCTGACAGCAGACGGCCGGCGGGACTTCTCGGGTGAGCGCGGCCCGCACGGCGCCGGTCCCCGACGCCGGGCCGGGGACAGGGGTCAGGCCTGGACGGCCGCGGGCCAGCCGCCCAGGTGGGTGAACTGGCGCAGGGACCGCTCACACCGCCGGGCGAAGTCGTCGCCGCGGTCGGGCAACGCCGCCAGCGAGATCCTGTGTCCGCTCACCGCGAACATCAGGCAACGACTCCACAACCCCGGCGCGGTCACGCACCGGGGTTGTGCCAGCCTGGAGGGGTGACGACTAGGGCCGCAGCGTGGCGAGCAGGGCGTCGGTGAGGTTGGGCGCCAGCTCGGGGTGCTCGACGACCTCCTCTGGCACCTCGACCGTCCCGCGCAGCCGCAGCACGCACGAGACGGAACCGTCGCGCAGCACCGCGGCCACCAGGCGGGCCTCGCGCCGCGACGGGTGCTCGGAGGCGAACTTGCGCGCCGCCTCGTCGTCGAGCTCGCCGTGGCTCAGCTCGGTCTCCGCCTCCGGCGGCAGGACCACGATCTCCTGGGCCAGGGCGCAGCCCGTGACGGCCGGGGGCCACTCGATGCCCGCGAGTGCGTCACCCAGGTCGCCCTCCAGGGAGTCCTGGGCGATCGGGGTCAACGGGCTCGCCTCCGGGTCGAGCTGGTCGGCCAGCTCCGGTTGCTGGGCGAGCAGCTCCGAGGTGGGCACGAGGGCGAACAGCTGCGGCGGCTGCTCCCAGCCGCCAGAAGCTACGAACTGCTCAACCTCGCGGGCGACCGTGGGCAGGATGACCGCTGGCGTTTCACTCGCTGACACGCGTGACATCGTAAGACTGCGGACTTCACGGGAACCCAGGGCGTCGTCCGTAGAGTTGGACTAAACGTACGTATCGATTTACCGCGATCCAGGAGCGTGCCACGTGGCCACACGGCCTCCGGTCGGACTGCCGAAACTGTCCCGACGCAGCCGGATACTGCTCATCGTCGGTGTTGTGCTCCTGTTCGGTCTCATCACGGGATCGCGGCTGCTCGACACCTACGTGAACTGGCTGTGGTTCGGCGAGGTGAAATTCCGCGACGTCTACAGCACGGTGCTGCTCACCCGCCTGGGGCTGTTCGTCGCCGTCGGCCTCGTCGTCGGCGGCATCGTCGGGCTGAACCTCTACCTCGCCTACCGGGCACGGCCGGTGTTCGTGCCGGTGTCCGGGCCGGACGACCCGGTGGCCCGCTACCGCACGGTCGTGATGCGGCGGATGCGGTTGTTCTCGATCGGCATCCCGGTGTTCGTCGGGCTGATCGCGGGCGCGTCGGCGCAGGCGAACTGGCAGGAGATCCAGCTCTTCCTGAACTCCCAGCCGTTCGGCGTCACGGACCCGCAGTTCGGTCACGACATCGGCTTCTACGCGTTCCAGCTCCCGTTCTACGAGTGGGTGCTGTCGTGGCTGTTCATCACGGTCGCGGTGTCCTTCATCGGCGCCGTGATCGCGCACTACCTGTTCGGCGGCATCCGGCTGGCCGGTCGCGGCGGTCAGCTCTCGGGTCCCGCGCGGCTGCACCTGGCGCTCGTCGCCGGCACGTTCGTGCTGCTGAAGGCCGTCGCGTACTTCTTCGACCGGTACACGCTGCTGCTGCACGAGAACGAGAAGTTCGTCGGCGCGAGCTACACCGACCTCAACGCGGTGCTGCCGGCCAAGCTGATCCTGCTGTGCATCGCCGTGTTCTGCGCCGTCGCGTTCTTCGCGGGCGCGTTCATGCGCAACGTGCAGCTCCCGGCGATCGCGACCGTGCTGCTGGTGCTGTCGAGCGTGCTCGTCGGCGCCGCGTGGCCCGCGGTGCTGGAGCAGTTCTCGGTGAAGCCGAACGCCATCCAGAAGGAAGCCGAGTCGATCACCCGCAACATCGCGGCGACGCGGCAGTCGTTCGGGCTGACCGACGACAAGGTCGAGACGAAGCCGTACGACGGCAAGCAGAACGTCAGCAACGACCAGATCAAGACCAACGACGCGGCGACCCTGGGCAACATCCGCCTGCTCGACCCCGCCGTCCTCTCGCGCACGTTCACGCAGTTCCAGCAGCTGCGGCCGTTCTACGGCTTCCCGAACAAGCTCGACGTCGACCGGTACACAGTGGACGGCAAGCTGCGTGACTACATCGTCGCGGTCCGCGAGCTGAAGCTCGACAGCCTGCCGCAGGGCCAGCGCGACTGGATCAACCAGCACCTCATCTACACGCACGGCAACGGCTTCGTCTACGCCGAGGCGAACAAGGTGAACGCGGTCGCCGACGAGTCCAACGGCGGCTACCCGGACTTCAAGACCGGTGAGGTCAAGTCGAACGGCGACGTCGGCAACGACCCGAAGGGCATCAAGGTCGACCAGCCGCGCACGTACTACGGCGAGCTGTTCGGCGTGAACGACTACTCCATCGTCGGCGGCCGCCCGCCGGGCTCGGCGGCGGAGTACGACACCGACGCGAAGTCCTACACCTACACCGGTAGCGGTGGCGTCCCGATCGGCAGCCTGTTCAACAAGCTGGCCTTCGCGGCGTACTACGGCGAGCGGAACATCCTCTTCAACCAGTCGATCGCCGACGAATCGAAGATCCTGTTCAAGCGCACCCCGCGCGACCGCGTGCAGGCCGTCGCCCCGTGGCTCACGGTGGACAGCGACCCGTACCCGGCCGTCGTCAACGGCCGCATCACCTGGATCGTCGACGGCTACACCACGCTCGAGAACTACCCGTACGCGCAGCGCACCCAGCTCGGTGACGCGACGAACGACTCGCTCACCGCGGACGGTGTCGTCATCTCGCAGGTCAACAAGCCCGTCAACTACATCCGCAACTCGGTCAAGGCCACTGTGGACGCTTACGACGGCTCGGTGAACCTGTACCAGATCGACGACAAGGACCCGGTCCTCAAGGCGTGGATGGGCGTCTTCCCGGGCACGGTGAAGCCGGGCAGCGAGATCTCGAACGAGCTGCGCCAGCACTTCCGCTACCCCGAGGACCTGTTCAAGGTGCAGCGGCAGATCCTGTCGAAGTACCACGTCTCGTCGCCGTCGGACTTCTACTCCGGTGTCGCCTACTGGGCACCGCCGCAGGACCCGACCATCGACAACGTGACGACGGCCGACGCCCAGCGCGACGCGGCGAGCAAGCGCCGGGACGCCCAGCCGCCGTTCTACGTCCTCGCCGGTGACCCGAGCGACCCGAGCAAGGTCCGCTTCCAGCTGACCAGCCCGCTCGTCCGCGAGAACCGGGAGTTCATGGCGGCCCACGTCTCGGTCGGCTCCGACCCGGACAACTACGGGAAGATCAGCGTCCTGCAACTCAGCCAGGACGCGAAGGGCCCGCAGCAGATCCAGACGCAGTTCCTCACCTCGGACAACGTCAGCCGCGAGCTCAACCTGCTGACCCAGCAGAAGACGACGGTCGTCTACGGCAACCTGCTGACCCTGCCGCTGGGCGGAGCGCTGCTCTACGTCGAACCCGTCTACATCGAACGGGCGTCGAACAACACGTCGTACCCGCAGCTGTCGAAGGTGCTCGTCTGGTACGGCGACCGGGTCGGCTACGCGTCCACGCTGAACGAGGCGCTGGACCAGGTGCTGAGCGGCGCCGGCGCGGTCGTGCCGCCGCCGAGCGACAACAACGGCAACGGCAACACCAGCAACCCGTCCACACCGCCGTCGACGCCGCCTGCCAACGGGAACCTGAGCCCGGAGCTGCAGAAGGCGATCAACGACATCGACACGGCGCTCGCCGACATCAAGCGGGCGCAGTCGAGCGGCAACTTCACCGAGCTCGGCCAGGCGTACGCCAAGCTGGACGAGGCGTCGAAGAGGTTCAAGCAGTACAACACCGGGGCGCCGTCGTCGCCGCAGACCGGCCAGTCGTCGGTTGTGCCGAGCCCCACACCGTCGGGCTGACCTGACGATTTGCATTAAGTGCTCCGCCCCGCGTATGGTTCTAATTACCGACGCGGGGTGGAGCAGCTCGGTAGCTCGCTGGGCTCATAACCCAGAGGTCGCAGGTTCAAATCCTGTCCCCGCTACAAGGCAGAAGCCCGGAGCCATCAGGTTCCGGGCTTCTTGCTTTTCGACAACTGAATCCGACGCCACTGCGGCGGCGCCGACCTTTCCTCGGCACGACGGCGGGCGATCGGCGCATTCATGGCCTCTGAACAGCGCAAACATCGTTAGTGGGGGGTGGTGAAAAAGGGGTTTTCGGGGCGTGTATAGTTCTACTTACAACAGCAAGACAAGCTAGAAGCGGCGCGGGGTGGAGCAGCTCGGTAGCTCGCTGGGCTCATAACCCAGAGGTCGCAGGTTCAAATCCTGTCCCCGCTACTAGACAGAAGGCCGGAGCCATCAGGCTCCGGCCTTCTTCGTGTTTCGCATTGAGTCGCTGCGCGCCCCACTCCGCGTGGGGACGAGCCCCGGCCTCCCGCAGGTGGGTCCGGTCGGCGCGGGGCCACGCGCTCTGTGGGGTCTTTCAGGTCATGTTCTCCGCCCAGTACTGCGCGCACAGCATGCTGGAGCAGATGCGGCCCTCGCCGTTGACCGTGCGGTGCTTGCGGATCTGCTTGCCGCACACCATGCACTCGTCCTTGCCGGCCTGCTCCGGGATCCCTCCCGTCACCCACGCCCTGGTGTGCGCGGCCACCTTCTTGTGGTCCAGCCACTTCAAGTTCAGGTTCTTCACGGTCCCCGACCTCCGTCGTCCAACTACGCCAGCCTGGCATTGATCATTTTCCCGGAACTCCAGGCGCGGGAAAGGGGTCGGCGCGGACATCACCAGGTCGTGCGACGCCGGGGCCCGACCGTCCATTCGGGTGGCTCCGGCCGGTGAGAGTCGTACCGCCGATCGAGTGAGTGCGAGGGACTTTCGTTTCTGCGAAAGGACTTTTCCATCCGGGATGGACACAGACGGTCAAGAGGCCAAACGCGTGAGGCTCGAAAACTGCCGCTTACTCAGCGAGACTTTTCGTTGCTCCGCATGGCCCATCAGACTAGCCCGGTGATCAGCCACTGTGGACAGAACGGCTGACCATTGTGGACAGCTTCCCCCGGACGTGGGAACGTTGTTGGTGTGTCAGACCTGAATGCGACCGCAGCCGCCCTGCTCGGGCTGCTGCACGACGGACCCAAGACCGGTGGCCAGTTGGTGGCGGAGGCCGGAGACCGCTTCGGCGCGTTCTTCAGCGTGACCCGCTCCCAGGTGTACCGCGAACTGCCCGCGCTGGCCGACCAGGGCCTGCTGCGCCTCGGCAAGCAGGGACCGCGGTCCAGCCAGCAGTACGTGCTGACGGCCGCGGGCAAGAAGGCCTTCAAGAACTGGCTGCTGTCCGAGCCCGGCCCGGACCACCTCCGCAGCCCGCTCATCCTGCGCCTGGTGCACGCCGGCTCGCTGACCGCGAAGCAGCGCGAATCCCTGATCACGACCGCGCGTTCCACGTACGGTCAGGAGCAGGAGAGCGCGAAGAGCGCGGCCAAGACGGCGGAGGACCCCTACGCCAAGGCGGTGGCCGAGTTCGGTCTCGCCCACGCGAAGGCGGTTCTCAAGCTGCTGGACGCGATCCCCACCGCGTGAGCGCGACGGCCGCGGACTGACGCCGGTCGCCTTCGACGCCCAGGAGATGTGCGCCTGGACGTCGAAAGCGCGCGGCGCCGGTCCGCGGCCTCCTCGCCCCGAGCACGCCCGCGAGCACCGGTCGCCACGGACGACCGGCGCTGGCGTAATCTTTTTGCGTGAACCCGGACGTCGAAGCAGACATCAAGGACCTCTCCGCGACGCTTTCGAGCATCGAGGCGGTGATGGACCTCGATGGGTTGCGCGCCGCTGTCGCGGACCTGGAGGCGCAGGCGACCCGCCCCGACCTCTGGGACGACCAGGAGAAGGCGCAGAAGGTCACCAGCCAGCTCTCCCACAAGCAGGGTGAGCTCCGCCGCGTCACCGGCCTGCGCGCGCGCCTCGACGACCTGCCGCTGCTCTACGAACTCGCCGAAGAGGCCGAGGACGCGGACGCGCAGGCCGAGGCGGACGGCGACCGCGCCAAGCTGCGCGAGGAGATCGCGTCGCTCGAGGTCCGCACGCTGCTGTCCGGCGAGTACGACGAGCGCAACGCCCTCATCACCATCCGCGCCGAGGCCGGTGGCGTCGACGCCGCGGACTTCGCCGAGATGCTGCTGCGCATGTACTCGCGCTGGGCCGAGCGCCACCAGTACGGCGTCGAGGTCTTCGACACCTCCTACGCGGAAGAGGCCGGCATCAAGTCCGCCACGTTCCGCGTCACCGCGCCCTACGCCTACGGCACGCTGAGCGTCGAGCAGGGCACCCACCGCCTCGTGCGCATCTCGCCGTTCGACAACCAGGGCCGCCGCCAGACGTCGTTCGCCGGCGTCGAGGTCGTGCCCGTCGTCGAGCAGACCGACCACGTCGAGATCGACGAGAAGGACCTGCGCGTCGACGTCTACCGCTCGTCCGGCCCCGGTGGCCAGGGCGTCAACACGACGGACTCGGCGGTGCGCCTCACGCACATCCCGACCGGCATCGTGGTGTCCTGCCAGAACGAGCGCTCGCAGCTGCAGAACAAGGCCACGGCCATGAACGTCCTGCAGGCGAAGCTGCTCGAGCGCCGCCGGCAGGAGGAGCAGGCGAAGATGGACGCCCTCAAGGACTCCGGTTCGAGCTGGGGCAACCAGATGCGCTCCTACGTGCTGCACCCGTACCAGATGGTCAAGGACCTGCGGACCGAGCACGAGGTCGGCAACCCCGGCGCGGTGCTCGACGGCGAGATCGACGACTTCCTCGAGGCCGGCATCCGCTGGCGCAAGCAGTCCCAGCAGGGGTAGCGGACCTGATCTGAGCCGAAGAGCACGTTCAGCCCGAACGAGGGCGGGACGTGCTCTTTTCGTGGACGGGTCGTGCCTGGTCGGACACGGTGCGTCGAGGTTCGGGCCGCCCTTCCGGTGCGCGAAGTTAACCGGAACGGGGGCTTTACCCCGGCCATGAGTAGACTCGCGCCTCGTGATTCGTCTCGAACACGTTTCCAAGGTCTACAAGACCTCCACGCGTCCCGCGCTCGACGACGTGTCCGTCGAGATGGAAAAGGGCGAGTTCGTCTTCCTGATCGGGCCCTCCGGGTCCGGCAAGTCGACGTTCCTGCGCCTGCTGCTGCGCGAAGAGGTGCCGACCAGGGGGCGCGTCTACGTCTCCAACTTCGACGTCGCCAAGATGTCGCGGCGCAGGGTCCCCCGCCTGCGCCAGTCGATCGGCTGCGTGTTCCAGGACTTCCGTCTTCTGCCCACGAAGACGGTGGCGGAGAACGTCGCCTTCGCGCTCGAGGTCATCGGCAAGCCCCGCAACACCATCGTCAAGGTGGTGCCGGAGGTGCTGCAGCTGGTCGGCCTCGACGGCAAGGAGGACAGGTTCCCGACCGAGCTGTCCGGTGGTGAGCAGCAGCGCGTCGCGATCGCCCGTGCGTTCGTGAACCGCCCGCTCGTGCTGATCGCCGACGAGCCGACCGGAAACCTGGACCCCGACACGAGCCAGGACATCATGTTGCTGCTGGAGCGGATCAACCGCACCGGCACGACCGTCATCATGGCCACGCACGACCACGGCATCGTCGACTCGATGCGCCGCCGAGTGGTGGAGCTCTCGTACGGCAAGGTCGTCCGCGATGACGCGCGCGGCGTTTACGGCGTTGGCCGTTAAGCGTCCCTAGATCCCCGACCCCCAAGGAACCCCGCCCCCGATGCGTACCAGCTTCGTGTTCAGCGAGGTCATCACCGGACTTCGCCGGAACGTCACGATGACGATCGCGATGATCCTCACGACCGCCATCTCGCTCGGGCTGCTCGGCGGTGGCCTGCTCGTCGTCCGCATGGTCGACAAGATGCAGGCCAACTACGCGGGCAAGCTCGAGGTCTCCGTGCTGCTGACCAACGACGTCAGCGCCAACGACAAGGACTGCACCCAGCAGCCGTGCGCGGGTCTGCGCTCCCAGCTGGAGCAGACGTCCGGTGTCGAGACCGTGGTGTTCCAGAACCGCGACGAGGGCTTCGAGCGCTTCAAGCGCATCTTCGAGGCCCAGCCGGAACTGCTCAAGCTCGCCCGTCCCGAGGCCATCCCGGCCACGTTCCGCGTGAAGCTCGAGGACCCGGAGCGCACCGACGTCATCAAGCAGGCCTTCGAGGGCAAGCCCGGTGTGAAGGGCGTCGACGACCAGGGCAAGTTCCTGGAGAGGTTCTTCGAGGGCCTCAACGGCATGCGCGACGTCGCCCTGATCCTCGCGCTCATCCAGGCGTTCGCCGCGCTGCTGCTGATCTCGAACACCATCCAGGTGTCGGCGTTCACCCGCCGCGTCGAGGTCGGCATCATGCGCCTGGTCGGCGCGACCCGCTGGTACACGCAGCTGCCGTTCCTCATCGAGGCGGTCGTCGCGGGCATCATCGGCTCGGTCACCGCGGTCGGCGGCCTGGTGCTGTTCAAGGCGTTCTTCCTCGACCGGATCACCAGGAACCTGACCGAGTCGGGCATCATCCCGCCGATCGGCTACCTGGACATCCTGATCGTGTCGCCGTGGCTGTTCCTCGTCGCGATAGTCATCTCGGCGACGACCGGCTACGTGACACTGCGTCTCTACGTGCGCCTTTAAGGATTTTGCCGAGCACTTAGACTGGTCGTCATGGTCAAGGAACGCGGGCAGAAGGTCATCGCGTCGAACCGCAAGGCTCGGCACGACTGGTCCATTCTGGACACCTACGAGGCGGGCATTCAGCTCGTCGGCACCGAGGTGAAGAGCCTGCGCATGGGCCGGGCGTCCCTGGTGGACGCCTTCGCCCAGGTCGACGACGGCGAGATCTGGCTGCACGCGCTGCACATCCCGGAGTACGTCGCGGGCACCTGGACGAACCACGAGGTCCGGCGCAAGCGGAAGCTGCTGCTGCACCGCAGCGAGATCGAGCGGCTGATCGGCAAGACCAAGGAGTCCGGTCTGTCGCTCGTGCCGCTGCAGATGTACTTCAAGGACGGCTACGTCAAGGTCGAGATCGCGCTGGCGAAGGGCAAGAAGTCCTACGACAAGCGCCAGGACATGGCGAAGCGCGACGCGAACCGCGAGATCGCGCGTGCGCACGGACGGGCGTTGAAGGGCCGTTACTGATGGCACTGGTGGACGTCCACGTCCACTTCATGCCGCAGAACGTCCTAGACAAGGTCTGGGCCTACTTCGACCGCGTGCGCGAGGCCGGGGTCGACTGGACCATCTGGTACCGCACCCACGAGAACGCCCGGCTCACCGCACTGCGGGAGCTGGGCGTTTCCGCGTTCGCGCCGCTGCTCTACCCGCACCGGCCGGGCATGGCGCAGTGGCTGAACGACTGGGTGGCGGACTTCGCGGCACGGGTGCCCGAGGCCGTCTCGACCGGCACGTTCTACGCCGAACCGGCTGCCGACGCGTACGTGCGCACGGCGTTGGAGAACGGTGCACGGTGCTTCAAGTCGCACGTCCAGGTGGGCGCGTACGACCCGAGGGACCCCCTGCTGGACGGTGTGTGGGGTCAACTCGCGGAGGCCGGCGTGCCCGTGGTCGTGCACTGCGGCGACGGGCCGATGCCGGGTGAGTTCACCGGGCTCGGCGTCTTCGAAGAGGTGCTGAAGAAGCATCCACGGCTGATGGCCGTTCTCGCGCACGCGGGGATGCCGGACTACTCCGGAGCGTTGGACCTCGTGGAGCGCTATCGGAACGTGCACGTCGACACGACGATGGTGGGCGTTCCGTTCACGGAGAAGATGACGCCGTTGCCCGCGGACTGGAGAGCGCGGATCGCGGGGCTTGCGGACCGGGTCGTGCTGGGCACCGACTTCCCGAACATCCCGTACCCCTACGAGGTGCAGATCGACGCCATCAGGTCGTGGGGCCTGGACGCCGCGGCCGAGCAGGCGGTCCTGCACGACAACGGCGCCCGGTTGCTTCAGCTGTCCAGGTAGGCGAGGACGGCGCGCACGCGGCGGTGCTCGGAGTTCGACGGTTCGAGGCCGAGCTTCGCGAAGATGTTGCCGACGTGCTTCTCCACGGCGCCGTCGGAGACGACGAGCGTGGCGGCGATGGCGGTGTTGGACAGGCCCTGGGCCATCAGCCCGAGCACCTCGCGTTCGCGGGGCGTCAGCTTGTCGACCGGGCTCTTCTTGCTGCGCACCATGAGCTGCGTGATCACCTCGTGGTCGATGCTCGTGCCGCCGTCGGCGACCCTGCGCACCGCGTCGACGAACTCCTTCACGTCCGCGACCCGTTCCTTGAGCAGGTAGCCGACCCCGCTCGCACCGCCCGCGAGCAGCTCCACGGCGTAGCGCTCCTCGACGTACTGCGACAGCACCAGCACCGGCAGCCCCGGGTAGCGGCGGCGGCACTCGATGGCCGCGCGCAGGCCCTCGTCTGTGAACGTCGGTGGCATCCGCACGTCCACCACGCACAGGTCCGGCTTGTGCTCCGTCACGGCGTCGAGCAGCCCGTCGCCGTTCTCCACGGCCGCGACG
Source organism: Lentzea sp. NPDC003310 (assembly GCF_040610935.1). Classification (NCBI taxonomy): domain Bacteria; kingdom Bacillati; phylum Actinomycetota; class Actinomycetes; order Pseudonocardiales; family Pseudonocardiaceae; genus Lentzea; species Lentzea sp. NPDC003310. Next base: position 38,701 of record NZ_JBEXNC010000007.1, read on the forward strand.
GTCTCGATGCCCTCGTCGGCGAGCAACCGCTGCACGCCCTCCCTCAACAGCACCGAGTCCTCGGCGATCACCACGCGCACGGCAACTCCGCTCGAACAACAGTCGGCCCACCCGCGGGGCTGACGACGACAACGACACCGTCGATCGTGGCAGCTCGGTCCGCCAGCCCGGCGAGCCCGCCGCCGGGCTTGAGCTCCGCGCCACCCTGACCGTTGTCGGTGATCTCGACCAGCACCCCCGTGTCCACCCGGTTGACCCGCACGGTCGCCTTGGTGCCGTTGGAGTGCTTGGTGACGTTCGTGAGGGCCTCGCCGACGGTGAAGTACGCGGCGCTCTCCACCGCTGTCGGCGGCCGCGGCTCGACGTTGACCTGGAGGTCGACCTCGATCGGCACCCTCGCGGCGAGCGCGGACAGCGCCGCGTCGAGACCGCGGTCGCCCAGCACCGACGGGTAGATGCCCCGCGCCAGGTCCCGCAACTCCTTGATGGCGAGCTTCGCGTCCGCGTGCGCCTCCGCGATCAGCTCCGCGGCGGCGGCGGGATCGGTGTCCATCTTGGACTTCGCCCGGCCCAGCCCCATCGCCACGGCCACCAGCCGCTGCTGCGCGCCGTCGTGCAGGTCGCGTTCGATGCGCCGGCGCTCCGCCTCGGCCGCCTCGACCCCGCGCGCCCGGCTCGACGACAGCCGCTCCGCCTCGATCGCCAGCGCGTCCGCGCGCGTCGGGCCGAGCATGCCGCGCGCGAAGCTGCCGTGCAGCGACCCGAGCCAGCGCGTCCCGAGCGCCGCGAACGGGATCAGCGCCAGCCCGATCAGCGACACCGGCAGCGCCGACACGAACGAGTCGATCGTCCAGAACTCGCCCACGACCACCGCGAACGGTGCCTCGCCGATCCAGAACGGCACCGCGATGAACGCCGCCGCCACCGACCACATGGCGAGGACCGCCGAGAACTCCAGCACGCCGATCGGCAGGAGCAGCAGCAGGTAACCGAAGTCGCGCCAGGTCGCCGGATCCGCGAACTGGGCCTTCCAGCGCTGCCAGAGCGTGCCCTCCGCCTTCGGGCGGTACGGCTGCGGGATGTCCGTCCCCAGCGCCGCCCGGACCCACGCCCGCTCCACCGTCGCGCCGCCGCGCACGACGTACATGGAGGCCCACAGGATCGGCAGGCCGACCCACAGGATCGAGGTGGCGAAGCCGACGACGGTCAGCACGACCGTGAGGGTGAACCAGAAGATGCCGGTCACCAGGTTGGTCAGCAGGTAGAACCCGGCTGCGAGCGCGTTCGGTTTCCTCATGACGTCCATGCTGTCGTTCCCGCTGGTCAGAGACCATCTGGCCAGCCATCCGGTCAGGGGTGGGGACAGCCCTACCTGCCTCGGGAAGAACTCAGTGGCTGCAGTCGTTATGCTATGCGTACCACTACAAGGGGGTGAACGGTTTCGACTGTGAACGTTGATTCAGGGGAAGCGTGTCGGTGCAGGCGAGAGACCACCGTTAAGCGTCATCGCAAACCAATAAGCGCCACGTCTAACGACAAGCGCACCGCGTACGCTCTCGCTGCCTGACAGCGGAGCTAGCGGTTGTCGGCCTAGGAGTGCCTTCGGCCTAGTTCCCGGCATCAGCTAGAGGGCTTACTCGCAGTCTCGGTCGCGGAGACTGTTGGGGAAACTCACAGCGACTGGGCCCGTCACACCTGCTCGTTCGCGTGACAGGTGGGGTCAAGCAGAGACACAGCGAACTGCGCACGGAGAAGCCCTGATGAACCGGCACAGGACCCGGGTTCGATTCCCGGCACCTCCACTCTGGGCGAGTGTGCTCGTGGAGCACACTCGCCCCTTTCGTTCCGCGTGTCCTCTGGGGGCCGAGCCCCCAGACCCCCACGCCGGGGGCAAGCCCCCGGACCCCCGGCCGCCTCGTCGCTTCGCGACCTCGGCGGCCCTCCTTGTTTGTGGGGCTCGTACTGCTCGCTTCGCATCGCTGGGGCGTACGGTCAAGACCGGCGCGTGGTCTGAATTGTGATTAGTGAGGTCAGGAAGTCCTTGGCGTTGAACATCTTGCCGGCGGAGGCTACGCCGGTGGTGGTGAAGCGGCCGCTCAGCAGGCGTTCTACTGCTTCTACGGCCAGAGGGGCGCTCACTGCGTAGATGTCTTTGCCTGAGGCGGTCATGCGGCGTTCTTCGGGGCCGCGGCGCACGCGGACGTCCACCTCGAACGTCTCCGGCTCCTGGCGCGGTGAGGCGGTTTGGAGGCCTTGGGCTGCCTCTACGGACATGTAGTTGGTCACCGACGGGATCGGCAGGTGGCTGGGCACCGTCACGACGTCGGCCATCGAGAACTCGCCGACCACTGCGCGTGGGCCGTCGGTGAACTCCCAGTCCAGCGTGGGTGGGGTGTCGTGGTGGTACTGCAGTTCGCCGTCGTGGAACCGGACGCGCTGCCCGGCGCGGCGGTCGCGGGAGACCTGGCCCGCGGTGAGGGTGCCCGCGGTGGGTTGCCAGCCGCTCAGTCCGTACGCGACGTGCGCGGAGTCGGCGGAGGTCCAGTCGCCCATCGCGGCGGTGACCAGCAGGTCGCCGAGGCCGCCGAAGAACGCCATCGCCGGCACGACCGGGATCGTGGCGCCGCGGGCGAACGTGTCGGCGTTCGCCTCGATCTCGGCCGCCACGTCGACGTACGGGATGCCCGCGCGTTCGGCGGCGGCGATCAGCGGGCCGGCCGTGACCGCGAACGGACCGGCCGTGTTGATCACCGCGGCGGCGCCGGCGAGGGCCCGGTCGAGTGCCGCCGGGTCGTCGGCGGTGGCCTGCGCGCGTCCGAACGGCAGAGCTTCGTGGCCGCGCTTGTCCAGTTCCGCCACCACGAAGCGGCCCGTCACGCCGGAGGCTCCGTACACCGCGATCTTGTGTCCCATGTGGACCAGTCAAGCCGGACGACGACCTCCGAGCCAGTGTCTGGAACGACACGATGCGTACACTTTCGGACATGCTCGCGTTCGCTGTGACCGACGGGATGCTGCACTTCGAGCTGACCGCCACCTACGAGATCTTCACCGCCCCGCAGCTCGACTACGACGTCAAGATCTGCGGGGACGCACCGGTGCGCGTCGGGCGGTTCACGCTCGAACCCGACCTGCCGCTGGACGGGCTCGGCCGTGCGGACACCGTCGTCGTGCCCGCCATCGACGACGTGGACGTGCCGTTCGACCCCGCGTTCGTCCAGGCCGTGAAGGCGGCCCACGACAACGGCGCGCGGATCGTGTCGCTGTGCACGGGCGCGTTCGTGCTCGCGGAGGCCGGGCTGCTGGACGGCCTCCGCGCGACGACGCACTGGGCGCACACCGACGAGCTGGCCCGCCGCTACCCGCGCGTCGAGGTCGACCCGGACGTGCTCTACGTCGACAACGGGCAGGTGCTCACGAGCGCGGGCAAGGCGGCGGCGATCGACCTGAGCCTGCACGTGATCCGCGCCGACCTCGGTGCCGCCGCGGCGAACACGGCCGCGCGCCGGCTCGTCGTGCCTCCGCACCGCGACGGGGGACAGGCGCAGTTCGTGCTGGCGCCTGTGCCGTCCGGGGAGGGGCACCCGCTGACGGAGCTGTTCGACTGGGTGTCCGCGCGGTTCGACCAGATGATCACCGTCGAGGACATGGCGCGGCAGGCCGGCATGAGCTCGCGGCACCTCGCCCGGCTCTTCCGGGCCGTGACGGGCACCACGCCGTTGCAGTGGCTGCACACCCAACGCATCCGGCGCGCGCAGGAACTGCTGGAGATGACGGACAACAGCGTCGACCAGATCGCGGAGGCGTCCGGCATGGGCACCGCCACGACGTTGCGCCGCCACTTCCATCGGACCGTGGGTGTGCCACCGGACACATACCGCCGCACGTTCCGACCCGTTGGTGGCCGCTAGTCGCATAGGTGACCGTTAGGTTGTCCTGATGAGCAACGGACAGCGCATCGGGGCGCGGGTGTTGCGGCGCAAGCCGATCGACCAGCTGACTCACCCTGGCAGCGAACTCAAGCGCACCATGGGTGTCGGCCACCTCACCATGATCAGCATCGGTGCCACGCTCGGCACCGGCATCTTCGTCGTGCTGGGGGAGGCGGTGCCGCTCGCCGGGCCCGCCATCGTGCTGTCGTTCGTGCTGGCGGGCATCACCGCGTTGTTCTCCGCGCTGTCGTACGCCGAGCTCGCGGGCCTGATCCCCGCGTCCGGCTCCTCCTACTCCTACGCCTACGCGACCCTCGGCGAGATCGTCGCCTGGGTCTGCGGCTGGTGCCTCGTGCTGGAGTACGGGGTCTCGGTCGCGGCCGTCGCGGTCGGGTGGGGCCAGTACGTCAACGAGTTGCTGCACCTGGTGACAGGACTGCGGATCCCGGACGCGCTGAGCCAGGCGCCGGGAGCGGGCGGGGTCGTGAACGTGCCCGCCGTGCTGGTCGTGGTCATCTCGATGCTGGTGCTGCTCGGCGGCGCGAAGGGCAGTGCGCGCACGAACACGGTGCTGGTGTGGGTGAAGGTCGGCGCGCTGCTGATGTTCTGCGCGGTCGCGTTCACGGCGTTCCGGGCCGGCAACTTCGAGCCGCTGTTCCCGTTGGGGCTCGCGGGGATGAGCGCCGGCGCGGCCACGTTGTTCTTCTCCTACATCGGGTTCGACGCCGCGTCGACCGCCGGTGAGGAGGCGCGCAACCCGCAGCGCGACCTGCCGCGCGCGATCATCATCTCGCTGGTCGTGGTGACCGCGCTGTACTGCGCGGTGGCGCTGGCCGCGGTCGGCGCGATGCCGTGGCAGAGCTTCGAGGGCACCGAGGCGGCGCTCAGCCGGGTGCTGACGGACAACACCGGCAGCACGATCTTCCCGGTCCTGCTGTCGATCGGCGCGGTCATCGCGATCACGTCGGTGGTGCTGACCGTCCTCTACGGACAGACGCGCATCCTGTACGCGATGGCGCGCGACGGGCTGGTGCCGTCGATCTTCGCGAAGCTCGGCCCGCGCACCGGGGTGCCGTTCGCCAACACGGTGATCGTCGGCTCGTTCATCGCCGTGCTGGCCGCGCTGGTGCCGCTGGGAGCGCTGGCGGACGCGACGAGCATCGGCACGCTGTTCGCGTTCGCGCTGGTCAACATCGCGGTGATCATCCTGCGGCGCACCGAGCCCGACCGCGAGCGCAGCTTCCGGGTGCCGTTCGCGCCCGTGACCCCGTTGCTGGGCCTCGGCTTCTGCGTCTACATGATGTTCAGCCTCGGGCTGGACACGTGGATCGCGTTCCTCGCCTGGATGGCACTCGGGTTCGTCATCTACTTCGCCTACAGCGTCCGCAAGGCGCGGCTGGAGGTTCAGGCCAGCGACTGAAGCTCACGGGCCAGGTTGCTCCGCGCGGCGTCGTCCCACAGCTGCCGCGCGGGCTCGCTCACGTACAGGACCTCGCGGTCCAGCAACGTCCGCAGCACCTTGGCCCGGCCGGCCCGCCACGTCGCGTCGTCGTACCGCCCGTACTCCTGGCGCACGGCCTGGCTGTAGCGGTCGTAGTGCTCCGGCTCCGAGCCGAGGATCGCGAGGTCGGCGTCGAGCAGCACGTGCGCCAGCGGGTCATCGGACGAGTGCGTGATCGTGGCCAGCACCAGCGACTCCACCCGCGCGACGTAGGTCTCGTCGAGGCCCACCAAACGGTCGCGCGCCCACGCGGCCGACGCGCGTTCGTCCTCGCCGGGGTTGCCGTCGTAGATCACGTCGTGCGCGCAGGCCGCGAGGGCGAGGACCGCGCGTTCCTCCACCGTGAACGCGAACGCGTCGGCCAGCGCCGACGAGTCGCGGACGACGGACACCACGTGGAAGGTGTTGTGGTAGGTCCGGTGCGGCTCGGCGTAGCGCTCCATCAGATCGCCCGCGTCCGGCGCACCGCCGAGCGTGCGCACCGCGTCGTCCCAGATCCGTCTCACCGCGCCAGCTCCTCCTCGACGACGTCGGCGGCGACCGCGCTGCCGCCCGCCCGCGCCATCATCCGCCGCATGTCCTGCACGCGCGCGGAGATCGCGGAATCCGACGTCAGCTGATCCACCAACGAGCGCACGCCCTGCACGGTCACCGTGTCGAGCAGCACACCGAGCCCGAGCTCCTCGACCCGCCGGCCGTTGAGCCGCTGGTCGGTCATGTGCGGCACGACGATCATCGGGACGCCGTGGTGCAGCGCCTCCACCACCCCGGCCATGCCGCCGCGCGTCACGAACACGGCGGCGTGCTCCAGGACCGCGAGCTGCGGCACCTCGTCGTGCGTCTCGACGTTGACCGCCGGGCTGAGCACCTTGCCCTTCGTGACGAGGTGCCACGGCATGCCGCGCGCCGCGTCCGCGCAGACCTGGGTGCCCGTCGTCGCCAGCACCACCGGGCGGCCGGGCGGCGGCTCCCACGTGCCCTGGAACGCGCGTTCGGTCAGGCAGGGGCCGGTGAAGGCGTAGCGCTCGTCGAAGGTGTGGCCGTGCGGCTGGAACTCGCGCGGGAACAGGGCGATCCGGCGGCGCGTGCCCGCGACGAACTCCGGCAGCGAGCTGCCGAGGAAGGCGTGCAGCCCGGTGAAGAACCTGATCGCGTCCGGGCCGAACGTCCGCGGCGGGATCACCTCGGCGCCGAGCGACCAGTGCGCGTTGCTGGTCAGGAACACCTCGAGCAGCACGTCGGGCACGCCCAGCCGGTGCGCGACCATGCCGCCGGACCAGGCCGCGATGTCCCACAGCACCAGGTCGGGGCGGTCGGCGCGGAACGTGCTCTCGAGCTGCGGCAGCGACGACTCGGCCTCGGTGAACGCGAGCTTCGCGGCCTCGTAGAGCGAGCCCGGCAGGGCTTCGGGCAGCGTCGACTCGACGGGGACGGCGGTCGCGCCGCACTCGGCGACCGCGGGCGCGAACCGGGTGGTGGCGGGGCAGCTCACCCGGTGGCCGCGGCGCACCAGTTCCGCGATCAACCCGAGCGCGGGCAGGAAGTGCCCCCGCTCGGGGAGGAGGAAGACCGCGATGTGTGCCATGACGAAGACCAACGTTGTCCGGTTCTCAGCGGTTCACCTGCTCTTGTCCCAGGGGCGTTCCGGCCAGTGGTGCTTGGGGTAGCGGCCCTTGAGCTCGCTGCGCACCCGCAGGTAGCCGTTGCGCCAGAACGACCTCAGGTCGCTCGTCACCGCGGTCGGGCGGCCGGCGGGGGAGAGCAGGTGCACCACCACCGGTACGCCGGCGATCTTCGGGGTGTCGGCCCACTTCATCGCGTCCTGGATGCGGACGGAGAGCACGGGCTGGTCCTGCGTGTAGTCGATCTTGCCCTGGCCGATCCGCTCCGGGGCGAGCTGGTCGAGCTCCGCCGCCTCCGGCCACGGCAGCAGGCTCCGCAGCAGCGCCACCGTGTCGATCTTGCCCAGGTCCGAGCGCTTGCGCGCCTTGCCGAGGTCGATCGCGCGGATCAGGGCCTCGTCGTCGACGCTCGGCCAGTCGCGGGTGCGGTGCAGGAACGCCATGCGCTCGCGCAGCTTCGTCGCGGCGTCGGACCACTTGAGCAGGCCCAGGCCTTCGGTCTCGAGGCCGAGGCGCAGTGCCTGCTGGGCCTTGTCGAGGTCGGTGAGCTTGCGTTCGTCGAGGGTGATCGCGCCGAGCTTGCGCACCTCGTTGGCGATCACGTCACCGTTCCAGCGGATGTCGTCGACGGTGTGCACGAGCGCCGCGGCGGCGGTGACGGCGAGCTCCTCGTCGGCCGGGGCGGCGAGGCGGACGCGGCCGTGCTTGCTGCCCGGTTCGCGGTCGGCGATCGCGACGGCGAGCCACTTGTGGTGCGAGTCGGTGTGCTCGACGGCCGTGCCGTTGGCCATCAGGTAGACGCTGCTGTTCTTGGACCGGCGCTTGGCCAGCCGTTCGGGGTAGGCGAGGGCGACGACGAGGGCGGGGTCGCCGTTGCCGTGCGGGTTGCTGCCGAGCTTTTCGAGCTTCTTGGCTTCCTGGCGCCACTTGCCGGGGGTCTTCAACGCGGTCGCGAGGTCGCTGGTCGCGGGGTGCGCGCTGTCGTCGAGCAGGGCCACGACCTCGGCGGCGGTCCGGTTGCCCGCGACGGCGCTGCCGTCGATCAGCGCGCGGCCGAGGCGCGGGTGCAGGCCGACGCCCGCGATGCGGTCGCGGCGGTCCGGGTCGAGCGCCCCGATGGCGTTCAGCGTCTCCTGCGCGGCCTTCAGCGCGCCCTCCGGCGGGGCGTCCCACCAGCTCAGGCCGCTGCCCTCCGGGGTGCCCCAGACCGCGAGCTCGAGGGCGAGGCGGGTGAGGTCGGCGGTCTTGATCTCCGGTTCCGGGTAGCGGGGGAGCGTCGAGTGCTCGTGCTCCGGCCAGCAGCGGTAGACGCGGCCGGGGGCCTCACGTCCGGCGCGACCGGCGCGTTGCTCGGCGACGGCCTGCGAGACGCGGATCGTGGTGAGGCCCGCGAGACCGCGGCGGTGGTCGACGCGCGGGACCCTGGCGAGGCCCGCGTCGACGACCGCGCGGACGCCGGGGACGGTGAGGCTCGACTCGGCGATGCTGGTGGCGAGCACGACCCGCTGGTGGTCGCCGCGCTTGAGGGCCGCGTCCTGCGTCTGGGCCTTGAGCTGGCCGTGCAGGATCACCGTCTCGGCGTTGATCAGGCGCGCCGTGCGGTTGATCTCCTTGACTCCCGGCAGGAACGCGAGCACGTCGCCGTCTACTTCGGACAGAGCCCGGTGGATCGCCCTGGCGACGGTGTTCTCGATGTGCTCGTTCCTGGCCGGCGGGACGTAGGAGATCTCCGTGGGGAACATGCGCGACTCGGAGTGCAGCACCGGGGCGTTCAGCAGGTCCGAGAGCCGTTGCGCGGCAACGGTCGCGGACGTGGCCAGGAGCTTGAGGTCCGGCCGCAGCCCGGACTTGGCGTCGAGGAGCAGCGTGAGCAGCAGGTCGGCGTCGAGGTGGCGCTCGTGGCACTCGTCGAGCAGTACCGTGCCGACGCCCTTGAGCTCCTGGTCGTGCTGCAGCCGGCGGACGAGCAGGCCGCTGGTCACCACCTCGATGCGGGTGTGCCGGCTGGTCTTGCGGTCGCCGCGGACCGAGTAGCCCACGGTGTGGCCGACCGGCTCGCCCAGCAGGCTCGCCATCCGCGCGGCGGCGGCGCGGGCGGCGATCCGGCGGGGTTCGGCGACGACGACCCTGCCTTCGAGGGCGAGCGGGACGAGCGTCGTCTTGCCGGTTCCCGGAGGTGCGACGAGCACAGCCGCCCCGTGGTCGTCGAGCTTCGCGATGAGCTCGGGCAGCACGGATTTCACCGGGAGATCAGGCAGGTCCACGCCGTTGAGTGTGTCAGGGTTGTCCCATGGGGATGATCGGCGTGGCTTCCGCGGTCCTGTCGGTGGTGCGGTCCGGGCGGACCGTGCGGCAGTGGCGGCACGTGCCCGAGGTGTCGGCCTCGTCGGTGGAGGCGTCCGTGCTGGCCGTGGTGCCCGCACGGAACGAGGAAGCCACATTGCCGAGGTTGTTGCCTGGGCTCGTTGGTCAGCCGGGCGTGCGTGTCGTCGTGGTGGACGACTCTTCTTCTGATGGCACTGCCTCGGTCGCGCGCTCACTGGGTGCAGAGGTGGTCGAGTCGTCCGGTCCCGAAGCTGGGTGGGCCGGCAAGACGCACGCGATGCATCTCGGCGTGCAGACCGCACGGGACGAGGAGTGGCTTCTGTTCGTGGACGCCGACGTGACGTGCACACCCGACCTGGTCGGTCGGCTCGTGGCGACGGCGACCGAGTTGGGCGCGGACCTCGTGTCGTCGTCCGGGAGCGGCACCGGGCCTGCCTGGTGGTTCCTGCTGCCCGCGTTCAACACGCTGGTGTTCGAGGGGTCGCCGCCGGACGGGCGCGGGGCCACGGCGCTCGCGGTCGGGCACTGCGTCCTGGTGCGCAGGGAGGCGTTCCTCGCCGCCGGTGGCTGGGAGGCGCTGGCCGGGACCCACGCCGACGACGTCGGGCTGGCGACGTTGATCAGGGACGCCGGCGGGTTCGTGCGGTTCGTCGACGCCTCGATGCTGCTCACGACGTCCGGCATCGACACGTTCGGCGACTGCTGGCGGTCGTTGCGCAAGAGCATCCAGCCGGCGTTCCGGGAGATGTTCGGGCCGTGGGGACGGCCGCTGCTGGCCGCCGCCGGGCTGCTGCACCTCGCATATGGGCTGGTCCCGGTGCTGCGGTGGCGTTCGCCGTGGTCGTGGCTCGCGTGGGGCGCGCAGGCCGTGGCGCACCGCGAGTTCACCCGCCGGGTCGGGCAGCCGGGGACCTCGGCTGTGCTCGCGCCGCTGTCGTGGGCGACGATCGGGGTGTTCCTCCTGGACTGCGCGCTGCGTCCGGGAGCCCAGTGGAAGGACCGCCGCGTTGGTTGACCCGTTGCGCGACCCGGACGACCCGGAGTTGCTCGACCCGTACCAGTCCCGTTCGCTCGCGATCCTGGTCGAGGGGGCGCGGCTCGCGTCCGGCGCCGTGCGGTACGGCCGGGTGGGCAAGGTCGGCAGTGCGGCCGTGGTCGTGAACCGCGAGAACCCGCTGCCGTCCGGCAACTTCGCGTGCGCGCTCGACGGCACGTCGGTGCAGGTCGCGTCCACGCTGCTGCAGTTGGAGCAGACGTTCGCGGACGTGGGGCGCGCGGAGGCCGTCGTGTACGCGTCGCCGACCACCGTGGACGAGATCGAGGGCATCGCCGACGACTCGGGCTGGTACGCGGTCGAGGAGCTGCAGACGGTCGTCCACCGGGGGACCGTGGCGGAGTTCGACGAGGTCAGGCCCGCTGTCGACGCGGACCTGCCGGGGATCGTCGAGCTGCTGTCCGACGAGCTCGTCGGCAACCGCGAGCGGCTGGGGCGCTGGCTCGGGCATCGATTGGACGACCCGCGGTGCCGGCTCCTGGTGGTGGACGACGGCGACCGGATCGGCGGGTTCGTGTCGGGCTTCGCCGAACGCGGTGTCGGGTTGGTCGAGCAGTGCGTCGTGCGTCCCGCACGGCGTCGACGAGGCGTGGGGCGGTCTCTGGTCGTGTCCGCTGTCTCGGCGTTGCGTTCCTCGGGCGCGATGCTCGTCGCGGCGCAGGTGGACGAGGGACCGGGGGAGCGTTTCGCCGAAGCGTGCGGGTTCATTGCGGCGTATCCCGTGACCGCCTATGTACGCAGAGTCGATGAGCTACTCGACTGAGTTACTTAGTTGCCGCGTGACATATCCTTAGCAGGGCTAAGGGAGGCTTTGTGCGCGAGCGGTTGCCGGTCGAGGTGTGGGTTCTGGTCGCGGCGAGCTTCATCATCGCCGTGGGGTTCGGGATCGTGGCACCCGTGCTGCCGGTCTACGCGGCGTCGTTCGGCGTCGGTCACACCGCCGTCGCGGCTCTGATCAGCGCTTTCGCGTTCGTCCGGCTGGCGTTCGCGCCGATGAGCGGCAGACTGGTCAACCGGTTCGGCGAACCGCGCGTGTACATCGTCGGCATCCTGATCGTGGCGCTGGGCACCGCGATGAGCGGGTTCTCGTCGAGCTACGCCGAGATGTTGTCGTGGCGCGCGCTGGCGGGCGTCGGGTCGACCATGTTCACGGTGGCCGCGCTGGGCCTGCTGATCCGGATCACGCCGGCGCCGATGCGCGGGCGGGCCTCCGGCATGTGGGCGGCGGGCTTCCTCATCGGCAACGTCGCGGGACCGATCGTCGGCGCCGGGCTGGTGCCGTTCGGCCTGTGGGTGCCGTTCGTGTCGTACGGCCTGTTGCTGTGCCTCGCGGCGTTCGTCGTCTGGTTCTTCCTGCGCCGCTCGACGCTCGTGGAGATCGACCGCACCAACACCGACACGCCCATGACCGTGCGCGAGGCCGTCCGTCACGGCGCCTACCGCGCCGCCCTGGCGTCCGGGTTCGCGAACGGCTGGGCCGTGTTCGGCGTCCGGATCTCGCTCGTGCCGGTGTTCGTCATCGAGGCCCTGAAGCACAGCCCGGCCGTCGCCGGCATCTCGATGTCGGTGTTCGCGGGCGGCAACGCGGCGATGCTCTTCCTGTCCGGCCGGATCGCGGACACCCGCGGCCGCAAGCCGGTCGCCATCGTCGGTCTGCTGGTCAGCGGTGCCGCCACGGTCTGGATGGGCTTCACCGGCGACCTGTGGACGTTCATGGTCGCGTCGCTGGTCGCGGGCATGGGCGCGGGCCTGCTGAACCCGCCGCAGAACGCGGTGGTGGCCGACGTCATCGGCGCGCGCGGCAAGGGCGGCCCGGTCCTCGCGGGCTTCCAGATGGTGACGGACCTGGGCGCGATCATCGGCCCGATGTGCGCGGGCCTGCTGGCCGACTCGTTCGGCTTCGGCGCCTCGTTCGCCATCACCGGCGCCGCACTGCTGCTGTCGGTGGGCTTCTGGCTCGTCGCGCCGGAGACCCTGCCCACACACGAGGAGGAGCACACGGCCGCCGCGGTGGCGCCGGAGTGCGGCTGCCTCGACGAGAGCGCCGAGATCCCCACCGGCGAACGCGTGGGCGGCAAGCCACGTCACCCTGAAGCGTGATTGCGCGCTCAGCTTTCTTTTAGTTTGTGTCGCTACCCTCGTCGCCGTGGGTGGAGCAGAGCGCAGTGCGCGGAAGAAGAAGCAGGCCGCGCGTGCGGTGGTCCAGGCCCGGTCGACGGGCGGTTCCGACCGCACCAAGGTGATCGCGGGCATCGCCGTCGTCGCGGTCCTGGCCGTCGCCGTCATCGGGTACGTCGTGTTCCAGCAGATGAAGCCGGACACCTCGACCACGGACGCGATCCCGCTGGCCCCGGCCGACCACACGATCTCGGCCCCCGCGGTCCGCGAGGGCAACACGGTCCTGGTCGGCAAGGACACGGCCACCGTGACGGTCGACGTGTACGAGGACTTCCTGTGCCCGATCTGCGGCACGTTCGAGAAGACCTACGGCACCGACATCAAGAAGGCGGTCGAGGACGGCAAGGTCAAGATCCGCTACAACATCCTGCCGATGCTGAACCGCCTGTCCTCCCCGGAGGGCTACTCGACCGACTCGGCCAACGCGGCCCTCTGCGTCGCCGACGACGGCAAGTTCAACGCGTTCCACGCGGCCCTCTTCGCCAAGCAGCCCGAGGAAGGCGAGGCCGGCTACACCAAGGACCAGCTCATCAAGCTGGGCAAGGAGGTCGGCGTCACGTCCGCGACCTTCGAGTCGTGCGTGCAGAACCAGACCTACAAGTCGCAGCTGGACGAGCTGATGTCCAAGACCAGCAACGATCCGGCACTGCGCGACCCCGAGTCCGGCCGCTTCCGCGGCACCCCGAGCGTGGCCGCCAACGGCAAGCTCGTGGACCTGGACAACAAGAACTGGCTCGCCGACCTGACCAAGTAGTCCTCTGTGGACTCCACGCGCCGCGTACCCCTTTCGGTACGTGGCGCGTGTCACGTCCGGGTGTGGGTCGTGATGATCAGGGATTTCGTGTCGCGTGCGGTGGGTGGCACCCGGTCCGACCAGGCCGGATGGGGTTGGGGGACCCCCGATTTTTATCTTGTGGCAGGGGTGTTGTACGGTATAGCCACACGAGAACGACGGGGAAACCCGCCGGGAACGTGGACCTTCAAGGGGCTGTGGCGCAGCTGGTAGCGCATCACACTGGCAGTGTGAGGGTCAGGGGTTCGAGTCCCCTCAGCTCCACAATTTAATGGCTGTATCGAGTCGCCCGTGACCTGCGTAAACCAGGTTCGCGGGCGATCTTGTTTTGTTTGTCCAGCGTGGACATTGCGCACCCAACTGGAGCAAAACTGGAGCAAGGGTCGCCAGTGCGGCGAAACAGGGTCAACGACCTGCTCCAGGAACGTATCATCCATCTGGGTGAAACCTGGCAGCCGCCTGTGGATGTCACGAGGGTATGTCCGTGACTGTCGCTGTCATGTTCCTGCAGGCTGGAGGCCGAGCTGCGCTCGGCCTGGTCGATGTGACGAGAACGGTGTGTCGCCAGCGGCCTTTCGGCGTGGCTGCCCGAGCCTGCGGCAGGGGTGACGCCGACTCCGCGACCCTCCACCTCCTGTGGGGATTGCAATGGCGATACCGTTGATGGTGTCGCGACGGGTTCAGGGGACCTCGTAGTTTGTCCATTTTGGATGGTGGTGCGCATGGTCGGCGCAGACCAGGGCAAGGGGTGTGCGCCCGAGAACGGTGCCAGTCTTCCCCTTGGGGCTTATGGTCCGTATGGGTGAAACTGAGGGCGCCTGTCGGTGGTGGGTTGAGTGGTTCTTTCGGCTCGTCAACGTTGGCGCATAGGGCCCGCCGGTTGAGGAAGTATCGTCTGCGCGCTCTGGGATTTGACGTACTTCACCCCGTGCTTACGGGTGTTTGGGGCGACCGGGCGAGTCCGATCTTCCGCGCTTTAGTCGACGTCGAGTGTGTAGGTGCGCGCAGGGCTACGCAAACCTGCATGTTCAGCATCGATGCTCTCGTTGGGGCGTTACTCGACGTGAGGGCGGCTTGGTTGTGTCTGCACTGGCGTTCGCTTGCTGAGGCGCGTACAGCATCCAACTGGTTATCGGCAGGGTTTGCGTGTTGGCGTTGAAGACTCAATCCAGCTTGTGTTGAAAGTGATTCGCTAATCTGAAATTTGTGTGATTGCTGATATTGCACATTGAGGCGCGTCGATCTTTAGGGTAATCAGATGCTGTCACGTCTTGGGCGGCATATCGGTGCGGCCGTTGAGTAACGTTGGTCGGCTGTGTATCGACATCGAAGTCGGAACGCGAGACAGGTCGGCAATATCGCAATACTCTGTTGTACCGCGGGCACGCCGCTGGCATGTGGCGTAGAACCGTGTTGAGCAGCGTGGAGAGAGGGCGAGTAGTGCCAGCTAACCCGGACGTCGTGGCAGAGCGGTTCCGACTGTTGGGGCCCATCGGCACCGGCAACATGGGTGAGGTTCACCGCGCCGAGGACCTGCAGGCGGCGGAGGGCGCTGGCGATCGTGGGGTCGCGGTGAAGCTCATCCTGCGCAGCCGTCTCGGCACTTCGGTCAACCCGGCGTCCGACGCCAAGACAACTCAACGGTTCGGCCGGGAGGTGCGCATTATGCGCAGACTCGACCATCCGAACCTTCCCCGCACTGTCGATGGAGGCGTGGACTCGACGGGGCGCCCGTATCTGGCGATGGAGTTGCTCGACGGGCGGACATTGCGTGACCTCGTGGCTGAACAAGCCCAGCTACCGGTTTCGTGGGTCGCGGCACTGGGCGCCCAGATAGCAGACGGTCTGTCCGCCGCGCACAGCGCAGGCGTCATCCATCGCGACCTCAAGCCCTCCAACGTGATGTTGTTGCGTGGCGGACTGGTCAAGGTCCTCGACTTCGGCATGGGGCGGATCGTCGACGACGTCGACGGGGACAGGGTCACGAGTACTGGTGCCACGGTGGGCACTGCCCGCTACATGGCGCCTGAGCAGTTTCGCGTTTCCGCGGTCACTCAAGCGGCCGATCTGTATGCCCTCGGGTGCGTACTGTTCGAGCTCCTTACTGGAGTGCCACCGTTCCACAGTGAGTCCTCGCATGAGCTCGGGCAGAAGCACATCGAGGAGCCTGCACCGCTTGTGCGGCTGTTGCGATCAGACGTTCCCGAGGAGCTGGCGAGGCTCGTCGAGAGGTTGCTGGCGAAAGACCCAGTCGAACGGCCGGCCGATGCGGTCACCGTTCGCGAGACGTTGTTGCCGTTGGCGGTAGGCGAGGAGGGTGTTCGTGGCTGGGACGTGTTCAACCCTGTCATGCAGCTTGCCGAGGTTCGTGCGGTGGAACCAACTGTCGAAGAGAGCGTTCCTGAGGCTCGGCCGATGGCGACCGGTATGGATGTGTTCGGTGTGCACCGCAAGCTCATCGAGGACTACCGGTCGTTCACCGAGGGTGGGACGATCGTTCGTGATGAACGGATCGCCGACTTCGTCGAGGACGACCTGGACGCGAAGTCGCAGTGGCCAGACCCCTGGTTGTCGCTGAACCCGTTCTTCGCCTCCGGCGGCACCATGTTGGAACTGGTTCGCGAAGGCGTGTTGCACGAGGAGTGCGCGCGGATTTTCCAGGCGCGCAAGACCGAGGGCGGCATGGTCAGCGACGGTCGACCGCTCACGCTGCATCGTCATCAGCGCGAGGCCATCGACATCGCGCAGTCCGGCGAGTCGTACATCCTCACCACCGGCACCGGGTCGGGCAAGTCCCTGTCCTACATCGTGCCGATCGTGGACAAGGTGCTGAAGGACCGGCAGCGAGAAGGCCCCAAGGCTCGTAAGCGGGTCCGCGCGATCATCGTCTATCCGATGAACGCGCTGGCGAACAGCCAGCTCAAGGAGCTCGACAAGTACCTCCTCGACGGATACGGCAAAGGGCGCGAGCCGGTCACTTATGCCCGCTACACCGGCCAGGAGACCGACGAGCGCCGCAAGGACATCCGCGACAATCCGCCGGACATCCTGCTCACGAACTACGTGATGCTGGAGCTGATGCTCACCCGGCCCGACGATCGGCGTTCGCTGATCAAGATGGCCAAGGGGCTCGAGTTCCTCGTTCTCGACGAACTGCACACCTACCGCGGTCGGCAAGGTGCGGATGTGGCTCTGCTCGTCCGCAGGGTGCGCGAAGCATGCCAGGCAGATCGCCTGCAATGCGTGGGCACCTCCGCCACCATGTCCAGCGAGGGAACCGCCGACGAGCAGCGCGCGGTCGTGGCTCGTGTTGCCACCACACTGTTCGGCACGGACATCAGTGCCACGAACATCATCGGTGAGACGCTGGTGCGGGCTACCGGGGAGACCCCCGAGGTGGTGCCGGTCGAGCGGCTTCGGGCGCCTGGTGCTCCTCGTGCCTACGCGGACCTCGTGGCCGATCCGCTGGCGCGCTGGGTCGAGACGCGTTTCGGCGTGATCAAGGACTCGGCAGGTCGTCTGGTCCGGCAGAAGCCCGTCAAAATCGAAGTCGCGGCCGGCGAGCTTGCCCGAGACAGCGGGGTGCCTGAAGACATCTGTGTGACGGCGATTCGCCGCACCCTGGAGGCAGGTGCCGAAGCCCGGCATCCGGTTACCGAACGCCCCTTGTTCGCCTTCCGTCTGCACCAGTTCATTTCCAAGGGCGACACCGTCTACGTCACGCTCGAGGACAAGCTGACGCGCCATCTGACGCGCGACTACCAGCTGGTCCAGCCTGGTTCGGACGGCAAGATCCTGCTGCCGCTGGCCTTCTGCCGTGAGTGTGGTCAGGACTACCTCACTGTGTGGCGGACCGAGAAGGACGGCAGGCCTGTCTACGAGCCTCGTCGGGACACGATCGCTACAGGTGGTCGTACCGGGGACGGCTATCTGTACGTCGACTCCGACCGCCCATGGCCGCGCAAACCCGACGATGCCGTGACCGAACGACGCCTGCCCGAGTCATGGCTCGAGATCGATGATCATGGCGACGAGGTTGTTCGCGACTCCTATCGGAAGCGGCTTCCACGCGCCGTCACCGTGGACCTGTTCGGGAACGAAGGGCGAGGGGAACTGTCCGCAGCCTTTATCCCTGCGCCGTTCCTCTTCTGTCTGCATTGCGGCGTGAGCTACGAGCAGACAAGAGGCAAGGACTTCGCCAAGCTCGCGACCCTCGACCAGGAAGGGCGATCCTCAGCGACCTCCCTGGTCTCGACGTCCATCGTGCGGTCGCTCAAGGAAGCACCAGAGGAGGCACTCGACAAGAAGGCGCGCAAGCTCCTCACCTTTGTCGACAACCGGCAGGATGCATCGCTGCAGGCTGGCCACTTCAACGACTTCGTGCAGATCACCCAGCTGCGCGGAGCCCTGTACCGAGCTGTGGTTGAGTCGAAGGACGGTATCCGTCACGAGGAACTGCCGTCCCGAGTCGCGGAAGCGCTTGGTTTGGAACTGGCCGACTATGCGGGTGGAGCGGATCTACCTCCGTCGCTTGCCCGCAACGCCGCCAAGACCCTCCGAGATGTCATCGCCTTCCGCCTCTACCTGGATCTCGAGCGAGGTTGGCGCATCACCATGCCCAACCTGGAGCAGACCGGCCTGCTGCAGATTCACTACGAGGATCTGGAATGGGTTGCAGACCAGGAAGACCGATGGTCGAAGTGCCAGGCGAGTCTGCGTGACGCCACGCCGGTCCTGCGCACTGAGATCATGCGGGTTCTGCTGGATGAGATGCGCCGCGGTCTGGCCATCGATGTCCAGCACTTCAGGGAAGATTTCGACAACCTTCAGCGGGCCAGCGAAGAACGCCTGATCGATCCTTGGGTTCTGTCGTCGAGTGACCGCCCCAAGGTGGGCACTGCCTATCCACGGCCTTCCCGACCCGGCATGGACCGCTCGGGGATCTTCCTGTCGGGCCGGGGCAAGTTCGGCAAGTATCTGCGGCGGTTGCACTTCAAGGACCTGTCGACCGACGACGCTCAGGACGTCATCGTGGATCTCCTGAAGGTGCTCGCCGGCGCCGGGCTGGTCCAGGAGATCGCTGTGGCGCCGCAGCAGGCGGGCCGCTTCCGGCGGCCAGCGGGATCGACCATCACCGGCTATCGAATCTCGGCAGCGGCACTCGTCTGGCGTGCGGGTACCGGGGAGATCGGCACCCATGACCCGTTGACCCGCACCTACGCCAGCGGTGATGGCCCCAGGGTCAACACCTTCTTTCGCGATCTCTACCGGAGCACCGCTGGAGCTCTCGGCGGTCTCAGCGCCCGAGAGCACACCGCGCAGGTCGATCCGGAGGAGCGCGAGCGGCGTGAGGAAGCGTTCCGCAAGGGCGAGCTCAAGCTGCTCTACTGCTCGCCGACGATGGAACTGGGCGTGGACATCTCCGAGCTGAACGCCGTCATGATGCGCAACGTGCCACCGACGCCTGCGAACTACGCGCAGCGCAGCGGTCGTGCGGGCCGGTCGGGGCAACCTGCCCTCGTCACCACGTACTGCGCCACCGGCAACAGCCATGACCAGTACTACTTCCGCCGTTCGGAGCGGATGGTCGCTGGTGTGGTCGCGCCACCTCGCCTCGACCTCGCGAACGAGGACCTGGTCCGGTCGCACGTCCAGGCCATCTGGCTGGCGGAGTCGGGGCTCAAGCTGGGCCGCGCCATCCCGGAGATCATCGACGTCAGTCATGCCGAGGACGCTCGTACGCCCAACCCGTCACTGTTCCTGCACGAACACGTCGCTGTTGCCCTGCAAGACATCCACGCGCCCGAACGCGCAGCCGCAGCGGCACGGCAGGTGTTCGGCGGGCTGCTGGCCGACTTCGCCGCCACCACGTGGTGGCACGACCAGTGGATCGACGACGCGGTGCGCGCTTCCGCCACACAGTTCAACTCGGCCTTCGATCGCTGGCGCGGGCTGTTCAGGGCAGCACTTGTCGATCAGGCAGAGCAGAACCGCCGAGTACTGGACCACACCCTGTCCGAACGTGACCGCAAGATCGCTTCTGCCCGCCGCAAGGAGGCGGAGACACAGCTCAACCTGCTCAAGAACGAGAGCGTGGACAGCAAATCGGTGCTGTCCGACTTCAACCCCTACCGGTACCTCGCCAGCGAGGGATTCCTCCCCGGTTACTCGTTCCCGCGACTGCCGCTCGCCGCGTACATCCCCATGTCCGGCCGCCGGTTCGGCGATGGTGACTACCTGCAGCGCCCGAGGTTCCTCGCCATCCGGGAGTTCGGACCTGGCGCGCTCATCTACCACGAAGGCGCTCGCTACCAGGTCACCCGGATCCAGCTGCCGCCGGACGCGAGCGGCGACATCGTCACGACCACCGCGAAGCGTTGTGCGGCTTGTGGATACCACCACGACTCAGAGAACAACGACAACCGGTGCGACATGTGTGACGAGCCGTTGGGCGAGTACACGACAGGCCTGCTCCAGTTGCATACTGTCTTTACCCGGCGACGGGAGAGGATCTCCTCGGATGAGGAGGAACGCCGACGCGCGGGCTATCGGTTGGTGACGTCCTACCGGTTCCACGACCACGGCGCGCGTCCTGGTCGCCGGGACGCCATTGTCGCGGACAAGGATGGTTCACTCGCCACAGTGTCCTATGGCGACTCCGCCACCGTGCGCATCACCAACGTCGGTCGCTCGCGTGCCAAGGATGACGAGCCGCCAGGCTTCTGGCTCGATCCCGCGGACGGGCGTTGGATGAACGAACGAGACGCCGCGGATGCGTCGGGTGACTCCAGCGAGATGCCTGTCGTCGACGCTGATGGCAACGAGAAGCGGCGCAGGAAGCGCGTTCAGCCGTACGTCGAGGATCGGCGCAACATCCTGGTGGCGAAGCTCGCCGAGCCGCTCCCGGCGGCGGTGGCGTTGACCTTGATGTACGCGCTGGAACGCGGCATCGAAGCGGCGTTCGAGTTGGAAGACTCCGAACTGACCAGCGAGCTGCTGCCCCCTGACGACGGTCCCCGTGACCGGATGCTGTTCACCGAGGCCGCGGAAGGTGGTGCTGGTGTGCTGCGTCTGATGCAGTCCGAACGGGATGCCTTGAAGCGTGCCGCAAGTGCTGCTCTCGCCATCTGTCACTTCGACACCGATGGCGCCGACCTTGGCGGCCCGCATCCTAACCGGCTGTGCGCACGAGGCTGCTACGAGTGCCTGCTCACCTACGGAAACCAGCTCAACCACGGTGCAATCGACCGTCACTCGGTGCGGGATCTGTTGCTGCGCCTGGCAGATGCGCACGCGCTCACCACAGGCAGCGGTGAGTCACGTTCGGAGCAGTTGGCCAGACTGACCTCTCAGTCGGACTCCAAGCTGGAAGGCCGGCTTATCGCCTGGCTCAAGGAGCGAGGACTGCGGCTGCCTGACGAGGCGCAGACCTTCGTCGCGGACGCGCTGGCCAGGCCCGACTTCGTATACCGGTTGCGTGGTGCCAACGTCGCGGTCTTCGTCGACGGGCCGGTACACGAACACGCGGTGATCGCCGAGCGCGACCGGGAGGCCGAGGAGCGCTTGTACGACAAGGGCTGGGAGGTCGTGCGGTTCCCGCACGACGCCGACTGGGCGACGATCGTCGAACAGAACCAGCGTTACTTCGGGCTCATGAGCGCGTGATCACGAAAGAGATGATGACTTCGATGACGATCGCTTTCACCGCGGGTGACCTTGTCTCCGCTCGCGGGCGTGACTGGGTTGTGCTGCCGGAAAGCGCCGCCGACATGCTCGTTCTGCGTCCCTTGGGTGGTGCCGACGATGACATCGCGGCGGTCTTCCCGGCCTTCGAGGACGTCCACAGCGCCAGGTTTGCGCCACCGTCAGTGGACGACCTCGGCGACGCGCTCGCCGCGGGGCTGCTCCGCTCCGCCCTGCGCATTGGCTTCCGCTCCGGCGCCGGGCCGTTTCGCGCTCTGGCCGGGATCGCCGTCGAGCCCAGGGCATATCAGCTTGTTCCGCTGATGATGGCCCTGCGCCAACAGACGGTCCGGATGCTCATCTCCGATGATGTCGGCATCGGTAAGACGATCGAGGCCGGCCTCATCGCCAGCGAGTTGCTCGCGCAGGGAAGCGCGCAACGACTGGCTGTCCTGTGCGCCCCGGCATTGGCCGAGCAGTGGCAGGACGAGCTGCGCACCAAGTTCGGTATCGACGCGGAGCTGGTGCTGGCGTCCACCGTCGCCAAGCTGGAACGCCGGCTCGACCTTGGACAGTCCCTTTTCGACAAACATCCCAACGTGATCGTCTCCACCGACTTCATCAAGTCCACCCGGCACCGCGACGACTTCGTGCGGCACTGCCCGGACCTGGTGATCGTGGACGAGGCCCACACCTGCGTTGCCGCCGACGAGCGGACCTCCGCCCAGAACCAGCTGCGTTACGAGTTGCTCCAACGCGTCGCCGCCGACGGCGAACGCCACCTGCTCTTGGTGACGGCAACACCGCACAGTGGCAAGGAAAGCGCGTTCCGCAACCTGCTCGGTCTGGTCCGGCCGGAGCTTGCCACCGTGAACCTCGACTCGGACGCCGGCCGAAGGTTGCTCGCCGCGCACTTCGTGCATCGCAAGCGAGCTGACGTGCGTCAGTTCCTCACGAAGAAGGACGGGCTGTCCGACGACAGCCTTCGCGAGGACACCGAGTTTCCCGTGGACCGGGAGTTCAAGGACGAGACCTACTTGTTGTCGCCCGCGTACCGGGCTCTGCTCGAGGACGCCATCGCCTATGCGGGCGAGCGTGTGACGAATGCGCGGGACCGGAGCAAGCGGGACGCCCGCATCGCCTGGTGGTCGGCGATCGCGTTGCTGCGCTCGCTGGTTTCCTCGCCGAGGGCTGCTGCTCAGACCCTGCGCACCCGATCCGCGGCGGCAATAGCCTCCACCGCCGAGGAGGCCGACCGGCTCGGCGCCCCGTTGACCAGCGATGCCTCGGACAACGACGCATTGGAGGGCCTCGACGTCGCGCCAGGTGCGGAGATCGAGGACGCGGGAGCCAGGCTCGCTGAGCTGGCCGACCGAGCCGAACAGCTGGAAGGGCCTGACGAAGATCTCAAACTCGCGAGCTTGGTCAAGCACCTCAAGGCACTCGTCAAGAAGGGCTACCACCCGATCGTCTTCTGCCGCTACATCCCGACTGCCGAGTACGTCGCCGAACATCTGGACGGCAAGCTCGGCAAGAAGACCGTCGTGCGTGCGGTGACCGGAACACTCTCTCCGCAGCAGCGCCTGCAGCGCATTGAGGAACTGGCTGAGGACGCCGGTGACGACCCCGCGGCCCGGCGTGTGCTGGTCGCTACTGACTGCCTCTCCGAGGGCGTGAACCTCCAGCACCACTTCGATGCCGTAGTCCATTACGACCTGGCCTGGAACCCCACGCGGCACGATCAACGCGAGGGCCGCGTCGACCGCTTCGGCCAGAAGCGAGACATCGTCCGGGTCATCACGTTGTACGGCAGCGACAACGGCATCGATGGCAAGGTCCTCGAAGTCCTCATCAAGAAGCATCGGCAGATCTGGAAAACCCTGGGCATCTCGGTTTCTGTGCCTGATGCCACGTCGTCCGGCGTGACGGACGCGATCGTCGAATGGCTGTTGATGCACACCGGGACTCCTCAGCAGGTCGGTTTGTTCGAGCCGGAAGAGCTCAAAAGCAGGACCGCTGCGGTGGAAGCGGAGTGGCAGTCCGCGGAGGAGAGGGAGAAGGCCTCTCGCTCCCGGTTCGCCCAGCGCGCGATCCACATCGATGAGGTTGCCCGCGAGGTGGCCGCGATCCGCGACACCTTGGGGCGCTCCGGTGAGACAACCAGCTTCGTGAGGCAGGCGCTGAGTGGGCTCGAAGCCGTGCTGCGCGATGATGCGGACGGCTTCACCGCCGACCTGAGTGGCACACCGGCCGGACTTCGTGACGTTCTCGCCCCGGTTCTGGGCGGTGACGCTGTCGAACAGCGACGTCCTGTGCCGTTCCGGGCGACGGCCGCGGTGGCACGCGGCGAAGCTGCTCTGGTTCGCACCGATCCGGTGATCAATGCACTCGCGGGGTACGTGCTCAACGCTGCGCTCGACGCCAAGGTCGACGGTCCCCGGCCCGCCCGTCGCTGCGGCGTCATTCGCACACGTGGTGTCGACACCCGAACGACACTGTTGCTGGTTCGCTACCGCTTTCACCTCACATTGCCGTCACGTGCCGGCGAGCGTCAGCTGGTCGCCGAGGACGCGCGGCTGGTCGCATTCCAGGGTTCTCCGAGCAACGCCACCTGGCTCGCGGGAGAGGACGCCCTGCGGCTGGCGGACCTGGCCGCCGACGAGAACACCAACCCGGCCTTCGGTGAAAGCACCATGAAGCGCGCCCTGGAGGGGCTGCCTGCCACCGAAGGACATCTCACGGCCTACGGACAGGAGCTGGCCGCCGAGCTCCTCGCGTCCCACCGCCGGGTTCGCAGTGCCTCTGGCGAAATCGTCCGGGGCATGAGCGTCACGGCACAAAAAGACGCCGACATCCTCGGCATCTACGTCTACCTGCCTGTGTCCGGAGCTGCCTGATGTCCGTTATCGCGCGAAACCAGGTTTTCTCCGCGACCCACACCGTCGGCGGCCTCCTGCCTGTCGACATGCTGAAGCGCATTTCGGAAGGCAAGGACGTCAAGGGCTCCCTGCCGGTCGACTACCGCGTCATCGGCTCGCGCTCGGTGCGTGACGACGCGGAACGCCGCTGGGACTACCTGAAGGCCGTCTGGGCCGAGTTGAGGGAACGGCTTCCCCGTGTTCCGGAACCCGAAACTCCGGCAGATCCCACCGGAGTGGCGATCACGCAGTGGCTGGAGCCACTCTTCGCAGAACTAGGTTTTGGAGAACTGACCTCGCTCGGCACCTCTGGCATCGCCTCCGACGACGGCAGCAAGACCTTCGCGATCAGTCACCGCTGGAACCACGTTCCCGTACACCTGGCCGCGTGGAACACCTTGCTGGACAAGCGGCCCGGCGGCGCGGGCACCGTTCCGCCGCAGTCGCTTGTCCAGGAATGCCTGAACCGCACCGATACCCACCTCTGGGGTGTGGTCAGCAACGGCCGCCAGTTGCGGCTGCTGCGCGACTCCAACGCGCTGGCCACCGCCTCCTACGTCGAGTTCGACCTGGAAGCGATCTTCGACGGTGAACTCTTCAGCGAGTTCGTCCTGCTGTACCGGCTGCTGCACGTCACCCGCTTCAAGGTCGACGAGGGTGGGGCGCCGTCGGCGTGCTGGCTGGAGACGTGGCGGGTCGAGGCCATTGACTCTGGTGTACGGGCATTGCACAACCAACGAAACGGAGTCAAGCAGGCGATCACCAGGCTGGGGACAGGGTTCCTCAAGCATCCCGACAACGGTGAGCTCCGTAGAAATCTGGACGTCCAGGCGTTCCACGGATCGCTGCTGCGCCTCGTCTATCGCTTGATCTTCCTCTTCGTCGCCGAGGAACGGGACCTCCTTCACCTGCCTGAGGCGTCGGCTGAAGCCCGTCGCCGTTATGCGAACTACTTCTCTTCGGCGCGTCTGCGGCACCAGGCAAGCCGCCGCCGGGGTACGTCACACAGCGACCTCTATCAGGCCCTGCACGTCGTTCTTGATGCATTGGGCGACGAGAACGGTCGACCGGAGCTGGGACTGCCAGGTCTCGGCGGGCTTTTCGACGACACCGAAGCTGACGATCCGTTGCGAGGGCTGTCACTGGCCAACGCAGATCTGCTGGACGCTGTGCGCCACCTGTCCCGCGTGCGCGACGGAGACTCCGGCCGGTTGCGGCGGGTGGACTACCGCCACATGGGGGCGGAGGAACTCGGCTCCATCTACGAGTCCTTGCTGGAGCTCGTGCCCAAGCACAGTGCCGTGGACAGGACATTCGAGCTGATCGACCGACTCGGCAACGACCGGAAGAAGACCGGCTCGTACTACACGCCGAGCTCGTTGATCGAGACTCTGCTCGACTCCACTTTGGACCCGGTAATCGACGATGCGCAGAAACGTGGTGAGCAGAAGGCTTCAGCCGCCGGCACGCCCGACCCTGCCGGGCACATCGTCGCCGAGCTGTTGTCGTTGACCGTCTGCGACCCGGCCTGCGGTTCCGGACACTTCCTCGTGGCAGCTGCCCGTCGCATCGCCAAGCGCGTCGCCGCTGTGCGGGAGAACAACCCGGAGCCCACCATCGATGCGGTGCGCCACGCACTGCACGAGGTGATCGCCCGGTGCATATACGGCGTCGACCTCAACCCGATGGCGGTCGAACTCGCCAAGGTCTCGCTGTGGCTGGAGGCGCTGGAGCCTGGTAAGCCGCTTGGTTTTCTGGACGCGCACGTCAAGCACGGCAACGGCCTCATCGGCGCCACCCCGGCCTTGCTGCGCGACGGCATCCCGAACAAGGCCTTCAAGTCGGTCGAAGGCGATGACCCGAAGCACGCCGCCTCCCTGGAGAAGCAGAACGACAAGGAGCGCAAGGGGCAGATCGGGCTGTTCGAGCGGACTGTCGAGACGAAGGTCGCCAACACGTCCTTCGCGGCCGGTCTGCGCCGCATCACCGATGCGCCGTCCGGCAACCTCGCCGAAGTCCACCGGCAGGCCGCTGACTACCAGGAGTGGGAAGCCTCTGCCGAGTACAGCAACGCCCGGCACGTGGCGGACGCGTGGTGCGCGGCGTTCGTGTGGCGCAAGACGAAGGATGCACCAACCGCGATCACGCACGACGTCTTCCTCGCTCTCCAGGATCTGACCGCGACGGCGGCCTCGCAGGCGACCCATGATGAGATCGTTCGGCTCCGCGACGAGTACCGGTTCTTCCACTGGCACCTTGCGTTCCCCGATGTCTTCACCGTGCCCGACGACGGCTCGGGAGTGGATCCGGCCACCGGCTGGGCGGGTGGGTTCTCCTGCGTGCTGGGCAACCCGCCGTGGGATGAAGTCGCTTTTGCGGAGAAGGAATACTTCAGCACAGTTGAACCATCAATAGCGGCTACCGCTGGTGCGGCACGCCGTACCAGAATCGCCGAGTGGCTGGAGGAGAACCCATCGGCGGGTGAGGTTTATCTCGATGAGCGTCGCAAGGTGAAATCAACTTTTCTATTCGCGGGCAGCTCGGGCGCGTTTCCTCTTTGCGGAAAAGGGCTCTCAGTTAAAGGTGTGACAGTTCTGCAGACCGATCATCTATTCGCTGAGCGTTTCGTGTCTATCATGGCACCCGAAGGTCGTGCGGGCGGTATAATCCCTACGTCGATCGCGACGGGTGCTGGGGCTCAGTACCTTTTCGGTGATATTGCTCGGCGTGGCGCCATCTCCGTTCTGTATGATTTTGAGAACCGCAAGCCGCTATTTTTTGGGGTGCACACCAGCTACAAGTTTTGCCTGCTGTCTCTCGTCGGTCGAGCTCTCCGTGAGCCGGCGGCGAGCCTCGCATTCTTCCTTGCGGATGCTGTCGACCTGGACGACGAAGACCGTGTCTTCGAGCTCAGCCCCGAGGAGATATCACTCATCAGCCCGAATACTGGCAGTCTTCCGATCTTTCGGCGTCGACGCGATGCCGATCTTACGGCTGCGGTCTATCATCGTGTTCCGGTTATCTGGACCGGCGGCAAAGGAGACGGAAATCCTTGGCGTGTTGACTTTGTGCCGACGCCGTTCCATCTGACCGACGACTCTGATCTTTTTCGTACGCGAGATCAGCTGGAAGCGGATGGGTGGACGCTAATGGGCAATATCTTCGTTCGAGGTGGCGAGCGGATGCTGCCGCTATATGAAGCGAAGATGATGCACCATTTCGATCATCGCTGGAGCTCCTTCAATGGCACGGGAAACGAAGATCGTAGTCGCTTGTCTATCGCAGAGAAGCGGGATCCATCGATTCTTCCTTATTCGCGGTACTGGGTCCAGGACATTGGATTGATAACGACGACTAGGAAGGGCAAGGAGGTTGAGGTTCCGGGGGTTGCGATGCGTCTGGATGATCTAGGCTGGGATCGTGACTGGCTATGTGGGTGGCGTGACGTCACAAATGCAACAAATGAACGAACTGCGATCCCTGCTTTCTTGCCGCGATCGGCAGTCGGAAATACCTATCCACTGATGTTGGTGCGAGTTTCGCCTGCGCTTACCGCGTGTCTCATTGCGACTCAGAGCTCCCTGATCTTCGACTTCATAGGTCGCCAAAAGGTTGGTGGAATCCACATGGGGCTTATGGTTTGGAAGCAGCTTCCTGTGCCGCCGCCTCGGGCATTGGAGCGCCATTCCGTGTTCATCGCGCTTCGCGTCTTGGAACTTGTTTACACGGCGTATGATATGGCAGGGCTTGCTCGTGATCTCGGCGACTCCGGGCCGCCCTTCCGGTGGGATGAGGAACGACGTGCGCGGATTCGGGCTGAGCTGGATGCGTACTTCTTCCACCTCTATGGAATAGATCGTCCCGATGTGGAATACATTTTGGAGACCTTCCAGTCTGACTCCGGTGGCGGACTCAAGAACAACGAGATTTCGAAGTACGGCAGGTACCGGACCAAGGACTTTGTCCTTGAGGAGTACGACCGTATGGCTCCCGTTGGTGTCGATCTCGACGTCCCACTCATCGACGGCGAGAACTACACGTCGAAGCTCGACCCACCGCCCGGTCATGGTCGTCGCCATCCAGCGGCGGACGGCGGCATGGAATGACGAGCTTCAGGTCTTGCTGCGCCTGACGCATCGGCCGAGCGGTCGGGCTAATTGCCCGCGCGTTGGTTGGTGGGATCCGAATTCGTGCTGATATGTCGGAGACGGGTGCCCGGTCGGCGGAGGACGTCGTCTGGATTGCCGTGGCCCGGCCACCACCTACGGCCGGGCCACGGCGCTCGCGGGTTCAGCGTTCCGAAGTGATCTTGTCGGTCCTCACTGCGTCGACGAGGGCCAGGATCGCGGCCTGGCCTCGGAACAGCAGCGCGGGGCCTGCCGCGTTCTTGCTGTCGCGCACGCCGGATGACGTGGCGTCGTACCCGAGCTCGACGCACATGCCGTTCCCCTCGCTGCGGGAAGGCTTGCGCCAGTTATTGATCATGTTTCATGCTCCAACCTGGTGACGATGGCGCCAATGAGCCGCCGGGATTCGTCTGCACCGAGTGCCACTCCGTGCATATGCCCCATGATTGTCCCGCACTGTTCAATTGCGGTCGGGGTGTCGTAGTAGTGCGCAGACGAGTACGAACTGGTCGGCGCGGAACTGGAGCACGGCCATGATCTGCATGGCACGCAGGCGGACGGCAACGGCGGCTCGGAGGCCGTCACGTTGCGCGCGAAGATCAAGCATCCGCGGCGGACCTCGTGACGTTGCCGATCCGACACAAGCACGGGCTCGTCTGGTACGTCGATCAGATCGCCGCGGGCTACTTCCAGCGGATCGTCCACACCCTCGACTACGACTCGCTCGCGGTCTGCGTGCCACAGGGCGAGGATGTGCCGCCGCTGGTGGTCGTGTTCGCTGCCTGTGGCGCGGCCGCCATCCCGGTCCCGGAGACTGCGCCGCCGCCGCCGACCGGCTGGCGGTACTGCGCCAGCCCGCTCTGCTGGCAGCAGCGAACCTGCGAGCGGTAGGTTCTCGTTGCGGCGTAGTGGACATGCCCGCGCGACGTTGTGTGGGCTATGTGGCGTGCTCGGCTGGGAATACAAGAGGCATGCCACGGGTGAGTTGCACCGCCTGCGGCAGCTCGCGTTCGGCGACGCGGACTTGGCCGTGCGGGGTGTTCATTGCTGCGAAGCGGGAATGTGGCACCTGACAGTGTCGCCGACGTGGCGTGTTGACGGACTGGCCGAGCTGCGACTGCCCCAGCCGCAGAGGCGGCCCCCACACGTCGATGCGCCGGACCGTCAGTCCTATTTGGATGAGATCGTTGCTGTTGTGTTGGACGCGATCCGGGATCAGGGCACCGACCTGGTGATGCCGTCGTTGACAGCGATCTGCGACCGCTATCAAACCGGCAGAGCGTGGACGTGGAGGTTGCGTCGTGCCCTGACCGAGCCGGGCTGGCTGCGGCGTGCCCGGAACGGGTACATCACCCAGGTACCAGGCACGCCGCGACCGTCCATTGGAAACTGATCGTTCCCTCACGTGGCGGCTATTTCGTGCTGCCGATGACGATCAGGTCGCCACCGGCGCCCGCGATCGCCAGGCGGGCCGAGTTGAGGAGCGTGTCCAGCAGGTTGAGGCGCAGTAGATCGCCGCTCTGAGGCTGCCCCGACGGCGCGGTTCTGAGGCGGTCGTGAGTTGGTTCGCTGACGTGTGGCTGAACGATCACGACGCGCATGTCGTTTTTCACGCTGCGGGCGTCGAGCATGTCGAGGAACTCGGAGCGGTCAGATGTCCTCTTGCCGCTGCTCCAGCATGCGGGTTCGGCCAGCGGGCTCGCTGACAGGTGCGCATGCAGCGCCTCGATGTCGTTGAACACGAGGTTCTTGGCTGCCTGGCTTGCGACTTCCTGATACGCGCCGACGGCAATGCCGCGCTTGGGGGTGCTGCTCTTCGCGCCCTTGACGTGGATGACGCTCAGCGTTCCGTCGTTCGCGATGTGCAGGAAGTCCGCGGCCTCGCCTGCCCCGTCGTCACAGATGAGCCAACCGTCGGTGTAGTTGTGGGCGACCCATCCGAAGAGCGATCGGTCGCCGGCGCCACCTGTCGCCGCGTGAATGTCCTGTGCCGATTTCTTCGCCGGCTTCTCCTGCGTGATGTCGTATCCGGCGAAGTCCCGGAACTTCCAGTTGGGGAACGGCACCGTGCCGATCCGGGAGGTCCACATCTGGCCGTCGGTGAAGGTATGTCCAGACGCGTAGTAGACGGTGAGAAGGTTGCCGTCGCCCGCGGCGTCGAGGAAGTTCTGTACGGGCTGGGCGTAGGTAGGTTCGCCTCGCAGGCCGATCTCCAGCCTGAATCCGCCAGGACGAGGACGTGGACTGACGTTCAACTCGCCGCACGTGGCGCCGTCGATCCCGACTTCAAGGATCAGGTTCGGCGAATCGTCCCTGCCGGTGACCCCCGTGATTGCTCCATCCAGCAACTCGGCGGCGACGAGAAGTTCGTCGTCGGCCGCGGAGGAGAGATGATCAGGGTGGTCCGCGGTCACCTCGAACGCTCCGTACACCTCGGACAGGTCGTGCACCCCGCGGGCGAACATCGACAGAGCCGTCGTCGGCGGACTTTCCTCGAGCAGGGCCTTCTCGATCATGACCAGCAGTTCGACGACCGCGGTCGTGAACATCACGAAGTCGACGGATGCCTTGAACCACACCAAAGAACTGCGTGGAGTGGTGCCGACGATGCCGCGTAGAACGAGTCGTTCGGGGTCGTCTGCGAGCTCGGAGCGCGCCGAACCGAGTGCGAACGACGCGTCCTGAAAAGGATCAAGTGTGTCTTGCAGCCGGATGCCGCTCGAGGTTTTGGTGTCGGGTTTTGTGGTCCTGCGGCGGTGGGTGCCGCGCAGCCAGAGCCCTTTGGTCTCTCCCTGGAGAAGGGCGCCCTCCAGCACGGTGGCGGTGACGCGGCGCAGTGGGGGCCGTGGCTGCTTGTCGATCCACTTGAGCAGACGCCGCTGAGTCGGACCGTCGGTGTGCACCGCGAGGAGGCGGCTTCGCCGAAGGGAGACGGTGAGGTCGTTCTTGACGTCTGTGAACTCGAGATCCGCTTTCGACCAGGGAGGCCTGATGCGTTGCTGCCGCACGAAGCCACCGAGTTGATCGAGCCCGATCTCCTCAAGTGTGCGGCTGCCGCCGGGAAGTCCGGTGTGCCCGTCGTCGAAGTCGCCGAGCGCGACGATGGCGGAGTCCCGGCCGTCCTGCTTCCTTCCTGGACGTTGCAGGAACTTGGCAAGTGTGCGGAACGCGGCGGCTGGATCATCCGACGTGCATTCCAGGATCACGACGGAGATGTACGGGCGAAGGGCGCCCCAATGCAGGTCGAACGGGTCGTCGTTCGGCATGGTCAGCGCCTCCGTTCCGCGGTCTGACTGAACTTGGTTGTCTCGTCGGGTCCATCCGGACCTGCGTTACGACCCCAACGGGTCATCACCCGATCGGCCTTCCGGCCCGACCGTGTCGGCGCCGGGGTGCTGACGCGCGGCGGTCGAGGGGTGTCGTTCGGGCCTGTCGGCATCCGCCAGGGGTCGGTCACGGGACTCTCCCGGTCTTGTTCGGTGACTCCTTCTACTGGAGGAGTGTGTGAACTGTATCAGGTGTGGCTGTGAATACTGCCAACCAACGTCTGTGATGCAGTGCCGCAGCATGCTGTTACCGTGGATTTCACGGCAGGGCGCGGTATGATCTATCTGGTGTTTCCACACGTAGATGACGAGATGTGAGGTGTGGCATGACAGCCGGACGGGTGGAGGTGGCTGCCGCGGACATCGCCCGTATCGCCGACGTGAAGCCGACTGCTGTCAGCAACTGGCGCAAGCGGCACGGTGACTTCCCGAAGCCGGTCGGTGGTACTGATCGCAGTCCGCGGTTCGACCTCGCCGAGGTCGAGGCGTGGCTGGCGAAGGAGGGCAAGGCTGGTCAGGTCGCCGCCGCTGAGAAGTTGTGGCAGGCGTTTGAGTCCGCGCGTGAAGTCATGTCGAGTGAAGCCGCCCTCGCACTGACGGGACTTCTGCTGTTTCAGCTGCGCCAGGACCCCGCCAAGGAGGTTCCCGGCGACAAGGCAGGCTTCACCCGCGTCATGGAGCGGGCGAAGCACACCTTCGTCCAGGCACCGGGGGGCGACGTGGGTGGCTTGGGGGAGCTACTCCTCTCGCTTCAGTATGACCTGGGGGCGCGACAGCTCAGCCTGCTCGCGGCCGCCGCCGGCACGGCGGTGGCGGACGGTGCCGCAGCTGCCTTCAACCAGCTCTGTGACCGCTTTCTCGGACAAGGGGCTCGAACCGGCTTCGCCGCCACCCCTCCTGAACTCGCTGATCTCATGATCACCTTGGCGGGAGACGTTTCGGGCACCGTGGTGGATCCGGCGTGTGGTAGCGGAACGTTCCTGCTTTCCGCGGCTGACCGCGGTTGTCGCCGGGTGCAGGGGCAGGATGTGAACCCGGCGATCGCTCTTGTTGCCGCACTTCGCTTGGCGCTCCGCAACACGGACTCGGTCAAGCCTTCGGTCGCATTCGACATCCGTGCGCAGAACTCCTTGCTGCACCCAGGTTTTCCGCGGGGGCGAGCTGCGGCCGTTGTCGGGCACCCGCCCTTCGCGGCGCGGACCTGGGGATACGAGGAGCTCGAAGACGGTGCGGATTGGGAGTATGGCTTCCCGTCGCGCATGGAGTCCGAGCTCGCCTGGGTGCAACGAGCGTTGTCCTACGTCGCTCCTGGCAAGCCGGTTGTCCTACTGCTTCCGCCGGGTGTGGCGTTCCGTAGCTCTGGGCGACGTATTCGGGCCGAGCTGTTGCGGCGTGGTGCGCTCAGAGCCGTCATCTCGCTGCCGACTGGATTTGCCGCTCACTATGCCCTCTCTCTGCAGATCTGGGTGCTGGAGCGCCCGGTCGCAGGCGCGCCGATGCGTGACGAGGTGTTGCTCGTCGACACAGGTGAAGTCATGCGGGTGAGCGAACAAGGTGAGCAGATCCGTGCATTGGTCACTGAACTTTGGTCGGACTTCACGTCGGCGCCGCACGGGTTCGCCGAACGGCCAGGAGTCGCCAGGGCGATCTCGGTCATGACGCTTCTGGACGAGGAAACGGATCTCACTCCGCGGCGCCACCTGCCGTTGCCAGTGCGTCATGACACGTCGGCCACAGCACTGAACTCGGCACGCATGGCCTTCGAGGACGCGCTGCGCGTCGTGAAGCAGGCGGTTCCGCCAATGCCGGATATTCCTGCCCCGGACTCGCCAGGCATGCGGACCGTGACGTTGAACGAGTTGGCGAAGTCAGGTGTTGTGATGCTGCGTCGTCCGCTGTCAACCACTCCACGTACCACTGGTGTGGGATCAGGATCTGCCCGTTACCTCACCTCCCGCGACATTTCCCTCGGTCGCGGGCCGTCGCAAACCGGACCCGTGCCCGATGACGTCCTTGAGAACCCACCAATCCGGCAAGGTGATGTTCTTGTGCCGATGTTCGTGAAGACGCCCATCGCGCGGGTTGCTACAGAGGACGATGCGGGGACGTACCTTGATGTCGGTATCCACCTCATACGCACGAACAGCGACATCCTGAATCCCTGGTACCTGGCCGGCTACCTGTCCAGCACTGACGGTGGGCGTCAAGCCATGTCTGTGACCAGTTCTTCTGGGACCAGCAATCGCATCGAGCCGCGTCGGGTCCGGATTCTCCTTTTGCCGGTTGAGCTGCAGGAAACGTACGGCTCGGCGTTCCGCAGACTGGCGGAGTTCACGAGAACGTTGCGGACCGCGCACGATCTCGGTCGAGAACTTGCCCGCAACTCCGCCGATGCCATCGCCGTCGTTTTGAGCTCTGTGGCTGATGGCGTGGGAGTGCAGGCCTCCTCGTCGAGGCGCTAGGACTCCACCGTCTGGACGACGTGTTGGCTGGAGACGGCGAGAAGTCGGTGCATGATGGTAGAACCTTGGCGTGGCCGGTATTCAGCATTTGTCGATGAGGGTTCCTTGGCGTGACCGTCCGTGGGACCAGTTCGTCTGCGATGACCCGTTGGGCAACTCGTCGTGCACGTTGCTCGCCGCGATTGGCAAGAAGCGCGACGACTCGTTCGAGGCGGTCAACGCCGGTGTCGGAATCGACAGTCTGGACCAGGATCGGTTGCCTTGTCTGAGTGAGCGCGCGACGTTCATGTCCCCGTTGGGTTACACCGTTGTCAAGCAGCACCCATATCGCCACAACCACGCGCTGCGAGGCAAGATCCACGATACGCACATCACGCTTCCGGGATACGCCTTCGAAGCGGTTCCCTTCCGTTGGATGAACCGCGAGTCGTTCGCCCAGGAGGTCGGTCACGACCGGGTTCCATTGTTCAATCAGAGCGCGGAGGACGCCGCCGATGCGGCCCTGAACTACACCCCTCCATGGACGATGGACGGGCTTAACCAACGCGCCATCCTCGACGCCTTTTTTGAGCCCGTTGTCGCGGATGACTCATTGGTCTTCGCCTACTTGAAGCACTCGCCCCTTCAGGAGCAACGCGCCGATCGACTACTGGTTGGTGCTGCCCGGATCACCCGGCTCACTCCACCGCCGATGTGGAACCAGTCAGGAAACCCGCCGTTCAGTTCATCCATGTGGGAAACGATCGTCGAGCATTCCCTCCGCGCCGACATGGCCGAAGGCATCCTGCTGCCATACCAGCAGCTCATCCCATTGATGGACGGCGGCGTTGATGTCGACTCCGCGCTCGCGTGGGCTCCTGAGGGACGCAACGTCGAGTTCTCCTATGTTACGGAGCACCTCTCCGACGACGCCGCCATCGAAGCGCTGAGCTCGCTCCAGTCCGCCGCGGAGGGTATGCGTGACCTGGAGATCGACATCCCTGAAGCTGGACGAGAGTGGCTGCAGGACCAGATCGAACGACTCTGGCAACTTCGCGGCCCTGTCCCCGGCCTGCCGGGGGTCCTGAAAGTGATCGGTGTCCAGCAGCCATTCTTGGCGGCACGAGCGGTGATGGCTGAGTCGGGTGACGACACCGACCCTTGGGATCTCCTTGAGACGGTCTTCGCTGACCCATCGGGAGCGCCGGCGCCGATACGACCGCACATCCAAGCTCTGCAAGCCAGAGTGTGGAAGAAGGTCTCGTCTGAACGCCAGGCTGTGCTTCGCCTGCTCTCAGGTTT
The DNA here is from genome assembly GCF_040610935.1 of Lentzea sp. NPDC003310. NCBI lineage: Bacteria > Bacillati > Actinomycetota > Actinomycetes > Pseudonocardiales > Pseudonocardiaceae > Lentzea > Lentzea sp. NPDC003310. Next base: position 73,903 of record NZ_JBEXNC010000007.1, read on the forward strand.
CGATATATCCCCAGCCCAGGTGAAGATGCTGCTCGATGGCGACACCGAGGTCGAGACGGCGGCCGAGGATCTCCTGGACAACCCGTACTTTGCGTCGACGTGCACCTACGGCCAACCGGACCATGTGCCATTCACCACCGTTGATCGCGCCATCTTTCCCCCGGCGTATGTGACGTGGAAGCCACCGCTACCTGACATGGTGGAGTTGGAAGGACACCTCGACAGGCGTCGGATCGAGGCCTTGCTGGCAGACGTTCTCGAACGGCAGGGATGGCAAGGCGACACCGTCGTGCCGGGCGGCGAGGTCATCGCGCTGGCGAATGACATTTCGCTCGCCCAGCCGCCCAATCTGACCAACACGATCCTGACTGGCCTTGATTTGGACCACGACGGCATCAGCAAGTGGGAAGACTGGTCACCTCTGACCAGCGTTTTGCTTGTAGAGGGCACCCCTGCGTACAAGCTGAGCCGCTACGAGGACACCTCCTCCGTTATCCGAAACTGGATCAAGACCCAGAAGAGTCGAAGCAGCCTGGGCGTGGTCACAGACGCCAGGCAGGTGCTGGACAACGCGCTCGATCGAAATCAGGACGTCACGGGAACGCTCGACGAACTTGAAGACCGGGCGCGCGACGAGAAGGCTGAGGGCCTCTCGGCCCTTCACGACGCTCCGCTCTCGGTGCTCATCGGTCCAGCGGGAACCGGCAAGACCACCTTGCTACGTGCCCTGGTCGAGTATCCCGGCGTCGCTGTGGGCAGCGTCCTGCTCCTTGCTCCTACCGGCAAGGCCAAGGTCCAGCTCGAAACAAAGGTCAGGTTGCCCGCGAAGACCTTGGCTTCATACCTCAGTGCCACCCGCCGATACGACGGGGAGACCGGTCGGTACCTCGTGTGGGGTGACCAGCAACCACGACACAACTACGGCCTGGTCGTCATCGACGAAGCATCTATGCTCACCGAGGAGATGCTGGCCGCAACCCTCGACTCTCTCTCAGGAGCCAAGCGACTCATCCTTGTGGGAGATCCCCGTCAGCTACCGCCGATCGGAGCGGGCCGCCCCTTCGTCGATCTGGTCAACAAGCTGCGTCCTGATGGGTTTCCGAGTTGGGTTCGGGTCGCGCCGGGCTACGTCGAACTCCAGGTGCCCAGGCGGCAGCTCGCCGATGGAAGCCACGGCACACGACATGACCTCGAGCTGGCAGCCTGGTTCGGCGACAACACGCGAGGTGCCGGCGACGAGGCAATCTGGGCGGAGCTGGCCGCCGACGCTGACCTTCCGACCGTGCGTTACGTGCCTTGGGGCGATCGAACTGCCGTCGAGGCGTTGACCGACGAGCTGAAACACAACCTGGACCTCGATGGCGATCCGGACCCCGCGCGAGCCTTCGCGCTCACGTACGGCGGCACCATCAACGGTTCGTATCTCAACTGGGAGGTCGGCGCGGGGGAACGCGCCGAAGACTGGCAGGTCCTCTCACCGACCCGGTCTCGCGCATTCGGCACGATCGAGCTCAACCGACACCTCAAGCGGACGTACCGTGCAGGTGACACCTCGTGGGCACAGCGAGACAACCGGCGTGGCAACATCCCGAAGCCGATCGGACCCGAGCTGATCGTCCGCGGCGACAAGGTCATGCAGACCACCAACAGGCGTCTGAAGGCATGGCCGAAACAGGACGCGATGAACTATGTCGCGAACGGTGAGATCGGCGTCGCGATCGGCTTCGTGACTCCAGCGAGCAAGGCGCCGAAGTACAAGTTGCGCCTCGAGGTGGAGTTCTCTTCCCAACTCGGATTCCGGTACTCCTACTGGCCGACAGACTCTGAGGACTCGCTGCTGGAGCTCGCATGGGCGGTCACGGTTCACAAGTCCCAGGGATCCGAGTTCGGTACGACCTTCCTAGTCCTCCCCGCTGCGGCGAACGTCTCTCGGGAACTCATGTACACCGCTCTCACCAGGCAGAAGGACAAGGTCGTCATCCTGCATGAGGGGAGCCTCGCCGACCTACGGGAGCTTGCGCAGCCTTGGCGGTCGGAGACGGCCCGACGACTCACGGATCTGTTCGACGCGCCAAACCCTGTGTCGCTTCAGATCCGGGGCACAGCATGTCGCTTCGACCGTAAGCTTCTGCATGTGTCGGCGAACGGCATTCCGATGGCGTCGAAGAACGAGGTCATCATCGCCGGCCTCCTCGATCAACTGGCTCCAGGCCAGTGGCTGTACGAGGAACCCTTCACGGGCGCTGACGGTCGCGTTGTCCTACCTGACTTTACGATCTCTGCCAACGATGGCCGCATGATCTACTGGGAACACGCGGGCATGCTCGACCTCCCCGACTATGCCCGGAAGTGGGAGCTCAAAAAGGCTTGGTACGAGGAAAACGGCATCCTTCCGCACGACGACGGCGGCGGACCGAACGGTTCGCTCATGTGGACCGGCGACCTCAACGGCGTTGATGCGGCGGCATGGTTGACCTTCGCATCACAGGTTCTGGGCGTTACGCCAGCCACGCCATCAGGTTCACCTGCCAACCACGCAGGTCCAGTTCGGCGAGTCGTCAAGCGTGTGGGACGACGGCGTCCGAACGATGAGAGTTGACAACCATCTGAAGCAAACCAGGCTTGTGAGTCTCAAACTTCGGCCTTTGCGCGCGGCGGTTTCACACTGAACGTGGTGGAGCAAAACTGGAGCACGGCAAGGAGTTGAACGTCGCCGAGTGGCACGCAACTGCGCTGAACGGCAAGTAACGGCGCTGGATATCCTGGGAGAACTGGGTTTTCGCTGGTCAGGGTCCTTTGTGGATTTGACTGGCAGTGTGAGGGTCAGGGGTTCGAGTCCCCTCAGCTCCACTTGAAGAAGAACCCGTCTGATCTAGCGAATCTCGCTGGTCAGGCGGGTTTTTTGCTGTCCGGGGGTGATCTGCTGATTGCCTTGCGGTGCTGTTCTGGAGCGGGGAACGGCGGTGTGAGGGGTGGCGGGATCGGTTGTGCCGCAATGCTCCTGAGGCGTCGCGTCCGGGCATCATGGGGTGTCTTGGACCTGGGTCGCCGGTGCGGCGGCCTTCGTCTTGGGGCGTGACACCGCGCTCGCCGCAGCCGCCAGTCCCACGACGCCACCGAGGATCCAGCTCGTCGGGGTGGCACCGAGTGCTGCGATCACCGCGCCTGCCGTGAAGAACAGGCACAGCAACGCGCGACGGAAAGTCTGCCACTGCGGCGGGAAGTTCTCGCGGAACGGGAAGGCCACGAGCAGTGCGCCTCCCACGGCGACCTGGGCGACCACGGACTCGGCTGTGCCGCTGATCGACGCGTTGAGTGCCAGCAGGACCGCCGTGGGCACGAGGAGCACGCTGGACAGGTGCCACCAGATGTGGCTGAGCCTGGGCGACTCCGCGGCGTAGCTGACGCTCAGCATCTTGTAGTAGGAGCCGAAGCCCAGCACGACCGCCGTGAGCAGCGAGGTCCAGTTCAACGGCTGAACGGGCAGGAGTCGGGTCATGGCGATGCCGAAGCCGAGTGCTGCCGCTGTGCCCCAGAGCACCGCGGTGTTCAGGGTCGGCGGCCTGCTCGCCGGGCGGGCCGACACCAGCGCCAGGCCGCCTGCGCCGAGTCCGCACGCCCACCAGCCATCACTCGCCGTTGCTGCCAGCATGGCGGCCAGTCCGGTCAGGCCGATGATCCGGTGCAGCAGCACCCGAGCGTTCGGCACGGGCTCGGAGCTGATCTGTGCTCGGCAGTCGATCCACAGGTCGCTGGTCGGGTCGCTGTGGTCCTGCGGCGACCGGCGTGGGATCTTCCGTTCGGACTCGCGCTTGGGACGCTGCTTGGCCTTCTGGAGCCGCTCCACGGGTTTTGCTTGCCGTCGTTCGGGTTCGGGGATCCGCGGTGGTGCCGGTGCCTCGTTCGACGGGCGTTGGTCGCTCCAGGCGAACGGCACGTACACCGTGATCGCGGCCGCCACGATCGCGGTCAGCACACCCTGCGTCAGGCCGGGGATTCCCACGGGAGAGGCCCAGGGCCATCCGAGCCGTGCGCCGAGCAGTTGCAGCACGACGGCGACCACGAGCAACGGCACCGTGACGAACACCAGCACGGTGAGGAACGCGTCCCGCGTCGACATCGTCCGCTCCGACGAGATGCGGCGCCAGACGGCGACGACCAGGGCGGCGGTGCCGAGCATCCCCGGAATGCCCGCACGCCACAGCGCCGAGATCCCGACGGACTCCTGCTGCGCCTTGAGCATCGCCTCGTAGTCGACGGCATCGCGGCGGCCGGAGAAGTCCACGCACACCTCGTTCGGGCGCATCTCCTCGCCGCCGCAGGTCGGTGGCCCGTCGAAGCTGAGGAACTGCGCCCACACGCCGTACCCGACGCAGGCCAGGAGCAGCACCCCGCCGAGAACGAACAGCGGACCGGGCTCTGTCCTGTGGTTCATCGCCGCGCCTGCCGGGACGCTCCGGCCGACAGGATGTTCTCCCTCCGCTTGTCGAGCCATGCCATCAATCCGCCGAGCGCGGGAATGGTCATCACCGCGCCGATCAGGTAGAGCACGAGCCAACCCCAGCCGAGGGGGAACACCAGGAACACGCCGACGACCAAGCAGACCAGGCCGAAGACCATCACCAGGCACAGTCCGACGGCCTCGGGCGTGTCCGAGCGCCACAGGCCTCCGGTGACGAGCAGGCACGCGCCCGCGAGGACGAGGGCGCCGGGAAATGCCAGCCAGCCCGTGATCCCGATCGACATGAGTCCCGTCGCGAGCCACGTCCAGGCGCCGATGCCCGCGTAGAACAGCGCCACGTAGAGCGGGTTGCCCAGTTGGCCGTCGATCGGGACGTCCCGGTAGATCGGCCACAGCACGCCCGCGACGGCGAGGAGGATCAGACCGGTCGCGGTGAGGTAGAACGGGATGGGGAGATCCAGCCGGTCTCCGAGCAGATCACCGAGCATGGCGAAGAGCAGAAATCCGCCGAAGAGGAACAGTGTGCTCAGGAAGGTGTTCCTGTTCCAGATCTTCATGGCCCCTCTTCTTCGTCACGTTGTAGGGCAGCGGAACTTACAACGTGAATTTTATCGAGGTGCTCGTGGTGAGGCCTCTGGCTCTGAGCTGCGGATTCAAGGTCCGTGAAAGAAGTCGGAGGGAGGTGGCGGCCACTGTTGCGATATGAACCTGGTGCGCACTCTTCGTTTGGTCGGAGCACTGCTGATGGTTGTCGTGCTGCCGATCGCGGCCGTTGCCATGATTGTTTTCTTGGTGCGGGTGAAGACCGGTGTCGAAAATGGAGTGCTGCGATTTTTCGCAGTGCTAGGGCTTTTCCTGCTGGTGTGGCTCGTCGTCTTCCTGTCATCGGCCGTGCACGGGTTGGGAGTGGGTATCGCGGCGTTCTTTAGCTTGGCGATCGCCGTCGTGTCAGCGAGCACCGCGACGACCATGACGTATCTGGCTGACCACGGACGAACGGTGTCGTGCAGGGTGCTCGACGTCGACCGACGTGTCGAGGTCGAGCGCCACCTCAACGGCGACGGCACCTACAGCACCGACACCAGCACGCACTACGACCACCGTCTGGAGTGCGGTGGGGGCGGCCCCTCCACCGTGACCAAGCCCGAAGCACTGGCGGGCATCGGTGATCACATCGAACTGGCCTTCGATCCCGCCGACCGCGTCGCGCCCGAGCTCGCCGGCGACGTCGCGCAACGGGACGCGAAGAAGTGGACCGCCATCGTGTTCCTCGTGCTGACGATCCTGATTCGCGTGGTGCACGTCCTCGTGCTGCAAGCACAGGAACTCCGTGCCGAGCAGGACAGGGCACGCCGTCGCGCGGCGCCCGTGAAACCCGTGAGCGCGGCGGTGGTCAGGAAGCCCCCGGAGCCACCGAGGGCGCCGGTGTCACCGGGGAACGCTGCGCCGAAGGAGGACCGCCCGGCCGGGCTGGACCCGAACCTGGTCCTGCGACTGCAGTCGAAGTACCACCGCTGACGCCCGCGACGATCAGTCCGCCAGCTTCGATCGCACGGTGTCGGTCTCGGGCAGTCCCAAGGCCTCGAACAACGTCGCCGCGCGCAGCCACGCCTCGCGGGCCGCCGGGTCGTCGCCGAGAGCTCGGAAGGAGTCGCCGAGCTGGTCCGCGGTCGCGGCTTCGCTGTAGGAGTCGCCCAGGTCGCGGAACAGTTCGCGGGCGCGCCGGTGGTGCACGACGGCCGCCGCGTGATCACCGCGTTGCTGCTGGACGACGCCGAGCATGCGGTGGGTGTGTGCTTCGCAGTCCCGATCGCCCACTTCGTCCAGCAGCCGCAGTGCGTCGGCGCCGATGTCGGCGGCCAGGTCGATCTCACCCAGCAGGACGTGGTACCAGCCCGCCGCGGTGAGGCTGAACGTCTCCCACGCGCGATCACCGGTGCCGCGGAAGAGCGCCAGGGCTTGCTGGGCGTGGTCCAGCGCGGTCGTCGGGTCGTTGCGCCGTGCGTGGGTGAGACCGAGCGAGAACTGCGTGATCCCCTCGCCGGTGCCGTTCGCGATGGCGCGGAAGGACGCGAGTGCCTCGGTGAGCTCGTCCACGGCCCGTGCCTGGTCGCCCAGGACGCTGTGGCCGCGACCGAGCAGCAGCAACACCTCTGCGAGCGCCGTGTGGTCGTCCAGTCGACGGGCGGCGGCGAGCGCGGCGCACTGGGAGGCGGCGCGATCGTCCCAGTGACCGCTGCGGGTGAGGTAGGTCGACAACACCCAGGGCAACTGCCAGGCGTGGACGTCCCAGCCGCCGCGGGCCGCGAGGTCGGCGGCGGCGAGCAACGCCGCGCGTTCCGCCGTGAACCAGTCGACGGCCTCGTCGTAGGACTCGATCTGGAGCGGGTGCACGTCGTGTCGCAGGGGAGCCAGGGCGATGGGCGGCCAGTGCGGGGACAGCCGGCGTTCGGCGGTGAACCCCGTGTGCAGGTAGTGGTCGAGCACCCGGTCGAGTGCCTCCCGCGCCTCCTCTGGCGTGGTCTCGTCCCGGGCGAACGACCGCAGCAGGTCGTGGGAGGCGAACCTGCCGGGAGTGGGCTGGTCCAGGACGTGCGCCCTCGTCAGCTCGTCGAGCAGCCGCCGGACCTCCACGGGTCGGGCTCCCGCCAGCGCGGCGGCCGCGGCCAGGCCGATGTCCGGGCCGGGGTGTGCGCCGAGCAGCCGGAACAGGCGGGCGGCGGCGGGGGAGAGCCGGTGGTAGGACCACGACGTCACCGCGCGGACGTTCGACGCCGGTTCACCGGCGTCCAGCGCGTCCAGGCGGCTGTGCTCGTCGTGTAGCTCCTTGACCAGCGCACGAAGCGGGAAGATGGGATGCGCCAACGCCCGCGCCGCCACGACGGCGAGCGCGAGTGGCAGGCCCGCGGTGAGGCGGACGAGCTCCCGCAGCGCTTCGGTGTCCTCGAGTCGTGCGCTGCCGAGGCGCTGGTCCAGCAGTGCGACCGCCTCGTCGTCGGTGAGCATCGGCACCGTGACCTGGCACGCCTGGTCGGACACGGCCATCCCGGTGAGCCTGTTGCGGCTCGTCACCACGACGAGGCAGGTGTTCCCGCCCGGCAACAACGGCCGGAGCTGGTCCTCGTTCAGCGCGTTGTCCAGCACCACCAGCATCTGACGCCCGGCGACCCGCTCGCGGAACAGTGCGCTGCGTGCGTCCAGGTCGTCGGGCATGCGTTCCGGCAGCACGCCCAGGGCGCTGAGGAAGCTGTGCAGCACCACGTCGGGCCGGGCCGGCGGCGCGGACGGGTCGAACCCGCGCAGGTTCACGTGCAACTGCCCGTCCGGGAACCGGCTCGCGTTGTCGTGCGCCCAGCGCAGCACGAGCGCGGTCTTGCCGACCCCTCCGGGGCCACCGATGACGACCACGCCGCTCTTCAGGCCGTCCAGCGCCGCTGTGATGTCGGTGCGTCCCACGAACACCGGAGGCGGTGCGGGGAGCTGGTACGGCACCGCTTGCCGGACGGGTGCGGCGGTCGGCACGTCGCCGACGAGCATCTGCCGGTGCAGCAGCCGCAGTTCCGGGCTCGGATCCGTGCCCAGCTCCTCTCGCAGCCGCACGCGCAGGTCCTCGTAGTGCCGCAACGCCTCCGCCTGCCGCCCGCCGCGGTAGAGCGCGAGCAGCAGCAACCAGGCCACCTTCTCGTCCAGCGGGTGCTCGTCCGCCAGCGCGAGCAGTTCCGGCACCAGCTCACCGTGCTCGCCGCGCCCCAACGCGATCCCGAGGTACCGCAACCGGGCGGCGAACCTCTCACCGGCGAGGACCGCGCGCTGCTGGAGGAACCACGGCGTGTCGGCGTCGTCGAACGGCTCCCCGCGCCACAGTCCCAGCGCCTCCCGGATCAGGTCGCCGGCACTGTCGTCGGGCAGGTCGCGAGCTCGCCGCAACAGCGCGCGAAAGCGTTGCAGGTCAACGGATTCAGGCTCGACGTCGAGCAGGTAGCCGCACGGGTGCCGCGTGATCTCCAGGCCGTCGACCTTCCGCAGCCGGGCGATGTAGGTGTACAGCGTGTTCAACGCGTTGTGCGGTGGCGCGTCGTGCCACACCGACTCGACGATCTGACTCGACGACACGGCCTGCCCCGCGTTCACCATCAGCACCGCGAGAACCTTGCGCTGCATCGCCGGCCCCAGATCGAGCGCTTTGTCACCCGCGCGTGCCTCAATGGTCCCCAGCACCGCGAAGCGCGGCCTTCCACCATCCACGCGGTCAGCGTACCGAATTGGTGACGGATAGTTATCAATTGGGTACTCAGGGGCGTGGGGCGGGGCCGAACGATCTTCAGAAGAGCAGGTCGAAGATCTTCCTGGCCCCTCTGCCGATCGAACCGGCCACGTCGGCGACCGCCTTGCCGACCGCTTTCACCCCGGCGTCGATCGCGGTGGTGACCGTCTTGGGCAGGCGGTCCCACACGGCGTCGGCGAGCCCACCCGCCACCAGTCCGCCGACGAAGCCGACCGCCGCTCCCACGGGGCCGCCGATCGCCATGCCCAGGCCGGTCGACGCGCCGAGTCCCGTCACGCCGGACACGACGGCCTTGCCGGGAGGCTTGCCCGTGTGGATGTCGTAGCCGACGCCGGCCGCGGTGATGACGAGACCGACCACGGGCACCTTCGCGCCGATGCGGCGGGCCAGGCCGGTCTCGGCCCGCTGGGCGGCGTCCATCGCGGCCATGTTGGCCCGGTAGGCGGCGGCGTTGTTGTACTTCGCGACACTCGTGCTGCCGCCACCGGACCTGAGGTAGTGACCGACGTGCGCGGCGGCCTGCGTCCTGAGCTGTACCGCTCTCTGCTTCAGAACGCTGACGTGCTGACCGGCGAAGCCCCCGACGAGCCCGTTGGCGAGATCAGCCGCCTGGAACACCGTTTTCGTGATCAGGTCACTCCCGATGTTCACCAAGACGTCGCACGCGAGCGCGCCGGCGGCGATCGTCGCGGCCGCTTCCTCCGAGAGCAGGCGGTATGCGACGACCCGTCGTGCGTCAGCGGCCTGGTCGTGCGTCGTGGCGAGGCCGTCGTCCGGCTGCAGCGCCGCTGCCGGAGGCGTGGGTCCCGGTTCGAGGATCCGCGTGCCGACGACGTCGAGGCCTTCGGCCCTGGCGGCGGATCGAGTCCGCTCCATGCGGACCTGAACGGTGCGCAGGTCGTCGGCGCACCGCTCGAAGAACCGCCCGGCCTCGTCCGCCACCTCGGCGAGCTCGTCGGCCTTCCTGCCGCCGCTGCTCATCTTCGCGCGGAACGCGTCCGCGGCGGCACCCGTCCAGTCGCACTCCGACTCGCTGCGGGCGGCGTGCACTCGTGTGGTGGCGTTGTAGATGCTGTTGGACAACGTCGTCCGCAACCACGTGGCCACGGACATGATGGCATCGGGGTCGCCGTCGACCCGGGTCTCGATGGGCATGCGCACTTTCTTCTCAGGGAAGTCCGGTGTGGAAAGCGGACTGGTTGGCGTGGTCCACGTCGACGTAGGTGGCACTCGCCTCGGCGATCTCGTCGCCCGCGGCACCGAGGCCCGTCACCAGTTCGGCGGTGGCCTCGACCAGCCGTGCCAGGAGGTCTGCCAGGGGGACGCTCAGCTCGCCCGCGTCCGGCGCGTCCGGCACGTGGCTCGCCAGGCCGTCCAGCTCCGCGCCGGCCGTGCGCAGCGAGCTCGAGTGACGTTCCAACTCGGACGGGTCGACCCGATATCCGTGCGCCGTCACCTCGCCGCCTCCCTGCGCAGTTCTCCGGGAATCTCGATGTCGAGGAGAATCAGGTCGTAGGGTGCGACCTCGCCGACCTTGTCGAGGTCGGCGGTCGGCATCACGACCCAGGGTTGGTGCGGGCCGCAGCAGGACACCAGCCGGTCGAGCGCGGTGTAGACGATCAGGGCCACCTGTCCGTCCCGGGTGGGACGCAGATCGACAGCCAGCTCCCCGTCGGGGCTCGCCGGGAAATCACATGGCACGTAAACAACAGGCGGGACGATCACCCATGCCTCCGGCAGTCATCGCAACGGTCATCTCGGTTCTGCTCGTGCCGAGCATGCTCACCGCGCCCACTCGAAAACCCTGAAGAAACCTGGAAAGCGCAGCTCCGGGGCGTTGGGGGCAGGCTCGCCGCAGTGCCGGCACGTGCCGATCGGCACCCCCGGCGGCATGACCTCCGGCCGGAGGACTGGCCGGTCGGGACTTCGGCGCACGGCAGGGGCGTCCCTAGCGTCGGGGACGTGACGGACAACAAGATGTTCTTGCCGGGGTTCGGTGCCGTGTGCGGGGTCGTCCTCGCCCTCTCGATCGGGGTTCCCGGGGCCGTGGAGGCCTTCACCGGGGAGACGGCGGTCACCAGTGCGGTGATCGGGCTGGGGACGGCGTTCGGTGCGCCTGCCGTGCTCGCGTTCCACGGGCACCAGGCGCACGCGTCCGGGCGGTTCGGGGCGTTCGCGTTCGCCTCGAACCTGCTGGGGCTCGGGGTGTTCACCGGGGTGGCGTTCGCGTTGAACCTGGTGGTCTTCTTCCTCGAACCCGGGGTGCTCGCGCCGGTGACGCAGGTGGTGTTGAAGGCCGGGTCGCTGGTGTTCGTGGTCGGCTCGGTGCTGTTCGGGGTGTCGATGGTGCGGGCGCGGGTGTTTCCCGCGGTGCCGGCGTGGGGGTACGGGATCAGCTTCGTGCTGCTGGCCGTGTTCGCGGTGCTGCCGGACACGCCGGTGTCGGCGCTGGTGCACGTTGCGTGCGCGGCGGTGCTGGTGTGGTTGTCGGCGGCCGTGTGGTCGGCTCGTCCGGCACTAGCCTGAGCGGCATGTACACCTCGCGGCCGGCGTTCTGGGTCTCGCCGGTGATGTGCGCCGCCGTGCTCGTCGCGGGGGTGTACGCCGCGCTGTCCGGGCTCGGCGACACCTCCGTGCCGTTGCTGGTGGCCGGGCTGGCGCTGCTCGTGGTCGTGGACCTGGCCGAGTTCCGCAGGTACCCGGTGCGCACGCCGGCGTCAATAGCGGCGGTTCTGCTGGCGTTGCGGACTGGTTTGTACGTCGGACTGGCCTATGTGGACGGATCCGGGTTGGCGCGGCTGTTGCTGGTGCTCGTGCCGTTCACGGCGTTCTTCGCGTTCGGGTGGCGGGTGGCGGTCGCGCTGGCGGTGGGGTGTCTGGTGCTTGCGGTGGTGAGCACGCCGGGCTGGTACGCGCACGTCGAGCAGGTGTCGGACCTGGTGATGTTCGCCGTGGGACTGGTGTTGACGCTCACGATGGCCGCGGTGGCGGTGCGCGAGCGGGACGGGCGGATCCGGTTGCAGGAGTCGAACCGGACGATCGCGGAGCTGTCGGCGGCGGCGGAACGGGCGCGGGTGGCCCGGGACCTGCACGACGACCTGGGGCACCACCTGACGGCGATCGTGGTGTCGCTGGAGAAGGCCTCCGCGTTCCACGACCGCGAGCCGGGCACGGCGAAGGCCGCGGTGCTCGACGCCGAACGGTCCGCGCGGCGGGCGCTCGGCGACGTGCGCGAGTCGGTGCGTTCGCTGCGGCCGTTCCACCTGCCGTCCGCGCTGGACGAACTCGTTGCGGGGCAGGGGGATGTGGCGCTCACGGTCAGCGGGTCGCCCGAGGAGCACGCGACCGGTGCGCTGCACGCGCTGTACCGCGCGGCGCAGGAGGGCATCACGAACGCGCGCCGGCACGCGCGGGCCACGCGCATCGCCGTCGCGGTCGAGCTCGACGCCGAGCGCGCCCGGCTGACCGTGGCCGATGATGGACGGGGCATGGGTGCGGCGGCGGAGGGGTTCGGGTTGCTCGGGATGAGGGAACGGGTCGCGCTGGCGGGCGGACGGGTCGACATCGCCAGTTCGCCGGCCGGCACGACGCTGACCGTGACGATTCCCGTTGCGGGGCAGGCGTGACGCGCGTGCTGGTCGTCGACGACCAGCGGCTGATCCGCGAGGGCATCGCGTCGTTGCTGGGACTGCAGCCCGGCATCGAGGTCGTCGGCACGGCGGCGGACGGGCACGAGGCCGTCGAACGGGCGGTGGCGCTGGCGCCGGACGTGGTGCTGATGGACGTGCGGATGCCGGGCCTCGACGGGGTCGAGGCGGTGGCGGTGCTGCGCCGGCGGGCGCCCGGCTGCAAGGTCGTCATGCTGACCACGTTCGACGACGAGGACTACGTGGTGCGCTCGTTGCGCGCCGGAGCCTCGGGCTACCTGCTGAAGGACCTGCCGTCGCAGGAACTGGCCGCCGCGGTCAAGCTCGCCGCGGCGGGCGTGGCCCAGTTCGACCCGGCCGCCGCGGCACGGCTGGCGGCGGTGCTGGACCGGTCGGGCGGCGAGCGCGAACCGCTGACCGTGCGCGAGGCCGAGGTGCTGCGGCTGGTCGCGGCGGGTGCCACGAACAAGGAGATCGCCGAGCGCCTGCACCTGTCCGAGGGCACGGTGAAGAACCACATCTCGCGCATCCTCGGCCGGCTCGGGTTGCGCGACCGCACGCAGGCCGCGCTGTATGCGCAGTCGAATGGACTTGTGTAACAAGGAAAGGCGATGGTCGCGATGTGGCGGCCATGACCGTTTCCAAGCAGCTGTCGAAGGAAGCAGCGATCGCTGCCGGTTTCCTGCTGGTGGTGTCCGCGTGCGGCGCGTCCCCCGAGGAACTCGCGGCCGGCTCCTCCCTGACGACCACCACGTCCACGACCACGACGACCACCACGACGACCACCACCACGCCACCGCCGGTCACGGTCCAGTCCGTTGTGGATGGTCGGACGGTCACGCTGTCCAACGGTGTCAAGGTGGTGCTGTCCGGACTCGCCCAGCCCGGTGAGTGCTGGGCCGCGTCCGCCGCCGACTTCGCGACGAAGACGCTGGTGGGCAAGCCGGTACAGGTGGCGGCGTCGACGCTCCGGCTCGCCGACGGCACGGACTACGCCGTGCTCGCCGCCGGACAGGGCGCCGCACGGGCGATCACCGGGGCGGACGCGGCGATCCAGGCCGCCCAGACGGCCGCGAAGCAGGCGACGCTCGGCTTCTGGGGACCGTCGTGCGGCGGGCTCGACGTCAAGCCCGCGCCGGTCGTGGCAGCCCCGGTGGTCCCGGTGCCCGCGCCGCAGCCCGTGGTGCCGCAGCCGCTGCCCGCCCCCGCCCCCGCGTACTTCTCGAACTGCGCCGCCGCGAAGGCCGCCGGGGTGGCACCGCTCTACCGCGGGCAGCCCGGGTACCGCTCGGCGCTCGACCGCGACGGTGACGGCGTGGCCTGCGAGTAGGCCGCTCACACCCGCTGACACATCGGTGGCCGCGGGTGTCAGGGGAATGTCAGCGCGGCTCGCGACTCTTCTCACGAATCGAAACTTCCCCTGCACCAAGCGGGGTACCGACACGAAACAGGGTCGATCGTGCTGAAGAAGTTCACCTTTGTGGCATTGATGGGCGCGCTCGTCAGCGCGTCCTTCGGGGCGGGCGTCGCGAACGCGGCGACGGACCGCAACGGGTCCTGCGAGACGGGCGAGTTCTGCCTGTACTACAACAGCGACCAGGCGGGGTCGGTGTCCGACTTCGCGGCCTCGATCGCCGACTACGGCGACGAGCAGCCGAGCTGCTACGACTTCAAGAGCGCCGGCAACGGCCAGGGCGTCTGCGTCAAGAACAACGCCGCGTCGGTCTGGAACAAGACCAACAAGGCCGTCACCGTGTTCTACAACAGCAACTACGGTGGCGCGAAGCAGACGTTCGCGGCCGGCGCCAAGGGCAACCTGAAGGCCGAGCTCAAGAACGAGAACGCCTCCCACCGCATCGGTGACGCCGGCAACGACCCGGACCCGTCGCCGGGCACCTACCCCGCGCCGGAGACCAACCCGCACCCGTCCGCCACGGCACGGGCGCCGCAGGCCACCAAGCGCACGCAGTTCATCGACGACCAGATCGCCTCGAAGACCGGCGAGAAGCAGTGCTGGGTGGGCGACTACCGCAGCTACGAGTCGTCGACGAGCAACCACAACACGGGCAACGCGCTCGACTGCACGATCTCCAACGCGATCGGCACCTACCCGACCGAGTCGCAGAAGGCCCAGGGCTGGAAGCTCGCCTACTGGCTGCAGAAGCACGCGTCGAAGCTCGACGTCCGCTACGTGATCTGGCAGGGCAAGATCTGGAGCGTCGCCCGCTCGTCCGAGGGCTGGCGCACCTACACCGGCGGCAGCGGTGTCACGGCCGGTCACTACGACCACGTGCACGTCTCCGTGCAGAACCCCCACGGCGACTGATCTGAGCCGTGGGACGAAGGCGAGCGCACGGGGATGTGCGCTCGCCTTCGCGGCGTTTCAGGCCCTCAGGTCGTGCACGATCAACGACGCCGAGAGCAGCCTTATGTCCGTGGGATCGGCGGGGTTGTAGCCGGTCAGTTCGGTGACACGGCGCAGGCGGTAGTTCAGCGTGTTGCGGTGCAGGTGCAACTCGTCGGCCGTGCGGTGGCGGTTGTGGTCGCTGTTGATGAACGTCCGCAGCGTGTGCAGCAGGTCGGGGTGCTCGGCCAGCCGGTCCATCACGCGGGCCAAGCGTTTGCGGCCGGGGCCCGGCCGGCAGAGCTGGTACTCCAGCAGCACGTCGTCGAGGACGTACGCGCCGGACGGGCGGCCGAGGCGCTGGGCGAGCTCGGCGATGTCCGCGGCCTGCCGGGCGGCCGCCGGGACGTCCTCCCTGGTCTCGGCCGCCGCGATGCCGCCGATGAGCCCGGTGCCCGCGGCCGTGACCAGGGTGCGCACCAGGTCGGCGGCGGACTCCAGCTCGAGGTCGAGCGTGTCCTCCGTGGTGGGCAGCAGCACCGTGCCGCCGTCGTGGTCCAACGCGGACAGAGCGTGCTTGGGCAGTTCGGCTCGTAGCCGTCGCACGAGCCCATGAACGGCGAGCCGTGCGTCAGCGCCCTCGGCCACTTCCGGTGCCTCGACGCGTACGGCGACGACGACGTGATGACCGGACAGCTCCAGCCCGATCCGTTCGGCGAGAGGTTCGGCCTCGCGCCCGGTCAGCAGGGCCGCGACCAGCGCACGGCCCGCCTCGCGGCGTTCGGCGTGCAGGGCCTGCTGCTCGGCGAGGTACGACCCGGCCACCGCCGGCACCGCGACGCTCAGGTACCGCAGCAGCGCGGGCACCGTGGCCAGCAGGTCGGGCACCTCCTCCGGCTCGGCCACGGCGGCCATCGCCTCCCAGCCGACGGTCGCCGCGACGTGGTACGTGCTGAGCACGATGTCGAGTGGAACGCCCTGCTGGGCGCGTCGCACGGCCGTGGCGATCTGCATGTCGAGCTCCTCGGGCGCGGGCGGGCGCTGCTCGCGCAACGAGCGCAGGAAGACCTGCAGGTGCCGGGTCACCGCCTCGGTGATCTCGCGGTCGACCAGCTGGTGCGGGAGCTGCCGGTACGTCGCGGATCTGGCGAAGAACGCCTCGAGCACCTTCTCGGCGATGCGCGGGATCTGGGTCGCGGCACGGTCGTAGAGCGGCGAGGCGGGGTCCGGAGCGGGGATGTCGACCACCGCCAGAGGTTTGCGCATCAGCCGGACGGGCGCGATAGCCCGATCGAGTCGTTCTCGGCTGGCCACGTGCACCAACGAGGGACGCCCGCGTTGTGCACATGCCTCAAAGAATTGACCCTATCGAGTGACTAACGGTGAGGACGACGGTGGCGTCCAGCCACAATCGGGTGTTGTGAGCGGCGTTGAAGAATGCATGAAGTTGTTGCTGCGCAGGGGGTTTCGGCGGACAGTCGTGCGTGACCACTTCACGTGCGTCAACGCGGTCATGTTCAGACGGGTGTGGAAGGGCACGAACGAGACGGTGCTCGCGTACTCGGAGTCGGAGGCCCTGGCCTACCGCGTCGCCGAGGGGGACGTGGACCCGGTGGACCCGTTCGTCGTGGACCCCGACGTGACGCTGTGGCAGTGCGGGGGCGAGTTCACCGACGTCGCGAACCAGCTGCTGGAGTTACCGGTCGCGCCTGGTCACTCGGCGTTCGAGGGGAAGTAGTAATCTCGGCTGGTGGGTGAGACCGTCCGGATCGGAGTGTTCTACGACGGCACTTGGTTCGCCTACCTGAGCGACTTCTACGCCACGGCGCACCCCAGGGGAGCGCGCGTCTCGCTCGACGGCCTGCACGACGCGGTGCGCTGGTACGTCCACACCGAGACGGGTCGTCCGCTGGACGAGTGCGTGGTCGCCGAGGCCCACTACGTGCGCGGCCGCATCGACACCCCCGCCGAGTCGTTCGACCGGGCGCTGGCCGCCGCGGGCATCGAGAGGCACGACCTGCCGCTGCACAACGGCAAGGAGAAGGGCGTCGACGTCCTGCTCGCCCTGGAGGCGTGGGACCGCGCGACGACCGTGCCGCTGCAGTGGGTCGTGCTGCTGACCGGCGACTCCGACTTCGCGCCGCTCGCGGCGAAGCTCACGGACCGGGGCGTGCACGTGATCGTGCCCGTCGTGGACGTGAAGACGATCGAGAAACCTCCCGCGTGGACGCCGCGCACGGCCGCGCCGCTGCGGGCCGCGACCCCGTTCACCCCCGGTTTCGACGAGCTGTTCGCGCCCGGCGACCGGCCCGACTACCCGTTGCGCCGCGCCTTCGTGCGGTCGTCGCAGGTGGTGGCGTCACCGGTCGGCGCGCCGCGCGGGCGGCGCAAGGGCACCGTGGCGTCGTGGAAGTCCGGGCAGCCGCACGGGTTCATCACGGACTCGCGCGGCGGGTCGTGGTTCGTCTCGCGCGACGAGCTGCCGGACGGGCTGACGCTGCTGCTGGCTGGCACACCCGTGTCGTTCACCGGCTCGCCCGCGCCGATGCCCGGCCGCAAGTACCCGAGAGCGCAGGCCGTGCGACCCGAATGACATTTGTCATCCGGACCTCGTGACTCGGCCTCACTACTGACGACAGCCCGTTCCGACCAGGCTCAACGCCATGGAAACGGTGCTTGAGGTACGGGGAGCGAGGCACAGCTACGGTGCCACGCGAGCGCTGGACGGCGTCGACCTCGACGTCGGTGCGGGGGAGTGCGTGGCGCTGCTCGGGCCGAACGGCGCGGGCAAGACCACGCTGGTGAACCAGGTCATCGGACTGCTGCCCGCCCAGGCGGATTCGGTGCGCGTGTGCGGCGGGGACCCGCGCTTCGCGGCGACCCGGCGGCGGCTCGGGGTGGTGCAGCAGTCGCTCGGGTTCCCGAACACCCTGAAGGTGTCCGAACTGGTCACGGGCGCGGCGGTGCGGGCGGGCAAGCCCCGGTCCGCCGCCGGTCCGGTGCTGGCCGAGCTCGACCTGACCGACCTGGCCGGGCGGCGCGCGGCGAAGCTCTCGGGCGGGCAGAAGCAACGGCTCCAACTGGCCATGGCCCTGGTCGCCGACCCGGCACTGCTGGTGCTCGACGAACCGACGGCTGGCCTCGACGTACCCGCCCGCAAGCGGTTCTGGCGGATCCTCGCCGAACGGCGTGAGCGCGGCACCGGCGTGCTGCTCACCACCCACCTCATCGAGGAGTCGTCGGCCGTCGCCGACCGCGTCGTCGTGCTGGCCGGCGGCCGCGTGCTCGCCCAGGGCACGCCGGACGACCTGGTCGCGAAGCTGCCCGACCGCACGGTGATCGCCCGGACGGGGCTGGGCTTGGAGCGCCTCCAAGCCTTGCCGGGGGTCGTGTCGCTGCGCGCCGACGGGGAGCACGTGCGCCTCGGCACGCGGGCTCCCGAGGAACTGCTGCGAGTGTGGCTGGCGCAGGACCCCGGCCTGAGCGACCTGCGGGTCGAGGGCGCCGGGCTGGAAGAGGCAGTGGCCGGTCTGATCGAGAGGGGTGCGGCGTGAACACCAGGATCTTCGGCGTGGAGCTCGCGGACGAGCTGAGGGGTATCGTCCGCGAACCCGCCGCTTTGTTCTTCTCGGTGCTCATGCCGGTCGGGTTCTTCGCGCTCTTCGTGTCGCTGTTCGGGAAGTTCAGCGCGGGCGGGATCTCCGCGGGCACCACGATGATCGCCACGTTCGGCGCGTTCGGCGTGATCTCGGTCGTGCTGATGAACCCCGGCATCGGCGTCGCGTCCGACCGGGAACGTGGCTGGCTGCGGGCGAAGCGGGTGTCCGCGGTGCCGATCGGCGTCACGCTCGCGGCGAAGGTGGTGGCGGCCCTGCCCTACGCCGCCGGGGTGCTGGTCTCGATGACGGCCGTGGCGGCGGTGACCGGATCGCTGAGCGCGCCGGCGCCCGTGCTGCTGCGGATCCTCTTCGTGCTGATGCTCGGCGCGCTGCCGTTCGCGTTGCTGAGCCTCGCCATCGGGTTCCAGGTCGGCGCGGGCGCCGCGGCCGCCGTGCTGAACGCGATCCTCATCCCGTCCGCCGTGGTGTCGGGGTTGTGGATGCCGCTCGAGATCATGCCCGCGTTCTTCCGCGACATCGCGCGGTTCCTGCCGACGTACCACCTGTCCGAGCTCGCCCGCGCGCAGCTGACCGGCGGTGCCGTGCTCTCGCACGTGCTGGCGCTGCTGGGCTTCGCGATCATCGCCGCGGTGCTCGCGGCCGTGTCGTATCGTCATGCCCGGTCATGAGAAGAGAAGTGGGCATCTCCCGCTGGTTCCACCTGATCTACCTGGGGAACCTGCTGTGGGCACCGGTGTTCGACCCGGCCACGTCCTGGGTGGACTGGGCGCTCGTCGCCGTCGTGGTCCTGGCGTTCGTCCCGCTGTACGTCCTGTCGTGGCGGCGGCCCGAACTCGTCCGCCGCTGGTGCCTCGTGCCGACGGTCGTGCTCGGCGCCCTGGCGACCCCGTTCAACGCCGGCGCCGCTGTGCTCTTCGTCTACGCGGGGGTGTTCGCGGGCCTGTCGGAGTCGCGGCGGGTGGCGATGCGGTGGTTCGTCGGCCTGTCCGCGCTGATCTGCGTGTTCGGCGTGGTGTCGGTGGTCGAGATGCCCTACCGGGTGTGGGCGCTGCTGCCGTCGTTGATCTTCCTGTGGGTGGTCGGGCTCGTGCAGGTCGAGTGGGCGGAACGGGAGCGCGAGCGGTCCGAGCTGCGCATCCGCACCGCGCGGGTCGAGCACCTCGCCACCCTCGCCGAACGGGAGCGCATCGCCCGCGACCTGCACGACCTGCTCGGCCACACGCTGACCGCGATCATCGTGCGCGCCCAGCTCGTCAGCGCGGACCCGGCGCGGGCGGGTGAGGAGGCGGCGGAGATCGAGCGCACCGCCCGCGCGGCGCTGGGGGAGATCCGCGACGCCGTCAGCGGGTGGCGCAGCGCGTCGCTCGACACGGAGCTGGAGGCCGCACGGGCCGCGCTGGCGAGCCTCGGCGTGGAGGTGGTCGTGCGGCGCGACCCCGATCTGGTGATCGTCGGCTCGACCGAGCACGAACTGGCCCTGGCGCTGCGGGAGGCCGTCACCAACGTGGCCCGGCACGCCCGCGCGAGGACGTGTCACATCGGCGTCGAGGCCCGCGACGGCGAGTTGCGGCTGGTGGTCGCGGACGACGGCGTCGGCGGGCACGCGCCGGAGGGCAACGGGCTGACGGGCATGCGCGAGCGGATCGCCGCGCTGGGCGGTCTCGTCGCCCGCAGCGCCGCGGCCGGCACGACCGTGACGATCGCCGTCCCGCTGGAGGTGGCCACGTGATCAGGGTGGTGCTGGCGGAGGACCAGGCGATGGTGCGCGGCGCGTTCGCGCAGCTGCTCGACCTGCAGCCGGACGTCTCGGTCGTCGCGTCGGCGGGGGACGGCGACGAGGCCCTGGCCGCCGTGGCGGAACACCGGCCCGACGTGCTGCTGACCGACATCGAGATGCCGCGCCGGACCGGCCTGGACGTGGCCGCGGAGCTCGTCCGCCGCGGCGACCGGACCCGCGTCCTGATCATCACGACGTTCGCCCGCAGCGGGTACCTGCGGCGGGCGATGGACGCGGGCGTCGCCGGGTACGTGCTCAAGGACGCGCCGATCGCGGATCTGGTGTCGGCGCTGCGGCGGGTGCACGCGGGCGAACGGGTGGTGGCGCCCGAGCTCGCGGTGGCCGCCTGGGACAGCGCGGACCCGTTGACGCCGCGGGAACGCGAGCTGCTCCAGGAGGTCACGACCGGGGCGTCCAACGCGGACATCGCGGCCCGGCTGAACCTCGCCGAGGGGACCGTGCGCAACTACCTGTCGACGGCGATGGCGAAGCTCGGGGCGCGCAACCGGTCCGAGGCGGCGAACACGGCCAGAGAGCGTGGTTGGCTCTAACCCTTGCGCCGCACCATCTCGGTGATCCAGACCGGTGCGAACGGGGACGTGCAGCCCGGCGGCGTCGGGTAGTCCTTGAGGACCTCCAGGCGTTCGCCGATCTCCACCGCGCGGGCGCGCAACGCGGGGTGTTCGATCCCGATCTGCGCCAGGCAGTGGTTCTGCGCCCACTGCAGCCGGTCCGGGGCGTCCTTCATGTCCTTCTCGATGACGTCCAGGAGCCCGTCGAGGTCGAGGCCCCCCGGCTGCTTCGCCACCCGGTCGACCGTGAGCGCCCAGCCCGCGCTCGCGACCACCGGGTCCGGGTCGCCGAACCAGAGCACGCGCAGTTCCTCGGCGTGCGGGCTCTTCTTCACGACGTAGTTCACGAGCCAGTCGTGCACCTTGGGACGCCGGGCCTCGCGCAGCATGGCGTCGAGCTGGTCGCGGCCGAACGCCTTGGGGCGGCAGACGAGCAGCGCCAGCAACCGTGCCGCGGTGTCCCCGGTCGCCCACAGCTGGAGCGCCAGGTCCTGCTGGGTCTTGAGGCGCTTCGCGATGGCGCGGAGCTTGCCCAGGTTCACGCCGTGGTCGTCGCCGTGCTTCTCGTTGACCGCGCGTGCTTTCGGGTCGTCGAGCGCGGCCAGTTCGGCCATCAGTTCCGCCACCGAGTCGTGTGCCACCGCTCGACCTCCCGTTCGCCACCGGTGCCCGACAGCCTACGAGCCGGAACACCGGAGGCGGGGGAGGGGCGGTCAGCCGATGCGGAACTCCTGGGCGCGGTGCGCGACGCAGGTGTCCTGGTGCAGGATCGACTTGTTCTCGAAGTCGCGGTCCTCGATGTCGAGGCACAGGCCGCTGTGACGCGCCCGGAACTTCATCGTGCCGGTCGAGGTGGTCTCGACCAGGAACTGCTGGTTCCACTTGGTGGGGCTGCACGTGTACTGCGTGGCGTCGGCGGTCCGGTCCTGGCTCGAGTCCCAGATGTCGACGCACTTGCCGCTGTGGGCGACCTTGATCCGCACCGCGCCGCTGCCGTCGCCGACCTGCTCCAGCGTCCACTGCTGGTGGGACTTCGACGCGTCGCAGGTGTACTGGACGATCGCGGCCTTGTTGGCGCCGCTGCCGCCGGCGACGTCGAGGCACTTGGCGCTGTTGGAGTTGCGGAGCAGGTCGTAGGTGACCGCCGCGGACGAGGTGCCCGCGCCGGCGAACGCCACCGCGGCGGCCGTCAGCGCGATCGCGGCGGCGGTGCGGCGAAGAAGCGTCCTGGACATGTGTGCCCTCCGAAGATCCGTCGATCGGGACCCTGCGCCCGATCTGTCGTGGACGACCTTCGCCGTCCGGTGTTCGGCGGGGATTCGGTAACCGTGTGATCGGCTGCTCAGCGGCCTTTCCTCGTGCTCCTGGAGGGGAGTGTGGACAGTGGAGTTCGGACTGCTCGGCGACGTCGAGGTCCGCGCGGGAGACCGGGTGGTGGACATCGGTCACTCCCGGCAGAGGTGCGTGCTCGCGGTGCTGCTGGTGGAGGCGAACCGGCTCGTGCCCGTCGACGTGCTGGTGGACCGCGTGTGGGGTGAGCACGTGCCGCAGCGGGCGCGCAACGCGGTGGCGGGGTACGTGTCGCGGTTGCGGCAGGTGCTCGCGGGCGAGGTGCGGATCGTCGGGCGGCAGGGCGGGTACGTGCTGACCGTCGACCCGATGTCGGTGGACCTGCACCGGTTCCACGCGCTCGTGGACCGGGCGCGTGCCGAGCCGGGCGGGGCCGTCGCGCTGCTGGACGAGGCGCTCGCGCTGTGGCGGGGCGAGCCGTTCTCCACAGTGGACACACCGTGGCTCGCGGGGGTGCGGGCGGTGTTGCAGGCCCGGCGGTTCGCGGCGGTGCTGGACCGCAACGACCTGGTGCTGCAGCGGGGCGGGCACGCCGGGCTGCTGGCGGAGCTGGAGGCGACGGCGGCGGAGTTCCCGCTCGACGAACGACTGGCCGGTCAGGTGATGCTCGCGCTGTACCGGTGCGGACGGCAGGCCGACGCGTTGCTGCGCTACGAGCAGATCCGGCTGCGCCTCGCCGACGAGCTCGGCGCCGACCCCGGCCCGGGGTTGAGATCGGTGCACCGCCGGATCCTCACGGCGGAGCTCGGCCCGCCCGCCGCGCCCAGGCAGCTGCCCGCGGCGCCGCGCTCGTTCGTCGGCAGGCAGCGCGAGCTCGCCGCGCTGGACGACGCGCTGGCGAGCCCGCTCGTCGCGGTGACCGGTACGGCGGGCGTCGGCAAGACGGCGCTGGTGCTGCACTGGGCGCACCGGGTCGCGGACCGGTTCCCGGACGGCCAGCTGCACGTGGACCTGCGCGGGTTCGGACCGGGTGGCGCGGTGGCGCTGCCGGAACCGGTGGCGGGCGGGCGCGTGCTCGTCGTGCTGGACAACGCCCGCGACGCCGACCAGGTCCGGTCGCTGCTGCCCCGGTTCCCCGGCTGCCTGGTGGTGGTCACCAGCCGGGACCGGCTGACCGGTCTCGTCGCGGTGGACGGCGCCCGGCCGGTCCCGCTCGACCTGCTGTCCACAGAGGACTCCCGCGCGCTGCTCGCCGCCCGCCTCGGTGCCGTGCCCGACGCCGCGGCGGCGGCCGAGATCGTCACGCGGTGCGCGGGCCTGCCCCTGGCGCTGACCGTCGTGGCCGCCCGCGCCCGCTGCACCGGTTTCCCGCTGCCGGACATTGCCGCCGAACTGCGCGGCGGCCTCGACCCGTTCGACGGCGGGGACTCCGCGACGGACCTGCGGCAGGTGTTCTCCTGGTCCTACGACGCCCTGGGCCCGGAGGCGGCCCGGCTGTTCCGGTTGCTGGGCCTGCACAGCGGCGCGGACATCTCCGTCGAGAACGCCGCGGCCCTGTGCGGCACACCGCGCGTGCTGCCGTTGCTCGCGGAGCTGACCCGCGCGAACCTGCTCGCCGAACGCCGTCCGGGCCGCTACTTCCTGCACGGACTGCTGCGCGACTACGCGGTGGAGCTCAGTCGCTCAGCGCCGCGACCACCGGGCACTGATCCCGCACGCCGTTCTCGGCGACGTCCAGCAACGCGAGCCGCACGCGGTCCAGGTCGGTCATCCGCTGCTCGATCTCGGCGACCTTGCCGCTGATCACGTCACCGACGTCGGGCGTCGTGGAGGCGGAGAGGAGCTGCTCGACCTCGGTGAGCGTGAAGCCGAGCCGGGCGGCGCGGCGGATGAACGTCAACCGCTTCACCGCCTCCTGGTCGTAGTGGCGGTAACCGCCGTGGGACCGCGTCGTGGGGACGACGAGACCGCGGCGTTCGTAGAACCGCACGGTGCTGATGCCCACCCCGGCGGCGCGGGCCAGTTCGGATATGCGCACCACCGGAAACTACCTCCGCGTGAGCGCGCGCAGCTGGGCCGCGCCCCAGAACAGCTCCAGCACCAGGAACACCGCGATCGCCTTGGTCTCGCCCTGCAGCAACGCCCACGTGAACCAGCAGCAGAACAGGGCGCGGCCGACGGTGTCGGCGGTGATCAGCAGTCGTTCCGGCTTCAGCCACCGCACGACCGACCACATCACCACGACGGTGCCGAACAGCGTGGCGAACATCCGCGTCGCGGTGGTGTGGGGTGTGCCGATCAGGTCCATCGCGAACGCGCCGGTCCAGGGCGTGACGAAGGCGATGCTCGCCACCAGGTCGTACAGGGCACCGGCTCTGCCCCAGCGGGCGACGTGATCTCTGGTCATGCCGAGCACGATGGACCCTGCACCACGGTGCAGGGTCAAGTCCGTCCGGGCACTACCGTGGACCGGCGAGGGTTCGTCGAGGCGAGGGAGACGGGTGACCGGCCAGATCGTTCGCCATGCCGGCCGTATCGAGGCCGTGCGCGTGCGGTTCGTGGCCGTGCACGAGGCCAGCGCGGTCGTCGTCGGCGACGAGACCGTCTACGGGCGGCTCTGCCAGTGGATCATCCACACCGTGCTGGAGAAGCACGCCCGGCAGGACGAGCTGGTCGCGTACGTCGAGGAGAACCTGCGTCTGATCGTGGGCGGGCTGTACGACCTCTACGGCGTGCGTGCCCCGGTACCGGACCTCGCGCGTGAGGCCGCCTTGCCGTCGTTGGTCGAGCCGGTCGAGGACTCGGCGCACGCGGCGATGGAGCGCATCGGGCCGTTGCGCGAGGTGCTGGACGACCTCACCGGGCTGCCGGACGTCATCGCCGCACACGCGTCGACCTGGTACAACATCGCGGTCGAGCAGCAGGCGATGGCCGACGAGCTGGAGGACTTCCTCACCCACGACGTGCCGGAGTGGACCGGTGCCGCGGAGCACGTGCGGTTGATGAGCCACAACATCGAGGCGATCCGCGGGCTGAGCTCGGTGTCGGCGGCGTTCGGCGAGATCACCGAGAGCGTCGGGGTGCTGGTGGCGCAGACCCGGCGGCTCGTGCGGGAGCTCGTGATCGGTCTCGCGCTGGCGCCGTCGGACGCGACGTTGTGGCGGCTCGCGTGCCGGATCGCGGTGTACGGGGTGGCGCTCGACGCCACCCTCACGCACCTGGAGGCACGGCTCTCGGACTAGGCCGTCCGGCGAGCCGCGCGGCGGCGGGCGATCTGCGGCAGGAACCACATGTAGACGCCCGTTCCCATCAGGACGAACAGCGGCAGCAGCGGCACGTACGACACCCACACCACCGAGCTGTCCACGGTGAGCGCGACGGCGGTGAACACGACGGTGGCCATGAAGACCATGCTCACGACGCGGTGGAACTGGCGGATTCCCTTGCTGCTGCTCATCTTCGCTGTCCTCCCGGTTGCTGGTGAGGTCAACGGTAGGACTGGTCGGTCCGTCGTGCTTCTCGATTCCTGACCGCCTAGTACCCTCGGGCGCCATGCGGTTCCAGTCCCCGGTGCTGGTCGGTCGTGACGAGGAGACCTCCGCATTGCGGGCCGCGCTCACCCGTGCCGAGCACGACCGCGGCGGCGCGGTGTTCCTGGTCGGGGAACCGGGGATCGGCAAGTCGCGGCTGGCGTCGGAGGTCGCGCGGCACGCCGTCGGACGCGGGTTCCGCGTGCTCCGGGGTCGTGCCAGCCGCGCCGTGCCGCTGCGGGCGTTGTGCGAGGCGGTGCTGTCGGCCTTTCGCGCGGTCGCGCCGGACGAACGGCAGCTCGGCGCCTACCTGCCCGTGCTGCTGCGGATGACGCCGGACGCGCCCGCCGGGATGCCGGACCCGGCCGTGGTCCGGGCCGAGGCCGTGCTGCGCCTGATCACGGCCGAGAAGACCGTGCTGCTGCTCGAAGACCTGCACGACGCGGACGGCGAGACGCTGGCCGTCGTCGACTACCTGCTCGACAACCTCGCGGACGCGCCCGTGCTGCTGGTGGCGACGGCGCGGCCGCACCCGGACGGCGCGCGGCGGCTGGCGGAGGAGGCCACCGCCCGCCGGGTGGCCGCGACGGTGCGGCTCACGGGGCTGGGCGACGACGAGGTCGCGGAGCTGGCCCGCCGGTGCCTGGGGGAGCCGGTGCCGCCGGACGTGCTGGCGCAGCTGGTGAAGGTGTCCGACGGTGTCCCGTTCGTCGTGGAGGAGCTGCTCAACGGGGACCTGAGCGCCGTGCCGCCCACGGTCGCGGCGGCCACGGTGCACCGGGTCGACGCGTTGGGTCCCGAGGGTGTGGCTCTGCTCGAAGCCGCCGCGATCTTCGGGCGGACGTTCCCGCTCGACGTCGTCACGGACCTCGCCGGTGGCGTGGGCACCGAGCGGTTGTTGCGGGAGGCCGAACGCGCGCAGCTCATCGAGGGCGGGCAGTTCCGGCACGCGCTGACCGCCGACGCGATCACCGGCCGGATGACGCCGATCGCACGGGCGGCGCTGGCCCGTCGGGCCGCGCGGAGCACCGAGGCGTTGCGGCCGGGAGAACCGGAGCTCGTCGCCGAGCTCTGGCAGGCAGGCGGCGAGACCGCGAAGGCCGTGGAGTGCCTCGTGCGGGCGGCCCGGCGCGCTGCCGCGCTCGGCCGGTTCGGTGCCGCCGTGGAGCTGCTCGAACGCGGCCAGTCCCGGACCGGCGACCCGGACCTCGCCGCCGACCTGCTGGCCGCGCTCGCCGACGTCCTGCCGCTGGCCGCGGTCGTCGTGCCGGCGGACAACGGCGCACGGGCCTTCGCACTGGGCGAACGGCTCCAGCAGGCGTTGACGGCCGCGCACGCCGCACCGGAGCGCCGGGCGGCCGTCCGGCTCGCGCAGGCCAGGGTCGCCGCCGTCGCGGGGCAGTGGGAACGCGGCCTCGACCTGCTGGCGGTGACGAAGGAGACCTGCCCGGAGGTCGACGTCGTCAAGGCCGCGCTGTTGCTCGGCCTGAACCAGCTCGACCTCCTGCCGAAGGCGCGCGCCCTGGCCGAACGCGCCGCTGCCACAGGCCCGCCGGAGATCGTCTGCGAGGCGCTGGAGGTGCTCACCCGGTGCACGCGGGGGCAGGACCTCGCGGAGGCGCGGCAGCACGTCCAGCGCTGGCTGCAGGTCGCCGAGCAGCACGGGCTCGCGGCGTGGCGGCTGCGGGCGTTGCTGGAGCTGGGGATCACCGACAAGTACCTGACGACCGGCGTCGACGCGTTGCTCGCCGACCGCCGCGCCGCGCTCGACACCGGTGCGATCGTCATCCTGATCGCCGCCGACCTGCACTTGGGCGCCACGTACCTGGTGCGCGGCGAGTACGGGGAGGCCGCGAGGTGCGGCGCGAGCGCGGGGGAGGCCGCCGCGAAGCTCGGTCTGCACGCGCTCGCCGCGCTCGCCGTCGCGATCGAGGCCGGCATCGCGGCGATGCACGGCGACCGCAAGGCCACCGACCGGGCGTTGGCGCAACTGCGTGACCACGGCGGTTCGGAGGAGATCTGGTCGTACAGCTCGGCGGTCTGCGCGCTGATGGAGGAGCGCTACGACCGCGCGCTCGCCGAGTTCGACGAGGTGGAGGAGGCCGTCACGGAACCGCGCATCCTGCGCGGCACGTTCTACCAGGGGCCGCGCCTGCTGGTGCGGGTCGCGCTCGGCCTCGCGGGCCGCCCCGAGCACGCCCGGCTGGCCGAGTCGCACCTCGCGCAGGTCCAGCTGCACCGCACCTACTTCGCGTGGAGCGACGCCATCCTGCTCGGCCGCGAGGGCAGGGTCGCCGAGGCGAACGCCGCCGCCGCGCGGGCGTTGGCCCTGAGCGCCGGCTTAGGCCTGCCGCGCCACCTGGGCCTCCGGCTCGCCGGCCCGTGCGCGCTCGCGGACGGCTGGGGCGAGCCGCTCGAGTGGCTGCGCGAGGCCGAGGAGCACTTCCACCACCTCCCGGCCCCCGCCGTCGCCGCCGCCTGCCGCGCCGCGCTGCGCGAGGCGGGCGCCCCGGTGCAACGCCGCCGCCGCGACCACGACACCGTCCCCGCGGACCTGCGCAGGGCGGGCGTCACCGTCCGCGAGTACGAGGTGCTGCGCCTCGTCGTCGAGCGGTTCGGCAACGCCGAGATAGCCGAACGCCTGTTCCTGTCGCCCCGGACCGTCGAACGGCACGTCGCGAGCCTCAAGGCGCGCACCGGCTGCCAGACCCGCGCCGACCTCATCACCCACGCCCGTCCGTTAATTGGGGGCTCGGCCCCCATGTGAGGGTCGCGACCAGCGGGAAGACTCCCCGAGCAGACCGGCGGCGCCGCGCTCGGAGGGGTGCGCGGCGCCGCCGGCACACGTGTCGCAGAATTTCTTGGCGCGAGATGTCGATTGCCGCCATCTCCCGTTCGACGCACTGATGACAGCAAGCGCGAACACCAAGGAGAACCACCATGCGCACCCTCATCGCCACCGCGTTCGTCTCCCTCGACGGCGTCGTCGAGGCACCCGGTGGCGAGCCGGGCCACCGCAGCTCCGGCTGGACCTTCAAGGACATCGAGTTCGACGAGGCCGCCTACGAGCTCAAGGGCCGTGAGCAGGACGAGGCCACCGCGATGATGATGGGCCGGGTCAGCTACGAGGGCTTCTCGCCGGTGTGGCCGACGCTCGACTACTTCCCGAAGTACAACGTGATGCCGAAGTTCGTCGTGTCGAGCACTCTGAAGGAGGACCAGCTCGTCGACAACTGGGGCGACATCACGATCCTGCGGTCGCTCGACGACGTGGCGGCGCTGAAGGAGACCGAGGGCGGCCCGATCTCCATCCACGGCAGCGCGACGCTGAACCGCAACCTGTCCGACGCCGGGCTGATCGACCGCTACCACCTGCTGGTGTTCCCGGTGCTGCTCGGCGCGGGCAAGCGGCTGTTCAGCGAGACGGACAAGGACAAGCAGCTGCTCAAGGTGGTGGAGGCCGAGACGTACTCGAACGGCATCCAGAAGCTGGTCTACGACGTGGTGCGCTGACCTCAGGCGCATTCGCGCACGGCGGCGACCACCCCGGCGAACGAGTCGACCAGCCAGGTCGGCTCCGCGCCGAGCAGCTGGTCGACGCCGTGCACCCCGTACGTCACGGCGACGGACGCCATCCCGGCCCCGTGCGCCATCCCGATGTCGTAGGTGGTGTCCCCGACCATCACCGCGTCCTGCGCGGACACCCCGAGCCTGCGCAGCACCACCAGCCCGGACTCGGGGTCGGGCTTGGGTTTCGCGACCTGGTCCGAGCCCACGACGACCGCGAACTCGTCGCGCAGCCCGGCCGCCGTCAGCAGTTCCTCGGCCTGCGCGATGAGCCTGTTCGTCGCCACCGCGAGCACGAAACCGTCCTCCCGCAACGACCTCAGCCCGTCGTACACGCCGCGGAACACCAGTTGCGTCGCCGCCGGGAGGACGACCCTGCGGAACGTCGGCCGGTAGAGGCCGGCGCAGGACGTGACCACCGGGTCGTCCTCGGGGACGCCGAGCAGCTTCGCGAACGCGGACGGCAGGGGCAGGCCGATCGTGCCGCGGATGGTCGCCGAGTCCACTGTGGGCAGATCGAGCTGGGCGAACACCGCGGCGAACGTCGTGACGAGGCCCCGGGGTGTGTCGATCAGTGTGCCGTCGAGGTCGAAGATCGCGCACCGGTTCATGACGGGTACTCCTTCGCGTGCGCTGCGGCGAGGCCGCCGGCGACCTCGGCGGTGCCGACGCGCACTGCCCTGGTCGCCTTCGTGGTGCCGGCGCTGTCGACCGCCGGCGGCACCGGCGCGGTGACGACGAACGAGCCGGGGTGACCGAGTGCCCAGTGGGTCTCGATCGCGCGCGCCACCAGGACGGGGTCGTCGCAGCAGGCGAGCGGGACGCCCTGTGACTCCAGGAGATCGAGGTCCGGGGTCTCCGCGCACACCACCGCCACCCGGTGCGCGGCCAGCCGCACGAGGTCGCCGGTCTCCGCCGAGCACAGGAACCTCAGTCCCGCGAGCCCGGCCGCGACCAGTGACGACGAGGCGGTGGTCGCGGCCGTCGCGCCGCGGGCCAGCGCGACCGGCAGGTCCCGGGCGCCGGCCTGCGGAACACCTGGTGTGCACGCGAACCTCTCGAAGTCGGACTCGGAGAGGCCGACGAGGATCCGTCCCTTGTCGACGCCGATGGTGGCGGGCACCGACCCGCTCACCCGCACGGCGTCCTCGGTCAGGCGGGCGGTCTCGGCGTCGTCGGGACCGGACCTCAGCACGCTCGACGGGAGCGCCACGACGGGCTGGCCCGCCGTGATCGCCTCGGCCACTTCCTCGCTGTACACCAGGGGAATGCGCATCGGCACCTCAGTAGGTCGGGGTCTTGCGCAGGAGATGGCTCCGTTCCACGATCTCCGGCGCGTAGACCTGGTCCTGCCACGCCCGCCGCTCGACCGGTTCCAGTGCGATCGACACGACGCCCTCGTCGCAGCCGAACGCGCGTGTCACCGCCTCGGTGACGGCCGAGACCAGCGCGGACGCCTGCTCGTCGTTGAGCGGGGCAGGGAAGTGCTTGATGTTCACGTGCGGCACGACGTCCTCCTCACGACTGGCCACCCGCGATGGCGAGGGTGACGGCCTTGGTGACGGCCGCGATCAGCTCGGCCATCTGCGCGTCGGACAGCAGCACCGGCACCTGCGCGATCTCCTGCCGCACGGTGTCGTCGCGCCTCATCGACGTGAGCAGCTCGTCGATGTCGGGCTCGCGCAGCAGGCTGTAGTGGTCGGCCCGCAGCTCGACGACGGTCGGTTCGGTGACCGAGAAGCCCTCGCTGCCCTCGATGAACGAGTAGTCGTCGCCCTGCGCCTTGAAGATGGTGAGCGGCGCGGTGATCGTGCGTTCGGCCAGCTCGCCGAAGGTGTACTTGAAGGAGAACGTCTCGGTGACGATCCTGATGATCCGCCGCACGAGCTCGCTGTCGAGGTCGCGGAACTCGCTGCTGACGAACGCCGCGAAGCTGTCCTCGTCCTTCGCGACCTCCAGGCACCGCGCCAGGCGGGCGTCGGTGATGCTGCCCGCGAACACCGAGAACAGGATCGTGACGAACGCGCTGTTGTCGTACGAGGCCTCGTCGCTGTCCCGCTCCGACCGCACCTTCGGCGAGCCCGGTGCGATCAGGTAGAGGTTCGCGACCTGCTCGCCCGCCTGCTCCAGCTGGTAGGCCGTCTCGAACGCCACCCGCGCGCCGAAGGAGTAGCCCCACAGCGTGTACGGGCCTTCGGGCTGGACCTGTTTGATGGCCTCGATGTCGGCGGCGGCCATCTCGCGGATCGTGCCGTACGGCGTCTCGCCCTCGTTGATGCCGTGTGCCTGCACGCCGTAGAACGGGCGCTCCGAACGACTTGCGAGCGTGCGCAGGTTCATCGGGTAGCCGCCGAGACCAGGCCAGCAGAACACCGGCACGTCGTCCCCGCCCGGCTGCAACGGAACCAGCCGCGAGATCGGTCCCTCGTGCAGTCCGTCGACCCGCCGGGAGAGCTGCTCGATCGTCGGCGACTCGAAGAGGACCTGCAGCGGCAGGGAGGTGCCGAACTCCTTGTTGATGCGGTTGACGAGGCCGACCGCGATCAGCGAGTTGCCGCCCGTCTCGAAGAAGTCGTCGTGCGTCGAGACGGTCTCGCGCTTCATCAGCTTCTTCCACATCTCGCTGATGCGGCGCTCGGTGATGGTGCGCGGCGCGACGAACGGCCGGTCCTGGTCGTCCACGTCGGTCTTGTCGGACGCGGCCAGGGCCTTGACGTCGATCTTGCCGTTCGCGGTGACCGGCAGCGCGTCCAGCACCACGACCTTGTTCGGGATCATGTAGTCCGGCAGGAAGTTGACCAGGTCGTCGCGGATCAGCTCGGCCGGGCCCTTCATGTGGACGACGTCTTCCTTCATCCCGGGGCTGCGGCGCTGCTCGTAGGAGACCTTGCCGCCCAGGAAGAAGTACGACGGTCCGTCCTGCTCGCCCGCGGCCTTGAGGATGTCGCAGATGCGCTTGGCGGACGGGAGGTCGTTGCTGGACTTGGAGCTGTAGCCCGAGGACATGAAGCCGAGGTCGACGTCGTTGGCGGACAACCGGTGCATGGTCCGGCCGAGGTCGACGTAGCGGCGCCAGAGATCGGCGGACCGGGCGACGGCGCTGACGCCGAAGCTCGCCCGCTCGTACACGGCCTGGTTGATCGCGATGACGTGCTTGCGCTGCAACAGGTCGTCGGACACGCGCTCGAACTCGCCGTCGGCGTACTTGTAGAGCCCACCCGGCAGGTTCGCGACGCGACCGGGGTGCGTCTGCAGGTAGACCTCGACGTCGTCCTCGCGGATTCCCGTGTAGGCGCACAGTTCGAACGTGCCGAGGTAGTAGTCCTCGTCGGCGACGTCGAGCAGGTCCTTGGTCTCCGGCGTGTACGCGGACGCCGTGACGTCGAGGCCGTAACCCGGCAGGACCTCCTCGAAGAGCCCGACCATGTGGCCGGTCTCGATCTCCAGGACCTCCTGGATGTTGTTGAGGTACACCGCCTCGATCGCGGCCTTGTGCCCGATGAAGTGCAGCTTCGCCTTGGCCTCGAAGCTCTCCGGCAGCGAGCGGATCAGCACGAGCTGGTGGCGCAGCGGGTGGTAGTAGTACAGCCCGGACGGCAGGCCCGCGATGTGGTGCAGCTCCAGGTGCAGCTGCGTGGCGTAGAGCGAACCCGGTGACGCGTAACCGTACTTCGGCAGCAGCCGCTGGTCGCTGAAGTGCGCGCCGAAGTAGCGCAGGATCTCGCCCAGCTCGGCGAAGTGGATCGACTTCGGGTCCTTCGAGCCCGCCCCGATCGGCTTGCGCTCCAGGAGCCGGCGCAGGTCGTCGTCGGTGACCTGGCCGCCCTCGTAGAACCGGTAGGACTTGCGGGAGAAGACCACTTTCCGCTGCAGGCACGAGGCTTCCTCGCCGGGCAGCTCGAAGCTCTGCCGCCCGCTGAGGTCGTCGCGCACGCCGGGGTTCGACAGCTGCGCGCGGACCTGTAGCCTGCTGGACTTCGACTGGTGGTGCGCGCCCGCGTTGCCCTGGTCCATCAGGGCGGCTTCCTTGGGGTTCAGCTCGACGCACGCGATCAGGTTCTGGAACCCGGTGCGCTGGTCCTCCTTGACGATCACCGCCGCGTTGCGCACCCAGTCGTGCGTCTCGATCGCGAGCCGGATCTCGTCGAGCTCCACGCGGTAGCCGCGCAGCTTGACCTGGCTGTCCGCGCGGCCCGCGAACTGCACGGTGCCGTCGAGGTTCTGCGTCACGAGGTCGCCGGTGCGGAACATGCCGTCCACGAACCGTTCCTCGGTCAGCTCCGGCTGGTGCAGGTACCCGCGGGCGACCTGCACGCCGCCGATGTAGAGCTCGCCGATCTCGCCGGGCGTGACCATGTCCCGGTTCTCGTCGAGCACCAGGTAGGTCGTGTTCGCGACGGGCAGGCCGATCGAGATGGACTTCGGGGCCTCGGCCAGCTCGGCGGGATCCACCACGTGCGAGGACGAGTTGATCGTCGTCTCGGTGGGGCCGTAGAGGTTGATGAGCGCGACACCCGGCATCTCCGCGACGAACGCCTGGGCGAGCGTGCGCGACAACGCCTCGCCGCCGCTGAAGACCTGCTTCAGCGAGGTGACGGTGGGGAACTCCTCGGTGTCGATCAACGCCTGCAACAGGGTCGGCACGCACTGCAGCGTGGTGACGCCGTGCTCGCGCATGGTCTCGATGAGCATCTCGGGGTCGCGGTAGATCCCGGGACGGCCCATCACCACCGTGCTGCCGATCGCGGGCGCGAGGATCTCCCACTGCGCCGCGTCGAAGCTCATCGGCGTCTTCTGCACCACGCGCTTCGTGCTGTCGATGGCGTGCGCGTCCTGCAGCCACAGCATCTGGTTGACGATGCTGCGGTGCTCGATCATCACGCCCTTGGGCCGGCCGGTGCTGCCCGACGTGTAGATGATGTAGGCGAGACTGGTCTGCGCGGGGGAGAAGCCGTCGTCGAAGGCCTCGTCGCAGTCGGCGAGCGTCACGATCCTCGTGGTGGCGGGCGCCAGTTCGGCCAGGCGTTGCTTGAGGGCGGGCTGCGTCACGACGACCTTCGTGCGCGAGTCCTCGAGCATGTACCGGAGGCGCTCCTCCGGGTACTCCGGGCTCAACGGCAGGTAGGCACCGCCCGCGCAGAGGATTCCCCAGGCCCCGACCACGAGGTCCAGCGAGGGTTCGACGAACATGCCCACGCAGTCGTCCTCGCTGATGCCGAGCCGCCGCAGGTGGGTCGCGAGTGCGGAGCTCTGTTCGAAGAGTTCGCCGTAGGTGATGCTGTGTTCACCGAAGACGACGGCCGTGCGATCAGGGTGTTCCTCGACCTGCTTGCGCAGCAGGTCGGGAAGGCAGCCGCCGTCCACTTCAGCTTCGTGCGCCATCTCAGAAATCCCCCAAGCGGTCAGCGGGCATGGGTGGGTGCGAGCGCTCTCTTACTTGGTTGAAGAAAGTATGAGATTTGGCTCGAAACCCACTGGAGCGGAGTGCCTGGTGGACAGCCGCAGAGGTCTACCAGAACCGCCTCGAACGCGAACGGAATTCCGCCCGCTGAGACGGTGGTTCGGTGGCGAATGGTTGCTCGACTGTCCACAATGGTGTTGGGTGGACGCCAACTTCGAGGGCGGGGCCACGAGGATGAATGTGCTCGAGTACGTAGCCGATCGCTGGGATCGGCTGTCTTTGCAAGCGTTCCTGCACGTCAGTGCAGTCGTGCAGTGCACGGTTCTGGCAACTCTGCTCGGGGTGGTGATCGGGGTCGCGGTCTACCGCAGCCCGGCCGGGTCCGCGCTGGCCACGGCGTTGGCGAGCACGATTCTCACCATTCCATCGTTCGCGCTGCTGGCGTTGCTGATTCCCGTGTTCGGGCTCGGTGCGGACACGACGGTCGTCGCATTGGTGCTTTACGCGTTGCTCCCGATCGTGCGGAACACGATCGTCGGACTGGCCGGGGTCGACCCCGCTGTGAGCGATGCCGCAAGAGGGATTGGGATGAGCAGACTCGGGGTGCTCGCGCGCGTCGAGTTGCGTTTGGCGTGGCCCGCGATTCTCGCCGGAATGCGCGTCGCCACGCAGATGCTGATGGGGATCGCGGTCATCGCGGCCTATGCGAAAGGACCGGGTCTGGGGTCGGAGGTGTTCTCCGGACTCGCGAACGCGGGCAGTGCGAACGCCATGAACCAGGCCCTCACCGGAACGATCGGCGTGGTGGTCCTCGCCCTGCTGCTCGACGGCGTCTACGTGCTGGTCAACCGTTTCACCGTGTCGAGGGGCGTCCGTGGCTGAAAAGGGCATCGAGATCGAGCTGGACCACGTGACCAAGAGGTACCCCGGGCAGAGGGCGGCGGCCGTCGACGACTTCTCGATGGTCGTGCCCGCCGGGGAGATCGTGGTGTTCGTCGGGCCGTCCGGCTGCGGCAAGACCACGACCATGCGGATGATCAACCGGTTGATCGAGCCGACGTCCGGCACCATCACGATCGGCGGCGAGGACGCGTTGAAGATCGACCCGGACGACCTGCGACGGCGCGTCGGCTACGCGATCCAGCAGGCCGGGTTGTTCCCGCACTTCACGGTGGCGCAGAACATCGGCGTCGTGCCGGGGTTGCTGGGCTGGGACAAGAAGAGGACCGCCGCGAGGGTCGAGGAGATGATGGACCTCGTCGGACTCGACCCCGGCGAGTTCGCCGACCGCTTCCCGCGTCAGCTCTCCGGCGGCCAGCAGCAACGGGTCGGCGTCGCGCGGGCACTGGCCGCCGACCCGCCGGTGCTGCTGATGGACGAACCGTTCGGCGCGGTCGACCCGATCACCCGCGGGCACCTGCAGGACGAGCTGCTGCGGCTGCAGAACGAGTTGCACAAGACGATCGTGTTCGTCACGCACGACTTCGACGAGGCGGTGAAGCTCGGCGACCGGATCGCGGTGCTCGGCGAGAGGTCGACGATCCTGCAGTACGACACCCCGGACGCGATCCTCGCCAACCCGGCCGACGACACGGTGGCCGGGTTCGTCGGTGCCGGCGCGTCGCTGAAGGCGTTGACGCTCACCAGGGTCCGCGACGTCGAGCTGGGCCAGGTGGTCACCGCCCGCGCCGACGCCAATCCGTCCACTGTGGAGCTCGGCACTGAGAAGTGGTTGCTGGTGCTGGACCAGCGCGACCGGCCGGTGCGCTGGGTGCAGCTCACCGAGCTGAGGCGAGCCACCTCGCTGGCCCGGATCGGCCGTCCGGTGCAGGACTCCGTGACGCTGCAGTCGACCCTGCGCGACGCGCTGGAGGCGATGGTCAACGAGGGCGGCCGGGCGGTCGTCACGGGTGGCCGCGGCGAGTACGTCGGCACGATCGACCTCACGACCGTGACCGACGTCGTGCAACGGCTGCGGGCGGGCGCATGACGGCCGAGC
Organism: Lentzea sp. NPDC003310; assembly: GCF_040610935.1. Taxonomy (NCBI): domain Bacteria; kingdom Bacillati; phylum Actinomycetota; class Actinomycetes; order Pseudonocardiales; family Pseudonocardiaceae; genus Lentzea; species Lentzea sp. NPDC003310. The sequence goes on from NZ_JBEXNC010000007.1 coordinate 110,397, forward strand.
GGATCCGGTTCTGGGCCCAGCCCGTCGCGGTGCTGCTGATCGTCGGCGGTGTGCTGGCGTGGGTGTTCTCCGGCGAGCTCACGGCGACCGAGAAGAGCACGCTGAACGCGACGTCGTTGCTCACGGCGTTGAAGGACCACCTGCTGATGACGGTCGTGGTGACCGCGATCGTGGTGGCCGTGGCGGTCCCGGCGGGCATCGTCGCGACCAGGCCGTGGGCGCGGTTCCTCGCCCCGGTGTTCCTGGCGGTCGCGAACGTCGGCCAGGCCGCGCCCGCGCTGGGCGTGCTGGTGCTGTGGTTCCTCGTGACCGGCGCGTCCGGCGGGCTGTGGGTGGCCGCGCTGCCGCTCGCCTTCTACTCGCTGCTCCCCGTGCTGCGCAACACGATCGTCGGCGTCCAGCAGGTCGATCCGTCCCTTGTGGACGCGGGCAGGGGCATCGGCATGTCCGCGTCGAGCGTGCTGTGGCGCGTCGAGCTCCCGCTGGCGACACCGCTGATCCTGGCCGGCCTGCGCACCTCGCTGGTGCTCGCGGTCGGCACGGCGACGTTCGGCCTGTTCGTCAACGCGGGCGGGTTCGGCCTGCTGATCGACACCGGCTACAAGCTGAACCTGATGAAGGTCCTGGTGACCGGTTCGGCGCTGGCGGCGGGACTCGCGCTGCTGGTCGACTGGGTCGGCGCGGTGATCGAACAGCGCTTCGGCCCCAAGGGGGTCAGGTGAGGAAGCTCCTGCTCGTGACGCTGTTGCTGCTGTCGGGCTGCGGCCTCGACGTCAACAGCGCGCTGCCGTACCAGGTCCTGCCGGGGTCGATCAAGACCGACCGGTCGCTGCAGGGCGTCGAGATCACCGTGGGGTCCAAGGACTTCACCGAGAACATCCTGCTCGGCTACCTCGCCGAGATGGCGCTGTCCGCGGCCGGCGCCGACGTCGTCGACCTGACCGACCTCAAGGGCTCGCAGACCGCGCGGCAGGCCCTGCTGAACGGCGAGGTCGACGTCACCTGGGAGTACACCGGCACCGGCTGGATCAACTACCAGGGCAACGAACTCCCGGTGCCCGGCGGCGAGCAGGCGCAGTACGACGCCACGAAGAAGGCGGACCTGGAGAGGTTCGGCGTCGAGTGGCTCGCCTACTCGCCGCTCAACGACCAGTACGCGTTCGCCGTCACCGAGGCCTACGGCGAGCAGCACGGCCTGAAGACCACCTCGGACCTGGCCGCGTTCCTCGCGCGGAACCCGGACGAGGCGGTGTTCTGCCTGGAGACCGAGTTCACGAGCCGCCAGGACGGCTTCCCGGCGGCGAAGAAGGCGTACGGCTTCCCGGTCACCGAGGTGAAGAACTTCGGCATCGGCACCATCTACTCGGCCGTCGCCGGCGGCACGTGCCCGATCGGCGAGGTGTTCACGACCGACGGCCGCATCGCCGCGCAGAAGCTCCGCGTGCTGGAGGACGACAAGAAGGCGTTCCCCCAGTACAACGTGGCACCGACCGTCCGCGCCGAGTTCCTGGAGCGCTACCCGCAGATCCGCGGTCCGCTGGAGGCGGTGAGCGCCGCGCTGACCAACGAGCAGATGATCGAGCTGTGCCGTCAGGTCGACGTGGAGGGCAGGGACGCGGGTGCGGCCGCGCGGGACTGGATGGTGGCGAAGGGGTTCATCACGACGGCCTGATCACCGCATCGCCCGTCCGACCGGGGGCAGCACCGACACCATCGACGCGGCCAGCCACAGCAGCAGCGCGATGCCGGGCACGATGATGAGCGTGCCCGCGTGGTTGATCGTCAGCCGGACGATGGCGAAGACGTAGTAGGCGCACACCAGGAAACCGAGCCCGGCGAGGACCCACCGCGCGAACCCGAGCCGTGCGACGACCAGTGCCGCGAGCAGCAGCACCACCCCGCCCGCGACGTAGGTGGCGACGATCGCCGGGTCGCCGTTCGCGATGAACCCGCGCCCGAACGCGAGGCCCAGCAACGCGACGGCGGCCTCCGGGGTCTGCCGGATGCCCTTGCCGTCCGCGGAGTTGAGGCCCGCCAGCACGAAGCAGAGGACCGCGACGAGGAACCACAGTCCGCCCGTGAGGAAGGCCGGAGCGGTGCTCGGCCGCAGCGGCTGGCCCCAGCCGGGCGCGGGACCGTAGCCCGGGACGTGCCCTCCTTGCCGTGCCTGCCAACCCTGGTTCGGATGCACCGCGTCACCCTACGAGCCTTCGAGTCGGCGCCGCAGGGAATTCGCGGGTCTGCGGTAGAACGGGAAGATGCACAACGAGGTGAGCGGGGAAGTCCACGGCACCGTCGTGCAGGCGCGGGACGTGTACCTGCAGTCCGGCGGGCTGACCGCGCTCGACGGACTGCCGCCGGTCGCCGCCGGGTTCACCGGCCGGTCCGCCGACCTCACGGCGCTCGCCGACGTGCTCACCGGTCCGCACGCGGTCGTGGTGTCGACGGGTCTCGCGGGTGTCGGCAAGACCACGCTCGCGGTCAAGGCGGCCCACGACGCGGCAGCGCGGTTCCCCGGCGGAGTGCTGTTCCTCGACCTCCAGGGCTACTCGACGCCGGTCGAACCGCCCACCGCGCTCGCCGCGTTGCTGAGCGCTCTCGGCGTTCTGCGCGTGCCCGAGACGCAGCAGGAACGAGAGGTGCTCTACCGCTCCCGGCTCGCGAAACGGCAGCCGACGCTGCTCGTCCTCGACAACGCCTCGTCCTCGGCCCAGGTCCGTCCCCTGCTGCCGCCGGGCGAGCAGCACCGAGTCCTCGTGACGAGCCGGCACATGCTCGGCGACCTGCAGGGCGCACGCCGGCTCGCGGTCGACGTGCTCCCTGCCCACGACTCCGTGGCGATGCTGGAGAACTGGCTGCGGGCGAGCGACCCCGCCGACGAACGGGTGGCGTCCGCGCCGGAGACCGCGCACGAGATCGCCGAGCTGTGCGGGCACCTGCCGCTCGCGCTCGGCATCGTCGCGGCCCTGCTGTCCGACGACCCCGGCCTGCCGCTGCGCGACCTGGCGGAGTTGTTGCGGGAGGCCAGGCTCGCCGAGCTGAGCTCACCCGAGAACGTGGCCGTGCGCGCGGCGTTCGACCTCTCCCACGACCGGCTCGACCCGGCCGAGCAACGCCTCTTCCGGTTGCTGTCGCTGAACCCCGGCCGCCAGGTCAGCATCGAGGCCGCCGCGGCGCTCGCCGGACGACCGTTGCGCGAGACGCGGAAACTGCTGGCAGGGCTGCGCCGTGCGCACATGATCGAGAACGGTGAGCCGCACGGCTGGTTCCGGTTCCACGACCTGTTGCGCCTGTACGCGGCCGAACACTGCGAGGCCGACGACGACGAGGTCCGCCAGGCGGCGCTGACCCGGCTGATCGACTACTTCGCCGAGGCGGCGGAACGGGCCGAGCAGCAGCGGCCCGACGTCGAGACGCGGCAGCGCGCCCGGCTGTGGTTGCGGACCGAACGTCCCACCCTCGTCGCCGTCATCGAACTGGCGCACCGCCTGGGCCAGTACGACCAGGTGCTGCGGCTGGCGTTCGCGATGGGCACCTACCAGTTCTACCGCCGCCGCAACGGTGCGGAGGGGATCGCCGCGTACGAACTGGCCCTCGACGCGGCGGTGCGACTCGGCGACCGCGAGGGTGAGGCCAAGGCGCTGCGCGGCCTTGGCCGGATCCACCGCGAGATGAACCACTACACGGCGGCCCGCGAACGGTTCGACGCGGCGATCCTGCTCAGCAGGGAACTCGGCGACCACAACGGCGAAGGCAGAGCCCTGCACAACCTCGGCTCACTTGCCCGGCGGCACAAGAACTTCCGCTCGGCGTGGAAGCAGTACAGCCGGGCGCTCACCGTGTACCGCGCCCACGGAGAACGGGTGGGCGAGGCTCAGATCCGGTACAGCATGGGGGTTCTCGCCGACGCGGAAGGCGAACGCGAGCTGGCCGCTGCGCACTTCCAGGCCTGTGCCGAGATCTCCGCGGAGATCGGCCGGCACGACCTGACCGGCCGCGCGCACCGCAAGCTCGCGCTGATCGCGTTGGACGCGGGCAGGAAGGAGGAGGTGCAGCGGCATCTGGAGTCGGCGCGTTCCGCCTACCTCGAAGGAGGTCACCACCGAAAGGCCGAGCACGTGTGGCGACTCTTCCGGAAGGCCAACCGCAGCAGGCGTTCGCGCGACCGGCCGTCAGGAGTCGGCTGACCTCTTGCGATCGGTGTGGCCGAGCGACCGCTCCGGCGCCACCCGGTCGCGCACCAGCTGCTTGAGCACCGCGAGGTCCGGAAAACCCTCCTGCTCCTTGCGCGACCACAGCGTCTCGCCGTCCAGCCGCACGTCGAACACGCCCCCGGTGCCGGGCACCAGCGCGACCTCACCGAGCTCGGTGGTGAACGTCGTCAGCAGCTCCTGCGCGGTCCAGCCCGCCCGCAGCAGCCAGCGGCACTGCGTGCAGTACTCGATCTCCAGACGCGGTGTTCTCATGCTTTGGTGGTCACAGACGACGTCGCGTCCGCGCCCCAGTTGGCCAGCAGCTGCAGGCCCTCGGCGGACGGCGTGCCGGGTTCCGCGTGGTAGGTGCTCAGGAACATGCCCGGCTCGTTGGGCATCCGCAGCGTCTCGTACGACAGCGTCAGTTCGCCCACGAGCGGGTGGCGCAGCCGCTTGGTGCCGAAGCTCTTCTCCTTGACCTCGTGCGCGGCCCAGAGCTGCCGGAACAGGTCGCTCTTCAACGACAGCTCGCCGATCAGCGCGGCCATCTCCGGGTCGTTGGCGCAGCAGGCGGCGTCGGAGCGCAGGAACGCGACGATGTCCGCGGCCTTGTTCTCCCAGTTGACGAACAGCTCCTGGGTCTGCGGCCGCAGGAAGATCATGCGCGCCCAGTTGCGGTCGCGGGGTTCGAGCCGGCCCCAGTCGCCGAACAGGGCGGCGGCCATCGGGTTCCACGCGAGGATGTCCGTACGGCGCCCGCCGATGTACGCGGGCACGGCGATGCCCTCCAGCAGGTGCCGCAGCGCCGGGCGCACCATCGAGCGCGGGTCGGCCTTCTTCTTCGGCGGCTTGCTGCGGGTGAGGTTGCCCAGGTACTCGCGCTCGGCGTCGGTGAGCCGCAGGGCACGGGCGATCGAGTCGAGGACCTCGGTCGAGACGTTGCGGCCGTTGCCCTGCTCGAGACGGGTGTAGTAGGCGACGGAGACGCCCGCGAGCTGCGCCAGCTCCTCCCGGCGCAGGCCCGGCACGCGGCGGGTGCGGCCGTAGCGGGGCAGGCCCACGTCGTCGGGGGACAGCCGGGCGCGACGGCTGCGCAGGAAGTCGCTCAGCTCGGTGCGCGGATCGACGGTCATGTCCCCGAGTATCCCCGCCGTGTCCACGTCGTGCCTGCTACTGCCAGTGGTAGGCACACCAGACGTACGAAAACCAGGTGGCTGGGTAGGCCCCTCGGACCGGAGCAGTGTCGTCACCGACACGAACGGACAAGAGGAGAGACCCAGATGAGCACCGTCGCTGCCTACGCCGCTCCCGCACCCAAGGCACCGCTGGAGCGCACCACCATCGAGCGTCGCGCGGTCGGCGCGCACGACGTCCTGATCGACATCCGGTTCGCCGGGATCTGCCACTCGGACATCCACCAGGTCAACGAGGGCTGGGGCGAGGCCATCTTCCCGATGGTGCCGGGCCACGAGATCGCCGGCGTGGTCGTGGAGGTCGGTTCCGAGGTGACCCGCCACGCCGTCGGCGACCGCGTCGGCGTCGGCTGCATGGTCGACTCGTGCCGCGAGTGCGACAACTGCCTGCGCGGCCTGGAGCAGTACTGCACCGGCGGCAACACCATGACCTACAACGCTGTCGACCGCCGCGGCGACGTCACCTACGGCGGTTACTCGAAGCAGATCGTGGTCGACGAGAACTTCGTCGTCCGCATCCCGGACGGTCTTCCGCTGGACGTGGCCGCGCCGCTGCTCTGCGCGGGCATCACGCTGTACTCGCCGCTCAAGCACTGGGGTGTCGCGCCGGGCAAGAAGGTCGCCGTGGTCGGCCTCGGTGGTCTCGGCCACATGGGCGTCAAGATCGCCGCCGCCCTCGGCGCCGAGGTGACCGTGCTGTCGCAGTCGCTGCGCAAGAAGGACGACGGGCTCAAGCTCGGCGCCCACGACTACCGCGCCACCAGCGACCCGGCCACGTTCAGCGAGCTCGCGGGCAAGTTCGACGTGATCGTCTCCACGGTGTCCGCGCCGCTCGACTTCGGCTCCTACCTCGGTCTGCTGAAGGTCGACGGCGCGCTGGTCAACGTCGGCGCCCCCGAGGAGCCGATCTCGATCAACCTGTTCGGCCTGCTCGGCGGCCGCAAGACGCTCGCCGGCTCGATGATCGGCGGCATCGCGGAGACCCAGGAGATGCTGGACTTCTGCGCCGAGCACGGGCTGGGCGCCGAGATCGAGCTGATCGGTGCCGACCAGATCAACACCGCCTACGAGCGTGTGCAGGCCAGCGACGTGCGGTACCGGTTCGTCATCGACACCGCCACGATCTGAGGCCCGCGGCCGTGCCCGCTCACTGGGGCGGGCACGGCTTCCCGGTCGCGTAGGCCTCCGTGGCACCCGCGATCACCCGGTCGAGCTGCAGGAGGGTCTCCTGCAGCTCCTCTATCTGCCTGACCACCGACGAGCGGTGCCCGATCAGCTTGGCCATGACCTCGGGCGCCGCCACCCCCGTCACCACGCACGGCAGCATCTCGAGGATCGACGCGCTGGAGATGCCCGCGCCGTAGAGCTGCTGGATCAGCTTCACCCTGGTGACGGCCTTCTCGTCGTACCGCCGCTGCCCGCTGCCGCTGCGTTCGGACGCCAGGAGCTTCTGCTCCTCGTAGTAGCGCAACGCGCGCACGCTCACGCCCGTGCGTTCCGCCAGCTCACCGATGCGCATGAGACCTCCGCCACAAAAGCTACCTCTGACGTCAATGTCAGGTTCCTAGCCTAGGCGGCATGCTCCTCACCAGCTACCGCCTCGGGAACCTGACCCTGCCGAACCGCCTCGTGATGGCGCCGATGACCCGCGCACGGGCCGTCGACGGCAAACCGACCGAGGACACGGCCACCTACTACGCCCAGCGCGCCACCGCCGGCCTCATCGTGACCGAGGGCGTGCACCCCAACGCCGTCGGGCAGGCCGGTCCGTTCATGCCCGGCGTCCACACCGACGAACAGGTCGCGGCCTGGCGCGTCGTCACCGACGCCGTGCACGCCAACGGCGGCCGGATCTTCGCCCAGCTCATGCACGGCGGCCGGATCGGCCACGTCGAGGTCGCGGGCCACCACCCGGTCGGCCCGTCGGCGATCGCGTCCGGCACCGACGTGTTCACGCCGACCGGCATGGCACCCGCGCCCGTGCCCCGCGCCCTCACGACGCCCGAGGTCGCCGAGCAGGTCCAGGCCTTCGCGGATGCGGCACGACGGGCCGTCGAGGCCGGGTTCGACGGCGTGGAGCTGCACGGCGCCAACGGGTACCTGATCCAGCAGTTCCTGTCCTCCAGCGCGAACGACCGCACCGACGGCTACGGCGGCTCGATCTCCGGCCGCATCCGGTTCGCCGTCGAGGCGGTCGAAGCGGCCGCGCAGGCCATCGGACCGGAGCGCGTCGGCATCCGGCTCTCACCCGGCGGCGAGATCCAGGGCATCGTCGAGGAGAACGTGCCCGTGCTCTACGCCGAGCTGCTGAAAGCGTTGCCGGACATCGCTTACGTCCACGTGCTGGCCACAGTGGACGACGAGGTGCTGATGGGTCTGCGCAAGGTGTGGCCGACGGCGTGGATCCTGAACCCCGGCGGCCAGATCGGCCCGAAGGTGAGCACGCGCGAGGACGGGGAGCGCTGGCTCGCGAACGGCGCCGACCTGATCAGCTACGGCCGGTCCTACCTCGCGAACCCGGACCTGGTCGAACGCTTCCGCCTCGGCCTGCCGCTCGTCGACGCCGGGCAGGAGACCTTCTTCCAGACCCCGCACGGGTACGTCGACTACCCGAGCTATCAGCACTGAAGGGCGCGCACCAGGTGGTCCACCAGCCGTTCGAGGTAGTCGGCCTCGACGGCGGCGCGCCGGACGGACAGGCGCCAGTAGACCGGTGCCGCGACCAGGTCCAGGGCGATCTCGAGGTCGAGGTCGGCCGGTAGCTCGCCCCGGTCCACCGCCCGCCGCAGCGTCACCGCGCCGAGCGCGCGGCGGGGCTCGCCGATCATCGCCGCGATCGCCTCGGACAGCGCCGGGTTGCGCACGGCCTCGGCGGTGAGGTCGGGCAGGACCGTCGCGAACCGCGGGTGCGTCAACCAGTCGTGCACCGCCGTGACGGTGGCCAGCAGGTCACCGCGCAACGACCCCGTGTCCGGCACCTCGGCCAGCGGCACGGAGAACTCCGACAGCGCCGCGACCACCATGTCCTGCTTGGAGGGCCACCTCCGGTACAGCGCGCTCTTGCCGACCTCCGCGCGCTTCGCGACCGCCTCCATCGACAGCCGGCCGTAGCCGTGCAGGGCGAGCTCGTCGAACACGGCGTCGGTGATCGCCCGCGTCACCTGGGGCTGCAGTACGGCGGCGCCGGTCGGGGTGCGCTTCGTCATGGCGCACATCATAGGACTGGACGATACGGTCCCGTCCCGCCTATCATGGAGGACGGGACGGTACCGTATCGTCCATTTCTGTTGGAGGCGTCGTGGACCTCATCCCGAGGGCACTGCAACTGCTGCTGGACAAGGACATGATCGGTTTCGCGGGCCTGTGGGCCGAGGACGGCGTGATGGAGTTCCCGTTCGCGCCGCCCGGCTGGCCCGCGCGCGTCGAGGGACGTGCCGCGATCGAGGACTACCTGCGCGACTACCCGAAGATGCTCGACATCCGGGCGTTCCCGAAGCAGGTCGTGCACCAGAGCACCGACCCGGACGTGCTCGTCGCCGAGTTCGACGCGGAGGGCGTCGTGGTCGCGACCGGCAAGCCCTACCGCGCCTCGTACATCGCGGTGATCACGACCCGCGACGGCGAGATCGCGCACTACCGCGACTACTGGAACCCGTTGCTGGCACAGGAGATCGCGTGACCACGTTGATCATCGGCGGTACCGGCACGACCGGTGCCCGTCTCGCGTCGCTGCTGCCCGAGGCCCGGGTGGGCACCAGGAAACCCGTGCGGGACAACCACGTCCGATTCGACTGGGACGTGCCCGCGACGTTTGAGACCGCGCTCGAGGGGATAAGAAAGATCTACCTGATCCCCCCGATCGGGGTCGTCGACCCCGTCCCGGTGGTCGAGTCGCTGCTCGCTCGAGCGCGGCTCGTGCGGCGGGTGGTACTGCTGAGCTCGTCCGCGGTGCCGGAGAGCGCTTCGGGGATGGGCGCTCTCCCCGCACTCGTGCGCGCCCTGCCGGAGTGGGCCGTGCTGCGGCCGTCCTGGTTCATGCAGAACTTCACCGGTGACCACCCCCTCGCGGACGGCGTGCGCGCCGGCGAGATCGTCACGGCCACGGGGGACGGGCGCGTCGGGTTCGTCGACGCGGGCGACATCGCCGCGGTGGCCGCCCGCGCGTTGACGGATCCGGTGCCGCACAACACCGATCACGTGATCACCGGTCCGCAGGCGCTCAGCTACGCCGACGCCGCGGCGATCATCACCGAGGTGACCGGCAGGCCCGTGCGGCACCGTTCGGTCAGCGCGGAGGAGATGACCGAACGGATCGCGGCGGGCCTGCCGCGCGAGTTCGCCGCCCTGCTCGCCGGGCTCGACGAGGACATCCGCGGGGGAGCGGAGGACCGCGTCACCACGACCGTGCAGGACGTGACGGGCAGGCCACCGCTCTCGTTCCGCGAGTTCGTCCGGCGCGCGTAGCCGGGGTCAGCGCACCGATGCGCACGGCACGATGAAGAACCAGTCCTGCGGTTCGTGCTCCAGCCGCGCTTCCGGTGCGCCCGCCGCGCACTCCGCCCGTGCCCGCGCCAGGCTCTCGTCCCACGGGATCCCCCGCAGCACGGTCTCCGGCGCCCGCAGGTGCGCGATGACGCTGGTCAGCACGAGGAACCCGACGACGTACCGGCTGCCGCCGACGGTGAGGCGCTGCCACAGCCTCGGCGGCGTCACGTCGAACCCGACGAAGATCGCGGTGAACAGGAACAGGCACGGCGCGATGCTGTAACGCTGCGCCGCCATCACGACGTCCGGTGCCTGCACCTGCAGCGCCTGCGACCAGTTCAGCACCAGGCACGCGACGATGACGACCACGCTGTACCCGACCGCCACCAGCGCGAGCGTCCGCCCGGCGCGGTCGCCGAACCACAACCCCAGCGCGATCGGCACGGCGGCCGTCAGCAGCGACAACAGGATCACCATGTTGCCGTCCGCCGGGTAGAAGTCGCCGGTCCGCTCCGAACCGAGGAACGCCACCACGGGCACCCGCAGCAGGCTCGCCAGCAGCACCTGCACCGGGTCGACCTCGTCGTGCGAGTACGGCGTCCGGGACGCGAACGCCATCGTCAGGCCCTGCACGACCAGCGCGGCGAGGAACGCGATCGGCACCTCCCGGCGCGGCTGGAGAAGCCGCACGAGCGCGATCGGCGCCAGGACGAACACCAGCGGGCTCGACAGCGCGGCGAGGACGACGAACACCGCGACCGGCACACGCGGGGCGTTGCGCCACAACAACGCCCAGAAGACGCCGTACAGGAGGAACCAGTGCAGGTTCGTCATGTTGTTCAAGGTCTCGGAGTTGCCCGCCGGCAGCACGACGACCAGGGAGGCCAGCGCGAACCGCATCGGTCCCGACCGCAGGTACGCCTTGGAGGCCGAGAACGTGATCAGGGCGACCAGCGCCCGCAACACCGCCGCGCAGACCGCGAACCCCGCGGCCGCCCACTCGAACGGCAGCAGCGCGACCAGCTGCGCCACCAGGCGGGGCAGGGCGTGCAGGTAGCCGCCGTACGGGTCGACCAGGTTGTCGAGCACCGGCGACCGCACCGCGTCGACCACGAACCGGGCGCCGTCCTCCGCCCACAGGCGGTCGAGCCGCGCCCAGCCGGGCGGGATGAGCAGCAGGAACGCCATCGAGGCGACGAAACCCGCCAGCAGCCCGAGCCACGCCCGCTCGTGCCGCGGCTCGTCGGGCAGCGGTACGACCTCGTCCGCTAGTGCTCTGGCCCGTTCGGTCGTGACAGCCACTGTTCGGTCCCCCGTGTCCGCTTCGGCCTCGGAACTCAGCGGCGGACGAGATCCGGCAGGCGCTCGTACTTGGCCCACTGCTCGGCACTCACCGACGTGATCGTGGACGAGTTCAGCGCCGCGATCTCGGCCGACCCGATCACCCACAGCTTCCCGTCGAGCAGCAGCCCGATCTGACCGGCCGGATTGCTCACGGCGGGTGCCCCGGCGGGGACGGAGAACGCGAGCTTCAGCGCCTCCACACCCGCGGGCCGGGTGCCGAGCACACCGCGGGCGAACTTCTGCGCCACCGACCGGCGTTCGAAGCGCATCACGTTGCCGCCCACGACGACGTCGAGCGTGCGTTCCGGGGACGGCACCGCGAACCCGTTCAGCGACCGGACCTCGCTCGCGGTGGCGCAGCCCTTGAGGCCGATCGCGTCGAGGCCGAAGTGCGAGATGTTGGTCGGCCCCGCCGGACCCTCGATGGTGCCGCGCAGCACGTCCAGTCCGACGCGGCCGCACGGGTCCCTGCCGTCGACCGGGGCGTGGCCCTCGGGGGTGCGCAGCAGGCCGGGGCCTTCCTTCCACGGGCCGGGGATGACCACGGCCTGGAAGGGGTGGCGGGTGAAGTCCCTGTTCCAGAACGTGATGGTGGTGCCGTCGTCGGTCTCGTGGGCGATGGCGAACGACGACGCCGCCTCGATCCACATCCAGTCCGCGCTGAACGCCTCGACCACCGATCTCGTGCGCGGGCCGTTGTTCGTCGTCACGGCCTTGAAGCCCTGCTTGCCGAGCGCCTCGACGCCCTTGGTGAACGTCGGGTCCTTCGAGCGCAGCACGTACTGCCCCGCGCCGTTCTGGTGCGAGGCGAGGCCGGTGGTGTCGGTGAACATCAGGTACACCCAGCCGTCGAGGTAGATCGCCGACTGCTGGCCTGCGCCGTAGGTGTTCTCGCGGATGTTGTCCCCGGCGGGCGCGACGATCGAGTTGCCGCCCGCCTCGCGCGTCCAGGAGATGCCGTCCTTGCTGGACGCGACGCCGACCGAGCTGCCGTTCGCGTGGTTGTCCCGCGCCGCGCCGGTGTAATACATGTAGTACGTGTCGCCGATCTTGATCAGCGACGGGTCGCAGGTGTGCATCGCGTCGAAGCTGCCACCGCTGCCGGAGAACACCGGGACCGCCGTCGAGAACGGTCCGGCGACGGTCGGGCCCTCGCTGTAGAGGATGTCGTCACCACCGGGCGGCGCCGCGCTGAGCTGGCTGCACCACCACGCCCGCACCTTGCCGTTGTCGACCATCACGGCCGGTGCGTAGTTGTAGGGCGCGTCCCCGGCGCCGGCGATCACCGTGCCGGGGCTCTGACGGCCGTTCTCGACGGTGAGCTTGATCTTGTCCCGCGGGGGCGCGGCCGGCGGCGGCTTCTTCGTTGACGTGGTTTTTTGCTGCTCGACGGGTACTCCGACCGGGTCGCCGACCGCGGCGTTCGTGCACGCTGTGACCGCACTGACCAGCGCGAGCGCAGCGAGTGACGCGAGAGGTCGACGACTCAGGGGCACTCACCCATCATAGTGATCAAGTCCTCCGTCCGGGTGAAGTCGCCCGCAGCAGGACGATTCCGGCACCGAGGAGCACCACTCCCAAGATCAGTGCCGCCCGGGATCGGCACCGGCGCCGGCCGGTCGGCCTGGGCGCGGTGGCACCGGGTTGTCGCAGCGCCGAGCACGATGACCTGAGAGGGAGCGCCCGGTCGTCGAGCTCGTCCTCGGCACCTTGTCCGCGGCCGGCACCTCGGACCGGGTGAGTGCGCTCGGGATGCCTGTGACGGTGAGCACATCTTGGCGCCGGCTTGCCCGGCGGCGAACGCGTTGCCCACGGACACCCCTCCCACTGCGTCCTGGAGCGAGGCCCGTCAGCTGGCCGGTGGGTGTTCGCGGACCGCGCAGCGGCGGCGGAACCAGGCGAGGAACCGCGCTGGGTCGCTGTCCTGCAGAAGTGCGGACACCGCGCCGGTCAGTGGGAACATCGCGGCGTGCGTGCGCGCCCGTTCGTACAACTCGGGCCGCACCCGTCGGACGAGCGGCCAGCCGTAGTTCGCGAACGAGGCCGCGTCCAGGGCGGGATCGCCCGCGCAGGCGAAGTCCCAGTCGATGATCCCGCTGACCTTTCCCTTGTGCCAGCGCAGGTTCACCGGTGCCAGGTCGCCGTGCACGAAGCCCTTCGCCTCCGGCAGCTCCGCGAACCGCCGCAGCACCTCCTCGGCTTGGGCGCGTTCATCCTTGTCCAGCAACGGAAACACGTGCTCGCGGATCGTCTCCGCGGTGTGCGTGCCGCCCGCGTGACGCAGCGGTTCGTCCAGCAGTGCGAGGAGTTCCTCGGTCGGCTCGACCGCGGCCAACGCGTCGAGCACCTCGCGGACGGCCTCGTCGCTCGCGGTCCCGGCCTGCTCGCCGGGCACGTACGAGATCACGACGTGGGCCTCCCCGAGCGGCAGGTCCAGCCGGTCGTCGATGACTTCCGGCACCGCGAACGGCAGGTCCAGCCGTGAGATCAGCCGCAGCGCCCGCGCCCGTCGCCGGGCGTCCGCGAGGTCGCGGCGGGGGTACCGCTTCACCCACTTGCCCGGCTCCACGACGGCGTCGTTGAACGTGCCGCGTTCGACCGCCATCAGCTGCCCAGGTAGCGGACCACCGCCATCACGCGGCGGCTCAGCCCGGACGACCCGGAGAGCCCGAGCTTGTCGAAGATCGCGTTGATGTGCTTCTCCGCCGAGCTCTGCGAGATGTGCAGCTGTGCCGAGATGCGGGCGTTGGTGAGGCCTTGCGCCATCAGTTCGAGAACCTCCTTCTCCCGTGCGGTCAGGGTGTCGAGCGGGTCGACGTGGCTGGTCCTGGTCAGCAGCCGGCGCACGACCTCGGGGTCGAACGCCGCGCCACCCGCCGCGACCCTGTCGAGCGCCTCCAGGAACTCGTCCACCTGCGCGACGCGGTCCTTGAGCAGGTAGCCGACCTTGCCGCCGGTGCTCGTGATCAGCTCGGTGGCGTAGCGGTTCTCGACGTACTGCGAGAGCACGAGCACGCTCACCTCCGGCCACCGCTCGCGGATCTCCAGAGCGGCGCGCATGCCGTCGTCCTTGTGGTCCGGCGGCATCCGCACGTCGGTGACCACGACGTCCGGCCGGTGCTCCTCGACGGCCGCGAGCAGCTCCGGCGCGGTGCCCACGGCGGCCACCACGTCGTGCCCCTCCTCGGCCAGCAACCGGACGAGGCCCTCGCGCAGCAGCGTCGAGTCCTCGGCCAGGATCACCCGCACGGCACCCTCGCGTAGACCGTGGTGGGTCCACCCGGCGGGCTCGTCACCTCGAACTCGCCGTCCACCGCCTTGACCCTCCTCGCCAACCCGGACAGCCCCGTGCCGGTGGGGTCCGCCCCGCCGACACCGTCGTCGCGCACCACGACCGTGATGCCGTCCTCCCCGTCCGGCCCCACGCGGATCTCGACCAGCGACGCGTCCGCGTGTTTCGCGGCGTTGGTGACCGCCTCGGACGTCACGAAGTAGATCACCGTCGCCAGCGCCGTGCCGGGCGGCTCCGCGAGCCCGTTGCCGAGGTCGACGCGCACGCTCGACCGTTCCGCCAGCACCTCCAGCGCCGCGTCCAGCCCCGCGTCGTCCAGCACCGCGGGGTAGACGCGACTCGCGACCTCGCGCAGCTCGTCGATGGCCTCGCCCGCCGTGTCGTGCGCCTGCCGCAACAACTCCTGCAGCTGCTCCTCGCCCTTGGCCCGCTTCGCCCGGCCGATCAGCATGCCGAGCGCCACCAGCCGCTGCTGGACACCGTCGTGCAGGTCGCGCTCGATCCGCCGCCGTTCGTCGTCGATGGCCTCGATCACGTCGGCCCGCGTGCTCGTCAGCTCCGCGACCCGTTCGCGCAACAACGCCTGCTGGCTGGTCCCGAGCAACGTGGTGGCGAGCCACCGGTCCAGCACCGCGACGCCCACGACACCGGCCGTCGTCACGAAGATGACCAGCGCACCCGGGATCGCCACCAGGGCGAGCAAGCCGAGAGTGACCCGGTCACTGTCCTCTATGAACCCCCAATCCCCGTCGAAGAGCCACGCCGTGACCATCGAGATCGCGACGGTGTACCAGAACGCCAGCATCCACACCACGCCGGCGCCGAGGGCACCGACCAGCCACCGCGCCAGGAGATAGCGCCGGCATCCCTTGCGCGTCAGCGGATTCGTGTGCACGACCCGGTCGAACCGCGCGATCCTGCCCAACTCGTACTCGGTCAGCCGGACCACGCCCACGTCGGCCGCCGCGGCGGCGAGCCCGGCCAGACCCGTGACCGACCCGATCACGAGCCCGACGAGCATCCGGAACCACCCGCGCACCAGCGAACCCGCGCTCAGCCGCTCCATTTGCTGCACATTCGCCACCGTACTGGCCGCCCCGCGCCCCGGCATTGCGGTTTACCGCAATATCGAACTGCGGTTTCCCCCACGAATCCCGACGGAAAGCCACGTGGTCCACCGCCCTCCCCATTCCTAGCGTTGACCTCGACCGATTCGCCGTTCACCCGAGGGGGAAACGCAATGCTGGCTGACTGGGCCGTCTCGCTGATGGAGTCACTGGGAGGCGTGGGCGCGGCCGTGGTCGTGGGCCTCGACAACCTGTTCCCGCCGATCCCGAGCGAACTGGTGCTGCCCCTGGCCGGCTTCTCCGCGAGCAAGGGCGTGTTCAGCCTGCCCGCGGCGCTGTTCTGGACCACGCTGGGCTCGATGGCGGGCGCCGTGATCGTCTACTACGCGGGTGTCCTGCTCGGCCGCACCCGGACCCGAGCGCTGGTGGCTCGCATCCCGCTGGTCCGGGTCACCGACTTCGACAGGACCGAGGCCTGGTTCCAGCGCCACGGCACCAAAGCCGTGTTCTTCGGCCGAATGGTGCCGCTCTTCCGCAGTTTCATCTCGTTACCGGCGGGCGTGGAGCGCATGAACTTCCCGAAGTTCCTGATCCTCACGACATTGGGCAGCCTGATCTGGAACACGGTCTTCGTGAGCGCCGGCTATCTGCTGGGCGAGAACTGGCACCGCGTCGAGTCCTACGCGGGCGTGTTCCAGAAGCTGGTGCTGGCAGCCGTCGCCGTGGCGGTCGTGCTGTTCCTGGTCACCAGGCTGAGGCAACGCTCGAAGGGCGATCCGGAGGAGACGGTGGTGCTGCCGCGCGTGCGGCGTTGACGCCACGTCCCGAACAACAGCTGCTGGAGCACGGCAGCCGGAACCGAGAGCAGTGTGGCTCGACCGGCGGGCGTTGCAGGGAGGAAGGAGGTTGCAGCAGTTCGCCGCGCTCATGCCCGGAGCGCAGCGCCGTGGCTGCACAGCACGGTTGCAACCTTCGCACGACGCGTGGGAACCGGAGGTCTTCGACCACAGCCGGAGGTGGTCGCACTCCGGCTCTCCTCACCGCCGTCGGCGAAGTGGAGGCGGACCCGGTTGAACTCGTCGTCGAACCGGGCAATCGGGTTTCAGCCGCACACGGTCTGGCCGGTGATGCGCCGCGGCTCGAACAGGTCATGGCCGGGATCCGCCGCTGTGACGCCAGGTCCGGGCCGGGTGCGTTCCAAGCCCGACCGCGTGCCGTCGGACAAGGCTTGTGCCAGCCGTGTCATCCGGGAGCAGCTGCGCCGCCGTCGAGCGGTGCACGAACCGCCTCAAGGAATGGGGCGGCCTGGCCACCTGAACCTGCTGCGGATGCCACCGTTCGGGTACCCGTCCGCCGCCTGGTGGTGGCGGCGCTGCCCGAACTCGGCGATGTGACCGTGGTTCTCCGCGAGTCCTGGGAAGAACGCCCTGAGCTGCCGATGACACCTGGCGGTACCGGCGAATGGGAGCCCGCGCTGTTCGCCCTTCTTGGCCTGGCCGGGGCGAGCATGCCCACCGGTTCGATCACGCTCGCAAGACAAGGCCGCCCAGTCCTACCTCAACGCGGTCACCGTCGCCCGCATCGTCATCCGGCTTAAGACCGAATGACCAGACAACCCTTGGGAGGCAACAACGATCAACGTCTCACCGCAGCGTCCAGGCGGGCAACGGCAGGATCACTCCTGCGGGAACGACGGCCGCGACCACCGCGGCGAAGTAACCGATGAACGAACGGCCTCGGATCCAGCGCACGGCCTCCCGGCCGCGAATGCGGAGAGGACCCCAGGCCGGGGGAGTGGCCTGGGGTCCTCGGGTGGAGCTGGATCAGACGTCGTACCGGTCCGCGTTCATGACCTTGTTCCACGCCACGACGAAGTCCTGGACGAACTTCTCGGAGGCGTCGTCACTCGCGTAGACCTCGGCGACGGCGCGGAGTTCGGAGTTCGAGCCGAACACCAGGTCGTTGCGGGTGGCGGTCCAGCGGACGGTGCCGCTGGAGCGCTCGCGGCCCTCGAAGTGCTCCTGGTCGTCGGTGACCGACTTCCACTCCGTCTCCATGTCGAGCAGGTTGACGAAGAAGTCGTTGGTCAGCGTCTCCGGCTTGGCCGTGAGGACGCCCGCCTGCGAACCGCCGTGGTTGGCGCCCAGCACGCGCAGGCCGCCGACCAGCACGGTCATCTCCGGGGCGGAGAGGCCGAGCAGGTTCGCCTTGTCGATCAGGAGGTACTCCGACGGCAGCGGGTTGGCCTTGCTGCCGAAGTTGCGGAAGCCGTCGACCTTGGGCTCCAGGACGGCGAACGACTCGGCGTCCGTCTGCTCCTGGGTGGCGTCGGTGCGGCCCGCGAGGAACGGCACCTCGACGTCGTGGCCCGCGGCCTTGGCGGCCTGCTCGATCGCGGCGGCACCGCCGAGGACGATGACGTCGGCCAGCGAGACCTTCTTGCCGCCGGTCGCGGAGCTGTTGAACGCCTCCTGCACGCCCTCGAGGGTGCGCAGCACCTGGGCGAGCTGGTCGGGCTCGTTGACCTCCCAGCCGCGCTGCGGCTCGAGGCGGATGCGGGCACCGTTGGCGCCACCGCGCTTGTCGCTCTGGCGGAACGACGAGGCCGAGGCCCACGCGGTCTTGACCAGCTGCGAGATCGAGAGACCGGTCTCCAGGATCTTCGCCTTGAGCGACGCGATGTCGGCGGCGTCGATCAGCTCGAAGTCGCGGACGGGCAGGCGGTCCTGCCAGATCAGCTCCTCCTGCGGCACCTGCGGGCCGAGGTAGCGCTGGATCGGGCCCATGTCGCGGTGGGTCAGCTTGAACCAGGCGCGGGAGAAGGCCTCCGCGAACGCCTCGTGGTTCTCGGCGAAACGGCGCGAGATCGGCTCGTAGATCGGGTCGAACCGCAGCGAGAGGTCCGTGGTCAGCATCATCGGCTGGCGGTTGAGCGTGCCGTCCTCGGGGTCCGGGACGGTGTTGGCGCCCTGGTCGCCCTTCGGCTTCCACTGGTGGGCGCCGGCCGGGGACTTGGTGAGCTCCCAGTCGAACTCGAACAGGTTCTTGAAGAACAGGTTCGTCCACTTGGTGGGCTGCTGCGTCCAGGTCACCTCGAGGCCGGAGGTGATGGCGTCACGGCCCTTGCCGGTGCCGTGCGTGCTCACCCAGCCGAAGCCCTGCGCGTCCATCAGCGAGCCCTCGGGCTCCGAGCCGACCAGCGACGGGTCGCCGGCGCCGTGCGCCTTGCCGAAGGTGTGGCCACCGGCGATGAGGGCGACGGTCTCCTCGTCGTTCATGCCCATGCGGCCGAACGTCTCGCGGATGTCGCGGGCGGCGGCCAGCGGGTCCGGGTTGCTGTTCGGGCCCTCGGGGTTGACGTAGATCAGACCCATCTGGACGGCCGCGAGGGGCGACTCCAGGTCGCGCTCACCGCTGTAGCGGGAGTCGCCGCCGAGCCACTCGGTCTCCGGGCCCCAGTAGACGTCCTCGTCCGGCTCCCACACGTCGTTGCGGCCGCCGGCGAAACCGAAGGTCGTGAAGCCCATGGTCTCCAGCGCGCGGTTGCCGGTGAAGATCATGAGGTCGGCCCAGGAGACCTTGGCGCCCCACTTCTTCTTGACCGGCCACAGCAGGCGGCGGGCCTTGTCCAGGTTGCCGTTGTCCGGCCAGCTGTTCAGCGGCGCGAAGCGCTGCATGCCCGCGCCGGCCCCACCGCGGCCGTCGTGGGTGCGGTACGTGCCCGCGCTGTGCCACGCCATGCGGATCATGAACGGGCCGTAGTGCCCGAAGTCCGCGGGCCACCAGTCCTTCGACTCGGTGAGCACGGCGTCGACGTCGCGCGCCAGCTCGTCGAGGTCGACGGTCAGGAACGCCTTGCCGTAGTCGAAGTCACCGCCCATGGGGTTCGCCTGGACGGGGTGCTTGCGGAGGATCCGGAGGTTGAGCTGGTTGGGCCACCAGTCACGGTTGCTGCCGCCCTCGCTGGGGTGGCTGCGCCGGTCGTGAGCGACCGGGCACTCACCCTTCGACTCGCTCACCTTGGCGTCAGTGCTGTCGGACACGGGAATCCTTCCGGGTGTTCAGGAACTTTTCGCGGCGGTCGTGCACTCGGGGCAGGAGCCCCAGTAGATGACCTCGGCCTCGTCGATGACGAACCCGTGGTCGTCGGATGCGTCCAGGCAGGGCGCGTGGCCGACCGCGCAGTCGACGTCGGCGATCGCACCGCAGGATCTGCACACGACATGGTGGTGGTTGTCCCCGACGCGCGCCTCGTAGCGCGCGACCGAGCCCTGCGGCTCGATCTTGCGCAGCAGGCCGGCTCCGGTCAGCGCTCGGAGCACGTCGTACACGGCCTGGTGGGAGACCGCACCGAGGTTCTGACGCACGACGCCGATGATCGAGTCCGTGTCGGCGTGCGGGTGGGAGTGCACTGCGGACAGCACAGCCATCCGCGGGGCGGTCACCCGAAGCGACGCTCCACGCAGCAGGCGCTCGAAATCGGAAGCCGTGGGCACGTCCGCCACCCTGCCGTCTTTTCTGGAGTGAGTCAAGTTAACGAACGATGCAATTCACCCGATGCGGTCACCGCCGGACCGCGGACACGGCGTCGGCCAGCCGGCGGACGCCCTCGGCGAGCACGTGCTCGGGTGCGCCGCCGTAGGTCAAACGGAGAAAACTGCCCGGCGGTTCAGCCGCGAACCACGGCCGGCCGGGGAACACCACGACGTCGCGTGCCGCGGCCGCCGTCGTCAGCTCCAGGTCGTCCACGCCGTCCGGCAGCGCCGCCCACAGGTGCAGTCCGCCGGAGGACCGCGCGACCTCGAACTCCGGCAGGTGCTCGGCGACCGCGCGGGCCAGAGCGTCACGCCTGGCCCTCAAGGACTGCTGGAGCGTGCGCAGGTGGCGCCGCCACGCCGGCGACGTCACGAAGTCGATCGCCGCCTCCTGCAACGGACCCGCGACGTACAGGTCCTGCCGGGACCTGGTGTTCTTCAGCCGGGTGCCCGCCGGTCCGCGCGCCCCGATGGCGGCGACGCGCAGTCCGGGCGCCGCGACCTTGGTGAGGGAGCGGACGTAGACGACGTGCCCGTCGGTGTCCTGCGAGACCAGCGTCGGCGGCGCGACGCCGTCGACGGTGAAGCCGCGCGCCCAGTCGTCCTCCACGAGGAACGCGCCCACGTGCCGGACGATCCGCATGACCTCGGCCCGGCGCTCGTCGGACAGCACGGCGCCGTGCGGGTTCGCGTGCAACGGCTGGCAGTAGAAGACTTTCGCGCCCGTGCGTTCGAACGCGGCGCGCAACAGGTCCGGCCGCACGCCGTCCTGATCCGCGGGCACCGGCACGACCTTGAGGCCGGCATCGCGTGCCGCCGCGATCGCGCCGAGGTAGGTGGGCGACTCGACCAGCACGGCGTCACCGCGCTCGCCGAGCCCGCGGAAGACGGTCGCGAGCGCCTCCTGGGCACCCGCGCACACCGTGATGTCGCCGGCCCTCAGCTCACCACCGGCCTCCTTCGCGAACCACGCGCGCAGCTCCTCCTTGCCCTCGACCGGAACGCGTCCCCAGCTCGCGGGCCGGCGGGCCGCACGGCTCAGCGCGGCGCCGAGCGCCTCGGTCGGCTGCAGGCCGGGGTCGAGGTAGCCGCTCGTGAGCGGGATGGCCTCGGGCTTGGGTACCGCGACGAGGTTCGCCACGAGGTCCTCGCCCGGCCTGCCCTCGCCGAGTGCCACGGCCTGCCACGACAGGTCGTGGCTGACGGCGGTCTCCTTCGGCGCCACGTAACTGCCCCGGCCGGGCCGCACCTCGACGAGTCCCTCGGCCGCCACGCGCTGGATCGCCTGCTGGACGGTCGCGGGCGAGGCCCGGTGCCGCGCCATCAGGTCGCGCACCGAGGGCATCCGGTCACCGGTCTGCCCGGACTGTGCCGCCGCTCTCAGGTGCTCGATAACGCGAGCAGCTGCGTTATCCTCGTTCATGAGAGCCAAGAGTAACGTTATCGTGCCGGCGGGGGTAACACTCGGCGCGCTCGGCGTCCTGGGTTTCAGCTTCTCGCTGCCCGCCACCCGCCTCGCCGTGGCAGGACTGGACCCGTGGTTCGTCGCGTTCGGACGCGCGCTGGTGGCGGGCATCCTGGCGATCGCCTACCTCGCGTTGTCGCGAGCCCCACGGCCGTCGGTGACGCAGCTCCGCCGGCTGGTCGTCGTCGCCCTCGGCATCGTGATCGGCTTCCCGCTCTTCACCTCGTTGGCCCTCACCACGCAGACCTCGGCCCACGGCGCCGTCGTGATCGCCGTCCTGCCCATGTCCACCGCGATCTGGGCCGTCCTGCGCGCCTCCGAAAGGCCACCGCTCCGCTTCTGGCTCGCCAGCGGCGCCGGCCTGCTCGCGGTACTCGGTTTCGTCGCCACCGGCGGCGGTTTCTCCGGCTCGCTGGGCCTCGCGGACCTCTACCTGTTCGTCGCCGTCGTGTTGTGCGGCCTGGGTTACGCCGAGGGCGGCGCGCTCTCCCGCGAACTGGGTGGGGCGAGAACGGTCTGCTGGGCGCTCGTCGTCTCGCTGCCGGTGACGCTCCCGATCTCCTTGTACACCGCGGACTTCTCCCGCGCCGACGGCGTCGTGTGGCTCAGCTTCGGCTACGTCTCCCTGATCTCGATGTTCCTGGGTTTCTTCGCCTGGTACGCGGGTCTCGCCGCGGGCGGCGTCGCCAAGATCGGCCAGATCCAGCTGGCCCAACCGGTCCTGACGCTGCTGTGGTCGGCCCTCGTGCTGGGCGAGCCGGTCGGCTGGCCCGCCCTCGCGACCGCGGCCGTCGTGCTCGTCTGCGTCGTGCTGACCCAGCGCAGCCGCGTGCCGAGCGGATCTCGTGGCACGCCCGTGCCTTCAGTGAGTCATCATCGTTAGCGCCTCGCCAGGTTCGCGAGCTTCATGTTCGGTGCCTGCCCGCACGTGTACTGACCGTTCTGCAGGATGAACGGGTCGCCCGCGCGCTCCGCGTCGCCCGCGTCGAGGTAGATGCGCTTCAGCGTCGCGAGCTGGGTGGACTGGTCGGCCGCGAGGAAGTCGCGGCACGTGTGGGACCCGGTGAGCACCGCGGCGCCTCCGCCACCGGGGTCCGCCGGGATCTCGGCGATCACGTTGACCACCGCGCGTCCGGCCAGGAAGAGGGCCACCACCGCCACCCCGGCGACCAGGATGCCGCCGTAGTTGGTCTTCTTGTTGTTGTGGGTGTTGTGGCTGTCCCGCACGTCGCCACCGGCGATGATGCCGTCGGTCACGCTGATGGAGCCACCGGCGGAGATCGTGGTGCCGTGGAACGCCGGCAGCTGTGCGGTGACGGAGCGGCGGAAGTTCTGGTCCTCCTCCAGCAGGACGGTCACCTCGCCGACCAGGACCTGCGGGTCCGGGCCGCGGAGGTCGTACCGCGCGAAGAGGGCCTGCAGCGCCTGGGCGCGGTTCACCTCGTCGGGCTGGTGCAGCTGCCTGAGCTCCAGGCGCCGCACCAGGTCGACGGCGGTCGTCGCGATCTTCTTCACAGGCCCGCCGCCGGGGACAGGCAGTAGACGGCGTCGTCGGGCTCGTGCTTGAGCTCGATGCCGCCGAAGGACCGGCCGCTCGGGCAGGACTGCTCGTACTCGAGCACGGCCGTGATCTTGTACACCGGGTCCGTGAAGGACTTCTCGTCGAAGCCCTTCGCGGGGCAGTCGGCGGAGGTGATGTCGGTGCCGCCGAGTGCCACTCGGGTGCGCACGCACTCGCCGACCTCGTGCTTGCTGTCGAGCAGGCCGCAGCCGGACGCGGTCAGCGCGATCACGAAACCCAGCGCCAGCAGTCTTCTCATCGGTCATCCTTTCCGTCGGCGCCACCACGGGAGGTGGTGGCGTTCTGTCGTGATCACGTCGCCTCCGGCGAGGACGCCGTTGTCGACCCGGATGTCACCGCCCGCGCTGATGTGGGCGCCGTGGTGATGGGACGCCGGCTGGTGCGGCTCGGGCTGTTCGGGTGACGTCGCGGCGGGCCGTGCGGCGACGCCTCCGGGCACGTGCAGCCAGGCCCGCACGGTCGTCTCCTTCACCCGAACCTCGACGGGCTGGAACACGCGGCCGGCCATCCCGGGGTAGTCGTGCCGCACGGTGCTCTCGTACAGGGAGTCCGAGACCATCACGACGCAGCGGGCGGTCGTCCCGGCCAGGGCGTCGCGCAGCACCTGCGAGTCGAGCAGCCGGAACGGCAGGATCACGTCCGAGCCGGCGAACCCCTTGACGTCGCGGTGGATCTCACCGCCGTGGGCGGCGACGCGGACCTCCATCCCGGTCCCGTCGGGGTTCGCAGGCGCCTCCCCGACGCGGCGCATCAGTTCGGTGAGGACGGGGCCCAGCACCGCGGTCTTCGGCACCGTCGCCGGTACGACGACGAGGATTCCGTCCCCGCGGTCCTCGTGCGCGCAGTCGTTCCAGCGCACGCCGCCCGCGCCGAACGACTCGATCACGATGCGGTACAACGACTTCCGCGTCGTGAGCATGGACGTGTTGCTCAGGCCGCTGAAGGACCGGACGTCGAGGGTGAGCACCAAGCCGGGCAAGGGATCCATGCCGGCCAGTGCAGCACCGCCTCCGGCGCTTTTCGCGCCGTCTGCGTCACATGCGGCACAGCGGCCACGAACCGTTATGTCGCACGGAGAGCAGCCAAGTCGTGCACCACGACGACACCTCGACGATCAGTCGAGATGAGACGTTGCGCGCGCAGCGTGCGCAACGCGCGCACGACCGACTCACGGGACAGTCTCAGTTGTTCGGCGAGTGCGGACTGCGATCCGATGGGGATCCTCAGCCTGCCGTGCTCGTCACCGCGGAACTCCTCCGCGAGCCGCACCAACGAGTCGACGACGCGGGTGAAGGCGTCGTTCGCCTGGCTCTCCAGCAACTCGTCGGCCTCGCGCAGGCGTTCGGACACCACCGCGCACAACGTCAGCACCACGTGCGGGTACCTCGCGAAGAGACCGTCCAGCTCGTGCTTGCCGAGCAGGATCGCCCTGACCTTCGTGTCGGCGACGACAGCGCCCGGCCGCGCCCCCGCGTCGATCACGGCCTGCTCGCCGACGATGTCGCCGGCCCACCGCGTCGCGACCGCTCTCCCTCCCTCACCGAGGATTCGGACACGTCCGCTGTAGATGATGGCCGCCCACCGGGTGCGGTCGTCGGCGGAGATCAGCTCCGCGCCCCTGGCGAAACAGCGGAATCGGGCGTTCGTCGCGAACGCGGTTCTCTCGGTCTCGGTGAGACGACGCCAGAAACTTCCTTTACGGTGTTCCCTGGTCACCGAGGCGAGGACTTGGGTGGTTGTCATGTTCGGTCCTGACCTTCGTCGGATGCGGCAATCCCAGTCATCGCTCGGATCGAGCAAGATGTGACCGCACTGCTCCTGTCGAATGAATGCCCGAGGTTCCCCGTTGCGTTTCGGCTGCGGCGAGCGATGTGCATGCGAGTTCGCCCGCTGAGGAAAGAAGTGGACATGCGTGGGCTCGCATTGGACGTCGTCACGAGGGAACAGCGTCCGGACAGCTTCTGGTGCCTCCTCTCCCCGGAGGAGCGGAGGAAGCTCGCCGACGTGGGGGAGGTGCGGCCCTTCACCCGGCAGAACACGCTGATCAGGGCGGCGGCAACGGGATCGTGCGTGGCGGTCGTGCTCAGCGGCCGGGTTCGAGTGCTGGGCGAGGACGGTGAACGGGTCGTCGCGACGCGGTTCGCCGGTGACATCATCGGTGAGCAGGCATTTCTCGACAACGGGGTCAGATCCGCCACGGTCGTGGCCGTCACGAACGTGCGCGCGCTCGTCCTGACCGGAGAACAGTTCGACCGGGTCGTCGCCGAACATCCGGGCGTCCTGCGCCTTCTCGGCGCGGTCGTGTCGAAACGGCTGCGCGAATCCGACGCCAGTCTGCTGGAACGGGGCGGTGGCGCCGCCGACAAGGTGCGGCGATTCCTGGTCGGCCGCGCCGCGGCCGGTCCGGTGATTCACATCGGGTCGCAGGAGGAATTGGCCAGAGAACTGGACATCTCCCGTTCCTCGGTCGGTCGCGCATTGGCACAACTCAAGCGGAATAACCTCGTGTCGGTCGACCGCGCGCGCATCTCGATTCGCGATCTCGCGGAGCTGAAGAGGCAGATCGGGCTATAACGAAATGCCGCGTCTGTGCCGCACGTGACGCACAACGGCCGTCCCGCGCCCACCTCCGGTGGTGGAGTGCCGGGCACTGGCCGACCTGAGGGAGACGAACGTGCAGCCACAGTCCGGAATGCCTCCGCGCGACGAGCGAGCGGGCTCGAGCGTCTCCGCGGGCGGCTCGATCAACGCGAGCAACGGCGTCATCGCGGGCGGCAACGTCAGCGGCAGCAACAACACCGACAACCGCAAGAAGACCAACTACGGCGGCATCCTGGTCGCGGCGGTGGCGATCGTCGCGCTGTTCCTGGTGGGACGGGCCGTGGTCGTCAACCTGAGCGGCGACGACGGCGCCGCCGGTGGCACCGACGTGACGCAGACCGCCGTCGGGACCTGGACCGCGTCGGACGGCACCGGCACGAAGACGTTCGGCGGCAACGGCGCGCAGTGCGAGGGCTTCTACTACCACCAGGGCAAGCCGCTCGACATCGGCGGCCCGATGACCTGCACGCTGTCCACCGCGCCCGACGACCAGAACCGCCACTCGCTGCTCGTGAAGCAGGGACCCAACCAGGCGACCTTCAAGATCGCCTTCGACCGGGCCGACCACGCGGTCGTCTACGGGGCGAACGGCGCCCAGCTCTACGAGCTCACCCGGTTCTGACCCCGCCGAGCGGCCCGGAATTGTCAGACCCTCCTGCCATCCTCGGACCATGCCCATCGAAGTCGCGAGCAAGCGGCGCAAGCTGAAGCGCCCGGACGCGCTCGTCCTCGACGTGACCTCCCGCGGCCCGGAGCCGTGGGTGCGCTTCAGCCCGTTCTTCCCGCACGGCGGGATCCCGGTGCCGCTGTCGCCGGGCGTCACGAGCGAGTCCGTCGAGGGCCTGTGGCAGGCGCTGAAGGTCTTCGAGTCGGCCGATGTCGACGCGTCGAAGCTCGCGGTCACGTCGATGAAGGGCCTGAAGCGCACGGTCCGCCGGTTCGGGCCGGTTCGCGGGCACCGCGCGGGGCTGACCGGTGACCGGTTGCTCGACTACCGCACGGCGCGGCTGGAGATCTACTTACCTGCCTACCGCTGGGTTCTGGAGCACCGGCTGCGGGCCGAGGTGGAGCGGTTGCACGCGCTCGCGGAGTCCGCTGACGTGGTGTTGCTCGACTACACGACGAACGGGGAGGTCGACGACCTGAGCACGCCGCTGTCGCACGCCGCGCTGGTGGCCGACCAAGTGCGGCGGCTCGGTGCGGCCGCGTCCTGAAAGCCGGATTTATACTTTCCGCTCTTCGGCTTTGGGGGTCGGTGGTGGCGACTACGAACAAGCAGCTCTTCGAGATGGTGGACGGGCTCGCGGAGGTGCAGCGCTCGTCCGGTCAGCAGTACGACACGTTCCGCGTGCGCGGCAAGGTCTTCGGGTACTACTGGCCGCGCACGCAGACGGTCGGGCTGAAGCAGACGCTGTCCGAGCAGCAGGCGCTGGTGGCGGAGCGGCCCGAGGTGTTCGAGGAGCAGTTCACGGCCGGGGGCTTCGGCTGGGTCGTGGTGCACCTCGAAGGCGTCGACGCCGACGAGCTGGCGGAGCTGGTGTTCGAGGCCTGGCGGTTGTCGGCGCCGGAGGAGCTCGTCGCCCAGGTCCCGGACCTCGCGCGATGAGGCGGGTCAAGTTCGAGCTGCCCGCGGACGACCTGGCGCGGGCCACGGCCTTCTACCGCGACGTGTTCGGCTGGTCGGCGCTTCAGCTGCCGTTCGACTACGTGCTGGTCGACGCCGGTGGGAAGCCGGTCGACGTCGCGGACGCCGACGGCGGGATCTCGCCGCGCACCGAGTTCGTGCAGGGGCCCGTGCTGATCGTGGAGGTGCCGAGCATCGACGTGGTGGCGCGCAAGGTCGAGGAGGCCGGGGGCGTGCTGCTCAACGCCAAGGAACGCGTTGGCGACCACGGGTTCTCGCAGTACGTGAAGGACAGCGAGGGCAGCGTGCTGTGCCTGTGGGAGTCGATTCAGGGCTGACGACGCACGCTCGCGGGCCTGCGTGCTGTCGCGCGTGCTCCCGGACACCCCGCTGACGTTCAGCGGAACAGGATGCGCGTGATCTCGGTGTCGGTCGCGCGCCCCTCGTCGTACGCGCCCTCGCCCTTGAGGTTGTTCATGATCGCGAGCGTGTACCGCTGGTCCTGGCCGACGAACCCGACCGAGTTCATCACCCAGCCACCGTCCTCTTCGGACCAGCCGTTCTTCGCGCCGGAGTCCGGGCCCCACACGCCCCACTGCTGGACGGGTCCGACCTGACGCATCTGCCCGAGGATGTACTCGCGGTCGTCCGCCGGCACCGAGTCGAGGACGTAGTTCATCAGGCGGTCGAGGTCGTTCGCCGTGCACTTCTCGAAGCCCCAGTACGGGAACGCCGACGTGTATCCCTTTTGTGGCACCAAATCGGTCATTCCGTACTTCGGGAACGCCGCGTTGAACGTCGCGCCGGTGTACTTGCGCCACAACGAGTCGGCCGCGTCGTCGTCGGACGTGTGCAGCATCGCGTTCATCAGGCTGCGGTCGTCCGCGCTGAGCTTGATCTTGCCGGTGCGCTGGCGCTCCAGGAGGTTCACCACCATCGCGAGCTTGATCGTCGAGGCCGTCCACGTCATGTCGCCCGCGTGGTCGTTGCGCCAGACCGCGCCGGACTTGCGGTCGCGCAGCACGAAACCCGTGGTCCCCGGCCGTGTCTCGGCGTAGTCCTGAGCGGCCTTGATCCGCTTCTGGAAGTCGCACTCGAACCCGCTGTCGGGGAGCGGGCAGACCTCCGGCGTGGCGACGAGAGGTGCCGCCGCGGGGGTGTGGGTGCGTGCGGCGGCGGGTGGTTCCGCCGTCACCGCGTGCCCGCACGCCGTGAGGGCAAGCGCGCACGCAACGAGAATCGGACGGAGCATGAGCGGCACGCTAACGGGTCCGATCGGATGCGGTCGACCGCCATACGGACGCGTTGGTCACGGGCCGGTCACGGCCTGGTCGAGTCAAAGATGTTTGACACGGTGTCTGGTTCGTTTTACCTTGGTGATGTCAGGTTTCTTTGACATCAGGAGCGGGACCATGGCGTTCGAGGAGAAGCGGGCGTGGGCACTGGCGGTCATCTCGGCGGTGGGATATGCCGTGTACGTCTTACTTGTCCTGAACGGAGTTGACGGCCGTCCGCTCGTCGAGGCGCCGTACGTCGGCGCGATGCTGTGGACGATTGGGTTCGGCATCGTCGCGGGCATCGTGTCCGGGATCTGGTTCGGCATCGCGTCGCGCCACGACGGGCTGCAGGCCGACGAGCGCGACCGCGAGATCGGCCGCTTCAGCGACCAGATCGGCCAGTCGTTCGTCGTCATCGGCGGTATCGCCGCGATGGCGCTCGCCATGTTCGAGGCGCCGCACTTCTGGATCGCCAACGTGCTGTACCTGGGCTTCGTGCTGTCCGCGGTGCTCGGTTCGCTGGCGAAGATCGCGTTCTACCAGCGGGGAACGGTGTGAAGCCCACGAAAGTCACGAACTCCATCCGTGCGCTGCGGTTCGCGCGCGACGAGATGAAGCAGGCCGATCTCGCCGCGGCCATCGGCGTGACGCGGCAGACGTTGATCGCCATCGAGCAGGGCAGGTACTCACCGTCTCTCGAGGTGGCTTTCAAGATCGCCCGCGTGTTCCAGGTGCCGCTGGAGGACGTTTTCCACTACCCGGAGGAGGAAGAGCTGTGAAGGCTGTCGTGCAACGAAGATACGGATCGGCGGTGCTCGGTGACCTCGATGTGCCTGTGCCTGGGAAGGGCGAGGTTCTGCTGGAGGTGCGGGCGGCGGGCGTCGACATGGGCGTCTGGCACATCCTCACCGGCAGGCCGTACCTGTTGCGGATCCTCGGTTTCGGGTTCCGCGCGCCGAAGTCGGTCGTGCCGGGACGGGACGTCGCCGGCGTCGTGACGGAGGTCGGCCCCGGTGTCACCGGGTTCGAGGTCGGCGACGAGGTGTTCGGCACGTGCGAGGGGTCGTTCGCCGAGCACGCCGTCGCGCCGGTCTCCCGGCTGGCGCGCAAGCCGCGGAACACCTCGTTCACCGAGGCGGCCGCGGTGCCCATCTCGGGCGCCACCGCGTTGCAGGGGCTGCGCGGAGTCCAGCCGGGGCAACGGGTTCTGGTGCTCGGCGCGGGCGGTGGCGTCGGCTCGTACGGGGTGCAGATCGCGAAGGCGCTGGGCGCGCACGTGACCGGGGTGTGCAGCACCCGCAAGGTCGACCTGGTGCGGTCGCTGGGCGCCGACGAGGTCGTCGACTACACCGTCGCGGACTTCACCGGCACGTACGACCTGATCCTGGACTGCGGCGGCGCCAGGCCGTTCTCGCTGCTGCGCAAGGCCACCACCGACCGGGGCCGGATCGTGCTCGTGGGCGCGGAGACCGGCGGGGCGATCACGGGCGGGTTCCACAAGCTGATGGCCTCACCGCTGCTGAACCTGTTCTCCTCCAAGAAGTTCGTCCCGCTGATGTCCGCCGAGTGCGCCGACGTGTTCGACGAGCTGCGCGCACTGGTCGAGGCCGAGAAGGTGAAAGCCCCCGTGGACAAGGTCTTCCCGCTCTCGGAGGCGCTCGACGCGATCGACCACGTCTACTCGCGGCGGTCGGTCGGCAAGACGGTCGTCGCGATCTGACCACCGATCACCACGGTCGTCACGTGGTGCAACGCCGTGATGTCCCGCATCGGGTTCCCCTGCACGGCGATGACGTCCGCGTCCCAGCCGGGCTTCAGCACGCCCTTGCTCACGCCGCACGCCCGCGCCGCCTGACTGGTGGCGCTCGCGAGCACCACGGAGTTCGGCAGGCCGGCCTCGATCATGTTGCCGAGGGCGTGGGCGGTGATCCCGTGCCCCTTGCCCGGTGCGATGCCGCCGTCGGTGCCGGAGACGGCGCGCACGCCGTGGTCGTGCATGCGGCCGACCGCGTCGATCTTCGCGGCGAGGCTCATCCCCATGCGGTCGAACGCCTCCTGGATGTGCGGCGGCGGTTCGGACGTGGAGCCGAGCGTGTGGCAGACGGCGATGTCGGCCTCCGCCAGCGCGTCCATCAGGTCGGCGGGGAGCACCATCGCCCCGCCGGCCAGGCACGTGCAGTGCTCGATGCCGTCGACGCCCGCGGTCACGGCGTGCCGGACCGCCGCGAGGCTGTGGGCGTGCGCGGTCACCGGGAGGCCCAGCGAGTGGGCCTCCTCGACCACGACGCGCAGGTCGTGCTCGGTGAACTGGCAGTCGTCGACGACCGTGCCGGGGGTGGCGAACCCGCCGCTGGCCATGATCTTGACGATGTCGACCCCGCGCTCGGCCCGCTCGCGGACGGCCCGGCGCAGCTCCTCGTCGCCGGTCGCCTCACCGCCCATCGACCAGCAGTGGCCGCGCGGGCTCGTGATGGGAGGCCCGGAGGCGAGGACGCGCTGCCGGAACCGGTCGCGCTGGTCCGTCACGGCCCACGCGCGGTCGCCCAGGTCCCGCACGGTGGTCACGCCCGCCCGGAGGTGGAGGTCGAGGCTCTCCTCGATCACCGAGTCCAGGTGCTCCGGCGTGAACGACGGCAGGCGGTCGAGCGCGCCGAGCCCGCCGTCCCCGCACAGGTGCACGTGGGTGTCGACCAGTCCGGGTAGGACGGTCGCGGTGCCGAGATCGACCACCTCGGCACCGGGCACGTCGGGGTGGCCGTGCTCGACGGCCTTGATCTTCCCGCCCTCGGTGACGACCGTGACGGGGCCGGCGATCGACCTCTCACCGTCGAACGCACGCTCTGCCCGCAACGCCAGCATCAAGGCATTTTGAGCCCCACATGCTGGGAAAGCAATGGTCAGCGAGCGTGTGGCAGCGTCGAGAACTCGTCGACCTGCGGCAGGTCGTGGCCGAGCCGGTCCCGCTTCGCCGTCAGGTACGCGATGTTGTGCGCGTTGGGGGTCATCAGCGACGGCACGCGCGCGGTCACCGAGATCCCGTTCGACTCCAGCGCCGCGATCTTGTCCGGGTTGTTGGACATCAGCCGCACGGACTGCACGCGCAGGTGCTTCAGCACGCGGGCGGCGGGGGAGTAGTCGCGCACGTCGACCGGCAGGCCGAGCGACGTCGCCGAGTCCAACGTGTCCAGTCCCTGGTCCTGCAGCACGTGCGTGCGGATCTTCGACACCAGGCCGATGCCGCGACCTTCGTGCCCGCGCAGGTACACGAGGATTCCGCTGCCTTCACGCACGATGGTGTTCAGCGCCGCGTCGAGCTGTTCGCCGCACTCGCAGCGCATCGCGGCGAAGATGTCGCCGGTCATGCACTCGGAGTGGATGCGCACGAGGACGTTCTCGCGCAGCTTCGTCTTGCCGTAGACGAGGGCCATGTGCTCGTGACCGTCCGCGCGGAACGCGACTGCTCTGAAGGTGCCACGGCGTGTCACCAGATCGGACTCTGCCACGTCTTCGTCGTTGAAGGCCTGTTCGAACATCTCCGGTCCCCTTGTCGCCAGGCGCCTTCCGAACGTGCAGCTACGCTCGGATGGAGGTCGCACCGTAACCCGACCGCACAGCGGAGGTCATCCTGTTCAGCATCACCGTCCGCGATCACGTGATGATCGCCCACAGTTTCCGCGGCGAGGTCTTCGGTCCAGCGCAACGTCTGCATGGAGCAACGTTCCTGGTGGACGCAACGTTCAAACGGGCTGAGCTCGATTCGGACAACATCGTCGTCGACATCGGACTCGCGACCCAGGAGCTGAACAAGGTCCTGGCTGCGTTCAACTACCGCAACCTGGACGAAGAACCCCAGTTCGCGGGCATCAACACCTCCACAGAGTGGCTCGCGAAGCACATCGCGGACCAGCTCGCGGACAAGATCTCCGAGGGCGCTCTCGGTGAGGGCGCTCACGGGATCGATGCGATCGCCGTCACACTCCACGAGTCGCACGTCGCCTGGGCGAGCTACGAACGTGCACTTCGTCCTTCCGGCTGACGTCGGGGATCCGGGCAGTCCCAGCGGCGGCAACGTCTACGACCTGCGCGTGAGCGCGGGTATGGACCGTGTGCTCGTCGCTGGTGACTGGCCGCGTCCCGCCGACGCCACCGCGTTGGAGCAAGCGCTTGCGGCCCTCCCGCACGGAGACGTCGTGCTCCTCGACGGTCTCGTGAGCTGCGGACTACCCGAGATCGTCGTTCCTCACACACGAAGACTGAAGATCGTCGTCCTCGTCCACCTGCCGCTGGCCGACGAGACGGGCCTCGACCCGGCGGTCGCGCGGGACCTCGACGCCCGCGAAGGGCAGGTCCTCCGGGCCGCACGGGCCGTCGTCGCGACCAGTCCGACGGCCGCCCGCGAGATCGAACGCCGGCACGGGCTCACCGGCGTCCACGTCGTCGTCCCCGGCGTCGACCCGGCGCCCCTCGCGCACGGTTCGGACGGGGTCCACCACCTGCTCTGCGTCGCGTCCATCACACCCCGCAAAGGCCACGACCTGCTGGTCAGGGCGTTGCGGAGGATCGACCGCGACTGGCGGCTGACGTGCGTCGGCCCGCACCGGCCGTTCCTGCACGAACTGCCGCGCGACGACCGCGTCAGCTTCCCCGGGCCACTCGCCGGCGAGGCCCTGACCAGCGCGTACACGTCCGCCGACCTGTTCGTGCTGACCTCTCGCGCCGAGACGTACGGCATGGTCGTCACCGAGGCCCTCGCACACGGTCTGCCGGTCATCGCGAGCGCCGTCCCGGACGCGCTCGGGGACGGCGGTCTGCTTATTCCAGCTGGGGACGAATATGCATTGGAAGCTGCGTTAACGCGCTGGTTCCAAGATCAGGATTTCCGCTCGGAACTGCGCGCGCGAGCCCTCGGCCGACGGGCTCGTCTGTCCACTTGGGATCAATCCACAGAGGACCTGCGGAGGGTGCTGGCTACGCTCCGGCCATGACCTTCGCCCCGGAATGGCTGGCACTGCGGGAGAACGCCGACGCACAGGCGCGCTCGACCGAGCTCGCGGACACCCTCCGCGAAACTCTGGTGAACCGAAACCCCCTGACGATCCGTGACCTCGGGTGTGGCACGGGATCGATGGGACGTTGGCTCGCCGGGAGGCTCGGCGGCGTGCAGCACTGGGTGCTGCACGACCGCGACCCCCGGCTGCTCGAGCTCGCGGAGGCGAGCATGAGCGCGCTGCCGGACGTCACCGCCGAGACGCGTGAGGGCGACCTCACGTCCCTGGAAGCCGCCGACCTCGCGGGCGCCGACCTGGTCACGTGCTCCGCGTTGCTCGACCTGCTCACCGCCGAAGAGATGAACGCTCTGGCACTGGCCTGCGTAGAAGCTCATGTGCCCGCACTGTTCACGCTCTCGGTGGCAGGCCGGATCGAACTCGACCCGGCCGAGCCGCTCGACGCCGCCTTCCAGGACGCGTTCAACGCCCACCAGCGTCGCGTCGTGGACGGGCGCCGTCTGCTCGGACCGGACGCTCCGGCCGCCGCCCGCGAGGCGTTCGCGGCGGCGGGAGCGTCGGTCCGGACGGCTCAGAGCCCCTGGCGCATGAATGGCGACGCCCTGCAGCGGGAATGGCTGAAGGGCTGGGTCGACGCCGCGGTGGAGCAGGAACCCGCACTCGCCGCCGAGGCCTCGGAGTACCTGCGTCGCAGGTCAGAGGCCTCCGCGGTGGTCCACCACGTCGACCTGCTGGCACTACCGGGAGCTGTGTGATGAAGAAGTTCTGGCCGTGGCTCCGCCTGCTGCTGGCGGTGGGCATCCTGGTCGCCCTGGGTCTGCGCCTGGGCACCGGGGCGTTCCTCGACGGACTGCGCGCGATCGACGCGTTCTCCATCGCCGCCGCACTGGCGATCGGGCTCGTGACGACGGTGCTCAGCGCGGGTCGCTGGGTCCTCGTCGCGCGCCGCCTCGGCCTGCCGCTGACCCTGCGCACCGCGGTCGGCGACTACTACCGCGCCCAACTCGTCAACGCCGTGCTGCCCGCGGGCGTGCTCGGCGACGTGCACCGCGCGGTCCACCACGGCCGCGAGTCCGGCGACGTCGGACGGGGCGTGCGCGCCGTGTTCTTCGAGCGCATGGCGGGTCAGGTCGTGCTCATCGGGATCGGGCTCGCGGTGCTGCTCACGCACCCCGCGCCCGGCCTCGACCTCGCGCCGGACGGCATCACGGCCGGCCTGGTCGTCGCCGGTCTGGCGCTCGCCGCGGCCGTCGGCTGGCAGATCAGGCCGGTGCGCCGGGTGCTGGTCAACACCCTCGCCGACGGCATCCGGCTGTTGTCGTTCCGGACCTGGCCGGCCGTCCTCGGACTGTCGGCCGCCACGGTCGCGGGCTACGTCGCGATGTTCCTGGTGGCCGCCCGCGCCGCCGGGTCCGACGCCACGGTCACCCAGCTCGCGCCGGTCGTCGTGCTGGCGCTGCTGATCATGGCGATCCCGGTCAACATCGGCGGGTTCGGCCCGCGCGAGGCGTTCCTCGCGGTGGCGTTCGGTGCCGCCGGACTGGGTGCCGCGCAGGGCTTCACCACGGGCATCGTCTACGGCGTGCTGGCGCTCATCGCCGCTCTGCCCGGCGCGGTCGTGCTGCTCGTGTCACGGCGCAAGGCCCAGCAGCCCCAGGTAGTGGCCGAAGGACTCGGTCAGCCCCGCGAGCAGGAGCTGGCCCTTGCCCGCTGACGCGAGCGACGGACGCCCGACGACGCCGGACTCCGTGTACGGCGCCAGACCCAGGGTGAGCATGTGCCGCCGGTCCTCCGCCAGGTGGTCGGCGGACTCGTAACCGGGACGGATCAGATCGGGGTGGGCGTGCAGCAGGATCGAGGTCTCCAGCTCACCCGCGTGCATGTCGCTGTACGCCGAGGTCTCGACGCCCGCCTTCTCCCGCGCGAACGCCCAGTCGTCGCGTCCGGGGAAGAGCGCCAGGTTCTCGCCCTCCTGCACGACGTTCGACAGCACGTAGTTGCCGCCGTGCCCGTTGACGAGCACCAGGTGCGTGACACCCGTGCGGCGCAAGGACTCCGCGATGTCCTCGACCACTGAGATCAACGTGCGCGCGGAGATGCTGACGGTCCCCGGCCAGTCGGCGTGCTCCTGCGAGCACGAGAACTGGATCGGCGGCAGCAACCGCACCTCGGGGTACCTCGCGGCGATCTCCGACGCGATGGTCCACGCGATCACCGAGTCCGTGGCGAGCGGCAGGTGCGGGCCGTGCTGCTCGGTGCTGCCGACCGGGAGCACGGCCACGCGCTTGCCGCGGACGTCGACCGTGGTGTCACTCGGGAACATGGTCCCGACCGTAGTCAATCCGGTGGCACAGCGCCGGAATCTCCCCGTCCGCGAGCTTCGGCATGACGTCCGGGAGCTCCTCGAACGCGCTGTGGCCCGTGATGAGCGCGTCGAACCGGTCGTCGGCGAGCAGGTCGAGCGCGACCGCCAGGCGTTCGGCGTAGGTGCGGTCCGGGCGGCCGACCGCGCCGACCTGGCTGCTGCGGATCGTGAGCCGGCGGGAGTGGAAGAACTCGCCCAGCGGCACCGAGATCTTCCGGTCGCCGTACCAGCTCAGCTCGACCACCCGGCCTTCCGGCGCGAGCAGGTTCAACGCCGTGGTGAGGCCCTGTTCGGTCGCACTGGCGTGGAAGACCAGGTCACAGCCGTCGAGCGCGTCGCCGGGGAGCGCGAAACCGACCCCGAGCGCCGCCGCGACGGCCTGCCGACCGGGGTCCGCGTCCACGAGCTCGACCCGCGCTCCGGGGAACGTCGCGAGCACCGCCGCGATGCTCGACCCGACCATGCCGCCGCCGACCACCGCGATCCGGTCGCCGATCAACGGCCGCGCGTCCCACACGGCGTTGACCGCGGTCTCGACGGTGCCCGCGAGCACGGCCCGCTCCGCCGGAACCGCCTCCGGCACGGGCGTGACGGAGCTCTCCGGGACGACGTACCGAGTCTGATGTGGATAGAGGCAGAACACCGTGCGGCCGCGGAGGTCGCCGTTCTCGACCACGCCGACGTTGAGGTAGCCGTACTTCACCGGCCACGGGAAGTCGCCCTCCTGGAACGGTGCGCGCATCACCTCGTGCTGGTTCTCCGGCACGCCACCGCGGAACACGAGGGTCTCCGTGCCGCGGCTGACACCGGAGAACAGCGTGCGCACCTCGACCTCACCGGGACCGGGTTCGGCCAGTGTGACCTGCCGTACTTCCCCGTTTCCCGATTCATTGAGCCAAAAGGCACTCGCCGTACGTGTCACTCACAACACCTCCGCCGCACGAAGTTCGTTAGGGGCACCTGATGATCACACTTCAGCACACCAGGACCGCGCCCGTCCTGCGCGAGCCTGCCATCTGGGCGGGCTTCCAGGTCCTCGCGCTGGCCGTGGTCGCCGCGACCGCCGGGCTCGGCCCGCTCGGCTGGGCCGCCGGTCTCGCCTACGGCTTCGCCACCTGGGCGTTCCTCGGCTACGGCATGCAACGCCACCGCGTCGCGGCATTAGGACCGGCCGACCGCGTCACGCTCGCCCGCGGCCTGATGGTCGGCGCGGTGACGGCCCTGGTCGCCGACCGCGCGGGCCAGGACGTGCCGGTCGCCCTGGTCGTCACGCTGGCGGCCGTCGCGTTGTCCCTCGACTGGGTGGACGGCCAGGTGGCCCGCCGCACGGGCACCTCGACCGCTCTGGGCGCGCGGTTCGACATGGAGGTCGACGCCTTCCTGATCCTGGTGCTGAGCGCGTACGTGGCCGTCCACCTGGGTCCGTGGGTGCTCGCGATCGGGCTCATGCGTTACGTGTTCGTCGCCGCGTCCTGGCGCCTGCGCTGGATGAACGCGCCGCTGCCCGCGAGCTACGCCCGCAAGGTCGTCGCCGCGGTCCAGGGGATCTTCCTCGTCGTCGCGGCCTCGGGCCTGCTGCCGTTCGCGGGCGTGCTCGTTGGTCTCGCGTTGGCATCGTTGGTGTGGTCGTTCGGTCGCGATGTGTTGTGGCTGTGGAACAACGCGGCGGTCCCGGTGGGAGAATCCCGCCATGTCTGAGCAGACCTCGACCGCGGCGAAGATCGGCAACATCGTCGTCTGGATCCTGCAGATCGTGCTCGCCGTGGAGTTCGTGAGGAACGGCTACTCGCTGTTCACCGACCAGTTCGTCGCGAAGTTCGACGACATCGGGTTCGGCCAGTGGTTCCGCTACTTCACCGGTGCGCTGGAGATTGCCACCGCCATCGGCCTGCTCGTCCCGCGCATCTGCGGCCTGGCGGCGCTGGCGCTCGCCGGCATCATGACCGGCGCGGCGCTCACCGAGGTGTTCCTCGTGACCAACGGCGGCCTGAAGGGCGCGATGTGGCCGTTGATCTACGTGGTGTGGGCGCTGGTGATCGCGGTCTACCGCCGGGAGCAGATCCTCGGCGCGCTCAAGCTGGTGCGGAAGTGACTTTCGGGAAGTAGCGGAGCACCGCGACGTCCCCGACTTTCGTGACGTCCTCCAGGTGGAATCGGCGTGCCGGTCCACCGGGGAATTCGGCGGGATTCACGAAACGCGGGGCCGTCGCCTGACCGATCAGCATCGGTGCGACCGCCACCCGGATCTCGTCGGCCAGTCCGGCCGCCAGGAACGCCGTGTGAATGCTCGTGCCGCCTTCGACCATGAGCTTGCGCACGCCGCGTGCGCCGAGATCGTCCAGAATCTCCGGGAATTCGCTGAAGGTCTTCGTTTCGGCGAGGTGGCCGACGGTGGTCGAGGGATTCCGCGAGTAGACGACCCGGTCGCCGCCGCAGTGCCAGAACCGCAGCTCAGGGTCCAGGTCGCCGCTCCTCGTGACGGTGGCGCGCAGCGGGTACTCCGGTTTGCCCGCAGCGATTCTCGCCGCACGCCGTTCGTCGCTGTAGACGAGCAGTCGCGCGTTGTCCCGCCGCAGTGTCTCGGCTCCCGCCAGAATCGCGTCCGACTCCGCGCGCAACCGGTCGATCTCGTCGAAGTCCGCGGAGTTGGAAAGCGGGAACCTCTCGGTGCCGCGGTCGTCGATGTGGCCGTCGAGACTGACGGCGACGCTGAGCAGAACGTGCGGGCGGGTCACGGGAACCGATCGTAGAGGAGTTGAACCGGTCGCGGGCCGGGCCGCGTTTACCTCGTAGGGTCTGGAAAGGGGATTCTCGGTGAGGATGTTGTTGCGGCGAGCGGTCACGGTCCTGGCCGGGCTGTTCGTGGTGGTCGTGCTCATCGCGCCGAGCGACCTCGAGAAGTTCACCCCCGAGGCGTTCCTGCGGGTGCCGCTGGAAGGTCTCGTCGGCGTGATGGTCCTGGTGCTGCTGCCGGACCGGTTCCGCAAGCCGGCCGCCGTCGTCGGCGGTGTGGCGCTGGGGCTCTTCACCGTCGTGAAGATCATGGACATCGGCTTCGACGTGGTGCTGTACCGGCCGTTCGACCTCGTGCTGGACTGGCCGTTGCTGGTGCCCGCCATCGACTTCGTGGACGTGACGTTCGGCCGGTTCGCCTCCGTGCTCGCGGTGGTGCTGGCGGTCGCGCTGGTGGCCGGCATCGTGTGGCTGGCCGCGGCGTCCGTGCTGCGCCTCGGATCTGTCGCCGCCGGACGTCGTCCGGTCGCGATCCGCGTGGTGGCCGCGGCGGTGGTGGCGTGCGTTTCGCTTGCCGTGCCGGGGGTTCCGGTCTACTCCGACGCCGCCGCGACGTCGCTCGTGGACCACGCGCGGCGCGTTCAGGCCGGGCTGAACGACAAGGAGGTGTTCGCGGCGGAGGCCTCGGTCGACGCGTTCCGCGGGCACCCCGGGCTGCTGTCCTCGTTGCAGGGCAAGGACGTCGTGTTCACGTTCGTGGAGAGCTACGGAAAGTCCGCCCTCGACATGCCGGACGTGGCCGCGAAACTGGCGCAGGGCAACGATCGGCTGAAGGCCGCCGGGTACTCGGCGAAGTCCGCGTACCTGACCTCGCCGACCGCGGGCGGTGGCAGCTGGATGGCGCAGGCGACGTTGTTGTCCGGGCTGTGGATCGACAACCAGCAGCGCTACCGCAACCTCGTGGCGTCGGACCGGCTCACGCTGCCGCGCGCGTTCCGCGAGTCGTCGTGGCGGTCGGTGGGTGTCGTCCCAGGCATCACGCAGGCGTGGCCGGAAGGCGACTTCTTCCACTACGACAAGATCTACGCCGCGCAGGACCTCGGCTACCAGGGGCCGCGCTTCGGCTACGCGACCACGCCGGACCAGTTCACGCTGGAGTCGTTCCAGCGCAACGAACGCGCGAAGCAGCACGGTCCGGTGATGGCGGCGATCCCGATGGTGTCCTCGCACGCGCCGTGGTCGCCGACGCCGGACTTCGTGGACTGGGAGGAGCTCGGCGACGGCTCGATCTACTCGACCATGCCCGCCTCGAACGACCCGCCGGAGTCGATCTTCGGCCGCGACCCGGCGGCCGTGCGCGCGGACTACGCGCACTCGATCTCGTACTCGCTGGAGTCCGTGGTCTCGTACCTGGAGCGCTACGGCGACGAGAACCTGGTGATGGTGTTCCTCGGCGACCACCAGCCGGCGCAGATGGTGACCGGCGAGGGAGCCTCCCGGGACGTGCCGATCACCATCGTCGCCAAGGACCCGGCCGTGATGGCCGAGGTGCGGGGCTGGCGGTGGGACGACGGGATCAAGCCGGGAGGGTCGGCCCCGGTGTCGCGGATGAGCGACTTCCGGGACCAGTTCCTCTCGACCTTCTCGCCGCCGAATGCCTGATCAGCCCATGGTCTTCTGGCCGTCGATCGTCTCGCGGATGATGTCCGCGTGGCCCGCGTGCTGCGAGGTCTCCGCGACGATGTGCACGAACACTCGCCGGGCCGACCAGGTCTTGCCCTCGGGGAACCACGGCGCGGCGGGCAGCGCGTGCGAGAGGTCCATGTCGACCGTCTCGACGAGCTTGTCGGTGTAGGCCGCGATCTCGTTGTACTCGGCGATGATGCTCTCCAGCGTCTCGCCCGGCTCCATCCGGAACGTGCGCGCGTGGTTCTCGTAGTCCTCGGACTCCGGGTCGGTCTCCATCGCCGAGGTGCCCTGCTCGATGAACCGCACCCAGCTCCGCTCGACCGTGCCGACGTGCTTGATGAGGCCGCCGATGCACAGCGCGCTGGCCGTCGGGCTCGACGCCGCCTGCTCGTCGCTCAGGCCCTGCGCGGTGAACGTCAGGAACCAGCGGTGCTGCCGCAGGGTCTCGAGGAGGTCCGCGCGCTCGCCGGTGAGGATCTCGGTGGTGGTCATCGCTGTAGTCCTTCGCTCGTTTGTCCCGACACAAAGGACTCTAGGACCACTTGAGGTCAGCTTGTGTCCTAGACGAACGGCCGCTCTAGCGGGACTTGAGCGAGATTCGAGCGATCCCGGCCTGACCTGGGCGTCACTCTCCGTGACTCAGTCGTCCAGGTAGCCGTCGCCTGGTCGATCGACGCGGCCGCCGCCCTCCTCGGTCTCCTCGATGTGCATCGCGGTCTCCTCGGGCGCGGTCACGTGCTCGCCGTCCTCCGCGACGGCGACCGCGTCCGGTTCCTCGTCGACGGGCTCGCCGCCGCCCAGCGGTGTCGTGAACTGGTGCTCGGTCATGCCCTCGTGATTTCCGGGGAACCGGACGCGCAAACGTCAGCAGTGCGGTGTGGGCGCTCCGTCCCGGCCGCCGCCGCGCAACGTCACGAGGTTCGCGCGGGTCAGCCCCAGGACGGCCTGCGCCGTCGCCCGCGGCGCGGTGGCCCGGTCGAAGCCCGACGAGTCGAACGCGATCGCGCCCTTCTCCACGCCGTCGCACCCGACCTGCAGCGACTTCAGGTAGTCGCGCGCCTTGACCGCCGAGCGGCC
Source organism: Lentzea sp. NPDC003310 (assembly GCF_040610935.1). Classification (NCBI taxonomy): domain Bacteria; kingdom Bacillati; phylum Actinomycetota; class Actinomycetes; order Pseudonocardiales; family Pseudonocardiaceae; genus Lentzea; species Lentzea sp. NPDC003310. Next base: position 151,925 of record NZ_JBEXNC010000007.1, read on the forward strand.
GCGCACGACCTGGGCCGCGAGACCGGTGCTGTTGGCGTTCGAGCCGCCCTGCGCGCTCGGGAACCCGCCGTCGGCCTGCTGCTTCGACTCGAGCCACGTGAGCGCGCGTCCGACGGGCTCGCCCTGCGAGCGCAGCGCCTGCACGACGATCGCGGTGGCGTCCACGTCGCTCACGCACGGCGACGTCTCGAACGTGACGGGGAAGCCGCCGTCGGGGCACTGGCTCGCGGCCAGGTAGGCCGCACCCCTGGCGTCCCGGCCCAGCGCCAACAGGGCGTACGACTGGGTGAAGGCGTTCGAGAAGTCACCGAACGCCGAGCGGTCGGAGAAGCGGCCGGACGGCGCCTGCAGCCCCCGGAGCCCGGCGATCAGGTCCACCCCGGCGAACGCGCGCGGGTCCTTGCCCTTCACCCGTGCCGCCACGGCCAGCTTGGCGTGCGCGCCCGCGTACGACTCGCCGTCCGCGCCGAGGTACCCGCTCGCGATCTCCGGCTTCGCGAGCCACGCGACGGCGCGGTCCGCGTAGTCGTCGGCGGTGCGGGTGGCCGCGAACGCGAAGATCGCGTCGATGGTCAGGCCCTGGTCGGGGTACTTCACGCCGCCGAACTCGGTCTCGAGGCGCTCGGCGTCGGCCATCTGTCTCGCGAGCCACCCGGCGGCGGCGTCGACGCGGTGGGCGGTGCCGGCCGAGGCGGGCGCCGCGGTGGTCACGAGGGAGGCGCCGAGCAGGGCGGCGATGATCAGTTTCTGCACCTGCCCGACCCTGCCATTCCGGCCCGCACGACCGCGCCGTTTTGCGAGACTCGTCGCATGCTCCGCGCTCTCGCCCTTCTCCTGGTGCTCACCGCGTGCTCGGCGGCGCCCGCAGGCCAGGTGGCGCCCGCGGACCCGGTGGCCCTGCTCGACGGCTGGCGGCAGGGAACAGGCCGGCAGAAGTCGGTGCGGTTCGACGTCCGGATCGAGGTCGTGGGCAAGATCCCGCGCAAGCAGTCCTACACCGGCGTCCTGCACTCCAGTTGGATGGGCGGCACGCTGCAGGAGGACGTGACCGCTCACTACGAGAGCCGCGACGGCACGACCGACTCCCGCTCGGTCTCGGTCGACCACGACCGCTACCTCCGGCACAGCGACCTCACCCTCCCGCCAGGCAAGGAGTTCTCCTCCATGGGGTTGAACGACGCGCTGTGGGTCGGCCCGCTCACCACCGAACTGACGCTCGCGTCGCGGGAGTACCGCCCCGGCAGCCTGTTCACCAAGATCGACCGCAAGACCGTCCGGCTCACCGGGCGCGACGGCGACCGTTACGTGTTCGAGGCGGGTGGGGTGCCGCACTCGGGCAGCTACGCGAACGGCGACGTGCGGCTCGTCGTCGAGGTGGACGACGAGGACCGGGTCGTCCGCGTCGAGCAGACCACGCCCACGGTCGACGGGCAGACCGAACATCTCACGGCCGTCTACAGCCAGTGGGGCACCGCGCCCGACGTCCCGCGCCCGCCCGCGCAGACCGTCGCACACCCGAAGGAAGTGAAGGTCGATGATCGCTGAGGACCTCCGGCGCTACCTCCAGCAGTCGCGCGACTCGGTCGTGTCCTCTTTGGACGGACTGGGTGAGTACGACGTGCGGCGCCCGCTCGTGCCCAGCGGCACCAACCTGCTCGGCCTCGTCAAGCACCTGATCGGCATCGAGCTCGGCTACCTCGGTGTCAGCGCGGGCCGTCCGGCGTCGTTCACGCTGCCGTGGGTCGAGGACAGGTCGATCTGGCAGAACGGCGACCTGTGGGCCAAGCCCGACGAGTCCCGCGAGTACCTCGTCGGCCTGTACCGCGAGGCCTGGCGGCACTCCGACGAGTCGATCGCGCAGCTCCCGCTGGACGCGCCGGCGAGCGTCGAGTGGTGGCCGGAGGAACGCAGGCAGACGACGTTCGGGCACCTGCTCGTCCGGGTCGTGGCGGAGACCGCGCAGCACGCCGGGCACTGCGACGTCGTGCGCGAGCTGATCGACGGCCGGTCCGGCGCGGACAACCCCGAGGGCTACTACGACCTAGTCCTGAGCATGGCGAGCGCCCCGACCACGGGTCCCGGCACGAGCAGCAGGAACGCGTAGCGCCAGGTCCCGACCTCGGCGACCAGCGGCACGAGCTGGATGCTGACCACCGTCAGCCCGAAGCCCACGGCGGTCAGCGCGGTCAGCGCCGTGCCGACGTAGCGCGGGTCGGCGACCTCGCTCAGCGACGCCGAGAACACCCCGGAGTCCGCGATCACCGAGGCGCCCCAGACCGCGCAGAACGCGATCAGCAGCGGCGTTCCCCAGGCCAGCGGCGAGAGCGCGCAGCACAGCCCGCTCACGGTCAGCGCCCCCACCGCGGCGGGCGCGCGGCCGAACCGGTCCGCCGCCCAGCCGCCGATCAGGCAGCCCGCGAACCCGGCCACGCCCATCGTCAGGAACACCGTGACACCAATGGGTTCCCGCGAGCTCAGCAGGAACGTCGGCAGCCACGTCCACAGCGCGTACAACTCCCACATGTGCCCGAAGTAGCCGAGGTTCACCAGGCGTGGCTTGCGCTCGCGGAACATCTGCACGGCGTACTGCGGGTTCAGCTGCGCGGTAGTCGCGGTCAGGAAGGGACCCGGCCGCACGAACAGCAGCGCGACCACGGCGCCCAGGAACGCGATCAGGGCCGCAGCCACCAGCACCTCGCGCCACGGCAGCCGCCCGAACACGTGGGGGAGCGCCGACCCGAGCGTCAGCGCCCCGATCAGCACGCCCAGCGCCCGGCCGCGGTTGCGGGTCTCGGACCAGGACGCCATCAGCTTCATGCCGACCGGGTAGACCCCCGCCAGCGCCACGCCGGTCAGGAAGCGCAACGGGATCGCGGCGCCGAGCCCGTCCACGACGAGCCCGAGCACCAGCGTGAGCACCGCGCCCACCGCGGCAGAGGTGGCGAGCAGCAGGTGCGGGCGGACGCGGTCGGCCAGGTTCAGCACCGTGGCCCCGACCGCGCCCACGACGAATCCGAGCTGCACGGACGCGGTCAGCCACACCGCCGCGCCCGCGCTCATGCCCCACTCGACCCGGAGCGTGGGCACCACGGCGGACATCGAGAACCACACGGCCAGGCCGAGGACCTGGACGAGTGCGATGGCCGCCCGCTGCACCAGCGGACCGGAGCGCACGGTCGCGAGATTCATCAGGGCATTGTCCGCCTCGGGTGGCGCACCGACCTTGTCGAAAGTTAGGTCGGATCGGTTCCGAACGGCAGGGGTGCCCCAGCCGGGATCTTCGTAGGTTCGGCTGGGTGACTTGGCTGACTGTGGGCACCGACGCGGTGCTCGTCGTGTTCGCGTTGATGTTCGGACTGCTGTGGTTCCAGCACAGGCTGCGCGCCTTCCTCGCCGGCGCCGGTGTGGTGGTCGCCTACGCGATCAGCGAGGTGGTCAAGCTCGTCGTGCAGGAGGAACGGCCGTGCCGCACGCGGCCGTCGATCGCGGAGTGCCCGGAGCCCGGCGACTGGTCGTTCCCCAGCAACCACTCGGTGATCGCGGGGTCGTCCGCGATGGCGATCTGGGCGCTGCACCGGACCTACGGCTGGGTGGCGGCGGTCTGCGCGGTCGCGGCGGCGGCGTCGCGCGTGGTCGTGGGTGTCCACTATGTACACGACGTGCTGGCCGGGCTGGCGCTCGGCGCGCTGGTGTCGTGGGGGATCGCGGTGCTGCTGAAGAAGAAGCTGCCGGTGCGGCCGCAGCGCGCGGAGGTGGACGCGCCGACCGTGGTGATGCAGCGACTGCGATGATGGCGGTCGTGTGGGAGGTCCTGCTCTACCTGGTGCTGTTCACCGCCGCGTTCGTCGTCGTGCGCCGGCGCCAGGCGGTCGCCCTCGGGCTGGCACTGGGAACCTGGCTCGTCTGCTACCTCGTCAGCGTCGAGTTCGACGTTCCCGTCCTCGTGCTCGCCCCCGCGCTCGCGCTGGTCAGCTTCCTCGCCGGGCGGTGCGCCCCGGACCCGCGTCCGGGCGCGATCACCCTGACCGTCGCGGAGGTCGCGGGGGTCGTCGTCGCCCTGACCGAGCGCGGCGGGTCCGACACCGCTCTCGCCGTCACCTCCGGCATCGGCGTCCTCGGTGTCGTCCCCTGGGCGTTCGGCCGGTTCCGGCGCCGGTACGCGGAACTGCGGGAGGTCGGCTGGGAGCACGCCTCGTTGCTGGAGCGCAGCGCGGAGAACGCCCGCGCCGCCGAACGTGCCCGCCTCGCCGGCGAGATGCACGACCTCGTCGGCCACGAGCTGGCGCGGGCCGCGTTGCTGACCGGCGCGCTGGAGCTCGAACCGACCCTCACACCGGACCAGCGCGAGGCCGCCAAGACCGCGCGCGCCAGCGTCACGGCCGCCGCCGAACGGCTCGCCGACGTCATGCAGGTCCTGCGGGCCGACGAGGACGAACCGGTCGCGACGATCGAGGAGGTCGTCGCGCGGAGCGGGCTCGACGTCGAGCTGGTCAACCACCGCCGGACCGCGATCGACGGCATCATCGCGAGGACCGTGCACCGGGTGACGGCCGAGGCGCTGACGAACGTGATCAAGCACGCGCCCGGCGCGAAGGTCACCGTCTCGCTCACCGCCAACCTCGAGCTCCGCATCACCAACGGCCCGGCGCCGCGGACCGACGCGGTCGGCAGCGGCAAGGGCCTGGTGGGCCTCGCCGAACGGGTCGCGCTCGTCGGCGGCTGGTTCGAGGCCGCACCGAGCGACGACGGCGGGTTCGAGGTCAGGGCGAAGCTCCCCGAACGGCCGCGCGCCCGCACGACGCCCACGCACGTCCGCCGGGAACGCACGCAGGAGGAGCTCCGCAAGAGCGCGCGGCGGACCGTCCTGATCACCTCGGCGGTGTGCGCGGGCATCGCCGTCGGCGTGCCGGGCTACATGGTGTTCGACGCCGTCACGTCCGTTCTCACGCCCCAGCAGTTCGAACGGGCACAACTCGGGCAGCGCGAGGACGACCTGGACCTGCCGCTGCGCACGCGCGTCGACAACCCGCTGGGCGTGACCGCGCCGCCCGGCACCGAGTGCCGCTACTACAGCACGCACCCCAACCCTTTCGACGGCGACCGCCACGACCTGCACCAGCTGTGCTTCCGGAATGATCGGCTCGTGCTGAAGGAGTGGCTCGCCAGGAGGAGCGGTTGATCAGGGTCGTGCTCGCGGACGACGAACCGGTGGTCAGGTTCGGCGTGAAGGCCGTCCTCGCGACCGCCGGGGACGTCGAGGTGGTCGCGGAGGCGGAGAACGGCAGCGCGGCGATCGACCTGGTCGCCCGGCACCGGCCCGACGTCGCCGTGCTCGATATCCGCATGCCGGTGTTCGACGGGCTGGACGCGGCGAAGGTGATCCGCGAGTGCCATCCGGGCACGAAGACGCTGGTGCTGACGACGTTCGCGGACGACGCGTACATCAGCCGGGCGCTGGGGGAGGGAGCGGCCGGGTTCGTGCTGAAGACCGGCGACCCGCAGGAGATCATCTCCGGCGTCCGCGCGGTCGCGGGCGGTGGCGCGTACCTGTCGCCCCTGGTGGCCAAGAGGGTCGTGGACCAGCTCTCCCGCGCGCACCCGCAACCCCTAGCGGCGCAACGGGTCGAGGTGCTGACCGCGCGGGAGCGGGAGGTGCTCGGACTGGTCGGCGCCGGGCTGTCCAACGCGGAGATCGCGGCACGCCTCTACGTCGTCGAGGGCACCATCAAGGTGTACGTCAGCACGATCTTCCGGCAGTTGGGCGTCCGCAACCGCGTGCAGGCCGCGATCATCGCCCACGAGTCGGGGCTCATCCCGCGCGGCTAGGTGCGGGCGCCGATGCCCGAGATCGCGCGGACCTCCATCTCGGCCGACCGGGCGTCCATCTCCGGCTCGCGCTTGGAGAAGATCGTCGCGAGGAACCCGCAGAGGAACGAGAACGGGATCGACACGAGGCCCGGGTTGCCGAGCGGGAACCAGGCGAAGTCGACGTCCGGGAAGATCGACGTCTTCGCGCCCGACAGCACCGGCGAGAAGATGATGAGCACCAGGCACGAGCCGAGACCGCCGTAGATGCTCCACAACGTGCCGGTGGTGTTGAAGCGCCGCCAGAAGATCGTGTAGAGGATCGTCGACAGGTTCGCCGAGGCGGCCAGCGCCAGCGCGAGCGACACGAGGAACGCGACGTTCTGCCCGTTCGCCGCGATGCCGCCGATGATCGACAGGACGCCGACGACGACCGCGGTCAGCCGGGCGACCCGGATCTCGCGCCGCGGTTCGGCGTTGCCGCGCTTGATCACGTTCGCGTACACGTCGTGCGCGAACGAGGCGGAGGCCGCGAGCGTCAGGCCGGCGACGACCGCGAGGATCGTGGCGAACGCGACCGCGGAGACGACGCCGAGCAGCACCGCGCCACCGATCTCGAACGCGAGCAGCGGCGCGGCGGAGTTCTCGCCACCGGGTGCCGCGGCGATCTTGTCGGTGCCGACCAGCGCCATCGCGCCGAAGCCGATCACCAGCGTGCACAGGTAGAAGATGACCATCGTCCAGGTCGCCCACACCACCGAACGACGGGCCTCCGTCGCGTTCGGCACGGTGTAGAAGCGCATCAGCACGTGCGGCAGGGACGCGATGCCGAGCACGAGCGACAGCGCCAGCGAGACGAAGTCCAGTTTGGACATCGCGCTGAAGCCGTACTTGGCGCCGGGGTCGAGCACCGCCTCGCCGAGCTTGTTGTTCTCGGTGGCCTGCTGCATGATCGCCGACAGGCTGAAGCCGAACTTGCCCAGCAGGAACACGCTCATCAGCGTCACGCAGAGCAGCAGCAGGACGGCCTTGATGATCTGCACCCACGTGGTGCCCTTCATGCCGCCGAGCAGCACGTAGAGCACCATGACCATGCCGACCAGGGCGATCAGGACCGCCTGGCCCCACTTCGAGGTCACGTTGAGCAGCAACGCGATCAGGCCGCCGGCACCCGCCATCTGCGCGATCATGTAGAAGAACGAGATCACCAGCGTTGCGTTCGCCGCGGCCGCGCGGACCGGGCGCTGCTTCATCCGGAACGCCAGCACGTCGCCGACGGTGAAGCGGCCGGTGTTGCGCAGGCCCTCCGCGATCAGCAGCAGGCCGACGAGCCACGCGACGACCCAGCCGACGGAGTAGAGGAAGCCGTCGTAGCCGTGCGCCGCGATGCCGCCGGAGATGCCGAGGAACGACGCGGCGGACAGGAAGTCGCCCGAGAGCGCCACGCCGTTCTGCGCGCCGGTGAACGAGCTGCCGGCGGCGTAGTAGTCCGACGCCGTCACGTTCCGGCTGCTGAAGCGGTAGACGATGTAGAGGGTGATCAGGACGAACACCGCGAAGACGCTGAGGTTCAGCACCGGGTTGCCGGTGGTGGGCATGACTTACTCCTCGACGCCTGTCTTCTCGGCGAGCAATTTCCGCTGCGGGTCCAGCCGTCGCTTTGCGTAACGGGCATAACCGAGCGTGATGATGATCGAAGTCACAAACTGTCCGAGGCCCAGCAGGATCCCGAGGTTGATCACGCCGATCACCTTGGTGCTGACGAAGTCTTTCGCGTACGCGGACAGCAGTACGAAGGTCAGGTACGACGTGAGGAAAAGCGCGGTCATCGGGAAGATGAACGTCGTGAGACGGCGGCGGAGCGTGCGGAATTCGTCGGTCTGGCGAATCAGCTCGAACTTCGGGTTGCCGTCGGAATCGACGTACGACAAAGTCTCGGGGTCGTCGAACGACGCGAAACCCCGGATTTCCCGGTACTCCTGCTGTGCTTCGCCAGGCGACCTCATCGCCTTGGTCATGTGGTCCTGCCCCTCGTGTGCGGCGCTCACTCTAGCGTCCTCACGTGTGCAGTCAACGTGGCGGAGAGCGCGGAAACGGGCGAAACCGGACCAATGCCGGACCTGCACAGGACTGAAACCGGACTGAAAACCGGCTTCTCATTCGTCTCAAATGGTTCGCACCAGGCGTTGTATCAAGTGGACAGTCGTGAGTTGCGCCGTGTGCAACACCTGAAGTCTTGCTCAAGGCCGTTGTCGCACGTGTGCACCTGGCCTAGGATCGGCCGGTCCGCATTAAGTGGTGACGGTTGGGGATAAAGTGGGGTTCTTAGCGCGCGAACGCCAAGTCGCGCCTCCCGGATGGAACCGCTGGCTCGTTCCGCCCGCAGCTCTGGCGATTCATCTCTCCATTGGTCAGGCTTACGCCTGGAGCGTCTTCAAGACGCCGCTGGAGAAATCCCTGGGCATCACGGGAACGCAGTCCGCACTCCCGTTCCAGCTCGGCATCGTGATGCTCGGCCTCTCCGCCGCCGTCCTCGGCACGACGGTGGAGCGCAGGGGTCCGCGCTGGGCGATGCTCATGTCGCTGCTCGCCTTCTGCTCCGGTCTGCTGATCTCGGCGGTCGGCGTCTGGGCGGGGCAGTACTGGATCGTCGTCGTGGGCTACGGCCTGGTCGGCGGCATCGGCCTCGGCATCGGCTACATCTCGCCGGTCTCGACGCTGATCAAGTGGTTCCCCGACCGTCCGGGCATGGCGACCGGCATCGCGATCATGGGCTTCGGCGGCGGTGCGCTGATCGCGTCCCCGTGGTCGACCTCGATGCTGACGGCGTTCGGCGCCACCACGTCGGGCATCGGCAAGGCCTTCCTCGTGCACGGCCTCGCGTACGCGGTCTTCATGAGCCTCGGCGTGCTGCTGATCCGCCTGCCCTCCAAGGAGTTCACGGCGGAGAAGGAAGCCCTCCTCAAGGACAGGCCGAAGGCGAACGTCGCGTTCAACGTCTCGGCCAACAACGCGATCAAGACGCCGCAGTTCTGGCTGCTGTGGGTCGTGCTGTGCTTCAACGTCACCGCGGGCATCGGCATCCTGGAGAAGGCCGCGCCGATGCTGGTCGACTTCTTCAAGGAGTCCTCGACGCCGGTCGCCGCGACCGCCGCCACCGGCTTCGTCGCGCTGCTCTCGGCCGCGAACATGGCCGGCCGGTTCATCTGGTCGTCCACTTCGGACATCGTGGGCCGCAAGAACATCTACCGCCTCTACCTCGGCGTCGGCGCCCTGCTCTACCTGGTGCTGCTGACGGTCGGCTCGACCAGCACCCCGCTGTTCGTCATCGCGGCGATGGTGATCCTGTCGTTCTACGGCGCGGGCTTCGCGACCGTGCCCGCGTACCTGCGGGACCTGTTCGGCACCTACCAGGTCGGCGCGATCCACGGCCGCCTGCTGACCGCGTGGTCGGTGGCGGGCGTGCTCGGGCCGCTGATCGTCAACGCGATCGCGGACGCGGGCAAGCGGGCGGGGCACACCGGCCCTGACTTGTACGCGACGTCGTTCTACATCATGATCTCGCTGCTGGTCGTCGGTTTCGTCGCGAACGAGTTGATCCGCCCGGTGGATCCGAAGTTCCACGAGCCGAAGGCCGCTGTCGAGGCCGAGCAGACGCCCGAGGAGACGTCGGGCAGGAGCGACGACGACGCGGTCGCCAAGTGGAACGAGGCCGAGGCCGCCGAAGTCTCAGGTGCCGCTGAGAAGGACGACGCGGAAGGCGTGGTGAAGAAGTGAGCTCACCCCAAGAGAGCCGATCCAGCACGTTGTTGCTGATCGGTGCGTGGCTGTGGGTGGGTCTCCCGCTCGCCTACGGCCTGTACCGGCTGTTCCTGAACGCGGCCAAGCTCTTCGTCTGATGCTCAACGCGCTCGTCAACTGGCGCAACTGGCGCCTGCCGGTGAAGCTCGCCGCGGTGTTGATCGTTCCGGTCACCATCGCGGTGGGCGCCGGCGTGTTGCAGATCAACTCGCAGATCGACCGCGCCGAGACCTACGCGGGCCTGCAGCGCCTGGTGAAGGTCCGCGCCGCCCTCATCCCCGTGATCGAGGGCGTGCAGGCGGAACGGCGGATCGTCGCGGAGGGCGTCGGCCCGGAGGCCCTCGCCGAGCAGAGCAAGCGCACCGACGACGCCCGCGCGGTGCTGCGCGACCAGATCGGCAAGACCTCGCTCAGCGAGGTCGTGACCGCCCGCATCTACGACGTGCAGAACCGCATCGGCGACCTGACGGTTCTGCGCGACCGCAGCAGCAACGACATCCCCGCGGTGATCAAGATCTACAGCGAGCTGACCGACTCGCTGCTCGACGTCGACGAGGTCATGGCGAGCGAGTTCGGCGACGCCGCCCTGCTGCGCACCGCGATGGGCCTGCACCACGTCGTGCACGTGCGCGACCAGGTGCTCTACCAGCAGGCCGTCGTGCTGTCCGGGCTCACCCGCGGCCAGCTGACCAACGCCGAAGTCCGCGCGCTCGTCGAGTCGAACGTCAAGCTCGGCTACATCGCGGACGAGTTCGCGGCCCTCGCGACGCCCGACCAGATGAAGGTCTACGGCAAGAACTTCAGCGGCCCGGACATCGAGGCACAACGCACGATGCTCGCCGCCGCGGTGCTGCACCCGACCTCGGACGCGCCGAACACGGGCAACAACACCGGCACCAACGCGAACAACCGGCCGAAGCCGTTGCCGATCGCGGCGGCGGACTGGACCAAGGCCTCCGGTGCCGTGGTCACGGCCATGGGCAGCGTGGTCGAGGGCCTGCAGACCGACCTGCGCGACACGGCGGACCGCCTGCGCGACGAGTCGAGCGACGCCGCCGGTGCCGCGTCCGCGATCCTGTTCGCCAGCCTGATCCTGGCCGCCACGGTCGGCTTCGTCGTCGGCCGCTACCTGCTGCGTTCGCTGAACGCGCTGCGCCGCTCCGCGCTCGACGTCGCCTGGGAGAAGCTCCCGGAGATGGTCGCGACCGGCCGCGGCAGCACCGAGGTCGAGTCCGTGCCGGTCCACACGACCGAGGAGTTCGGCCAGGTGGCGCGCGCGTTCGACGCGGTGCACCAGCAGGCCGTGAAGTCGGTCATCGAGCAGGCGAGCATGCGCGCCAACATGCGCAACATCTTCGTGAACCTCTCGCGGCGCAGCCAGAGCCTCGTCGAACGCCAGCTCAAGCTGATGGAGGAGCTGGAGAAGTACGAGGAGGACCCGGACCAGCTCGCGAACCTCTTCAAGCTCGACCACCTCGCCACCCGCATGCGCCGCAACAACGAGAACCTCATGGTGCTCTCCGGCGGCGACGTGGCCAGGCGGTTCCACAAGCCGATCCCGCTCACCGACGTGCTGCGCGCGGCGGCCGCGGAGATCGAGCAGTACCAGCGGGTCATGGTGCACACGGCGCCGAACGCCGAGGTCGTCGGCTACGTCGCGAGCGACCTGGTGCGCCTGCTGGCCGAACTGCTGGACAACGCGACGGCGTTCTCGCCGCCGCACACCCAGGTCTCGATCAGCGCGTCGATCGAGGCGGGCGACATCGTGCAGATCGACGTCGTCGACCACGGCATCGGCATCGACGCCGAGGCACTCGCGGGCGTGAACCACCGGCTCGAGGCCGCCGGTGAAGGTGTCGACGTGCAGGTCTTCCGCGAAATGGGTCTCTTCGTCGTGGGCAGGCTCGCCGCACGCCACCAGATCGTGGTACGTCTGGACGCCGTACAGGGTTCCGGGACTCGCGCGATCGTGTTGGTTCCGGCCGAACTGGCACCACGACGGCAAGAGACCTGGGAGTCTTTCCGAGGGGAGGCGATCGAACGGCAGCAGGCTTCGTGGTTCCAGCAGACGTCGCACGCCGCCGCGTCGCCGCCTCCCCCCGCACCCGCACGCCAGACGCCGGAGTCGGCCCGAGGTTTCCTCAACGCCTTCCAGCGCGGTGTGCAACGCGGCCTTCCCGAAAACCAGGAGAGTCGATGAGCACGCAGGTGGACCAGTTCGGCTGGCTGGTCACCAACTTCGCCGAACGCACGCCCGGCATCGAGCACGCCGTGGTGATCTCCGCGGACGGACTGGTGTTGATCTCGTCCTCGAAGCTGCCCGCGCACGTCGCGCCGCAGTTCGCGGCGATCGTGGCCGGCGTGGTCTCCCTCGCCGAGTCCGCCTCCCAGTGCTTCGCCGGCGAGGCGGTGGTCCGCACGGTCGTGCAGATGGACGGCGGCGTCATGCTGCTGTCCTCGATCAGCGACGGCTCCGTCCTCGCGGTGCTGGCGTCGTCGTCGAGCGACGTCGCCCAGGTCGCCTACGAGATGACGGTGGTCGTGCGGCAGGTGGGCCAGCTGCTCACGCCCGAACTGCGGGCCGAGCTCGCATGAGAGAGCCCGAGGAACAGGTCAACTTCGGCGATCTGATCAGCGGATTCAGCTTCGACAGCGAGCGGATCCGCAAGCGCGGCAAGAAGGCCAAGCCGCAGCGGGCGCCGGAACCGCCGCCCGCCACGCCGGACCCGTACGCGACGCTGCCGTTCGAGCCGTTCGCCTCGCTGCCGTCGGTGGAGACCGGGGTCGAGACCTCGTCGATCGTGCGCGCTTATGCGTGGACCGGTGGGCGGACCACGTCCGACGTGCACCTGGAGATCGAGACGCTGGTTTCGGTCAACGAGTTCTCTTCTACGGCTGTTCGGCCCGAGCACCAGGACGTGCTGGCGTTGTGCTCGCAGCCTCGGTCGGTGGCGGAGATCGCGGCGTTGCGCGGGTTGCCGTTGGGGGTTACCAAGGTGCTGCTCGGCGATATGGCCGGGCACGGGTTGATCGATGTGCATCGGACGGCTTCGTCGTATGGTGCGGATCGGCCTGATGGGATGTTGTTGGAGCGGGTGTTGGCTGGGCTTCGGCGGCTTTGAGGCTGGCTCGGGCTGCTCGGGGCGGCTTGCGTTCGTTGGTTGCGGTTCCAGCGGGGTGGGCGAGTGCCTTGCGTCCTGTCACCTTGCGAGGGTGGTCGGCTTGGGCCGGGACGAGCCGGGTCATTTCATCGCCGCTTCGCGACGATAGCGATTGGGGCTTGACTTCGGGGCCCTTGCGAGACGCTGGTCGGCCGTTAAAAGCCGGGCTGAAAAGAGCCCGGCCGAGCTTGGCAGGGTAGCGTCTCGCACCCAAAGTCAAGCCCCAATCGCCATCGTGCGTGGTTGCTTTGAGAGGGCACGTCGCCGTTACCGCTTGCCCGACAACGAAGGTCTCACTGCTCGCCTTCGGCATCGCGTGAAGCCCCGTGGTGCGGTGTGCCGCCACTGATACGGTCGAGTTGGGTTTCTCGACTATCTGGGGGTAGGGCGATGGAGTTCCAGGACGTGGTCCGGCGGCGGCGGATGGTGCGGAAGTTCACCGATCAGCCTGTCAGCGACGAGAGCATTCAGCGGATCATGCGCAACGCTGTGCGCGGGCCTTCTGCCGGGTTCTCGCAGGGGCAGGGGTTCCTGGTGTTGCAGGGGGAGTCGTTGCGGCGGCTCGCCGAGATGTTCGAGTGGTGGGGTGGCGAGAACGCCAAGACCGCGCCTGTGGTGGTGATCCCCTTCTCGGCCAAGGACGTGTACCTGGAGCGGTATGCGCAGGCCGACAAGGGGTGGACCGACCGCAGTGAGGACCACTGGCCGGTGCCCTACTGGGACATCGACACCGGTATGGCCGCCTTGTTGATCCTGCAGACGGCTGTGGACGAGGGGCTCGGGGCCGTGTTCTTCGGGACCGACAAGGACAAGTGGCCCGAGTTGCGGGCGGCGTTCGGGGTGCCGGACATGTACGTGCCCATCGGGATGATCGCGATCGGGCACCCGGCGGAGGACGGGATCTCCGAGGGTGCTTCGCCGCGCACTCGCAAGCGGAAGCCGTTGGACGAGGTCGTGCACTGGGGTCAGTGGACGTGAGGTCGTTCGGCCTGCTCGGGCCGTTGGACGTGGTGCTCGACGGGCGGCCGGTCCACATCCCGCCCGGTAAGCGGCGGGTGGTGCTCGCGGCCTTGTTGGTGCGGGCCGGGCAGGTGGTCGGGGTCGACGAGCTGGTCGAGTTGGCCGGGGGGTCGCGCAACGCGCTGCAGACCACGGTCGGGCGGTTGCGGGAGGTGTTGCCGGGGCTGCTGGTGACGAAGCCCGGCGGGTACCTGCTCGACGTGTCGCCGGACGAGGTCGACGTGCACCGGTTCGGGTTGTTGGAGCCCCGGGAGGCGTTGGCGCTGTGGCGCGGGCGGCCGTTCGTGGATGTCGGGTGCGACGCCCTCGAGCGTGATCACGTGCCCGCGTTGACCGAGAGGTACCTGGCGACGCTGGAGGCGCGGATCGAAGAAGATCTCCGCGCCGGTGAGCACGAGCGGCTCGTGCCCGAGCTGCGGTCGCTCACGCTGCAGCACCCGACGCGGGAGCGGATGTGGGCGCAGCTCGTCGTGGCGCTGCACCGGTGTGATCGGCAGACCGAGGCGTTGCAGGCCTACGACGACATCCGCGGGCGGCTCGCGGACGAGCTCGGCCTCGATCCCGGCAAGGACCTGCAGAAGGCGCACCAGCAGGTGCTCACGGCCGACAACCGGCCCCGTGCGCGCAACGACCTGCCCGGTGACATCGCCGACTTCGCCGGTCGTGGCGAGGACCTGGACGAGATCCTCGCCGCCGTGCCGTCCGGGTGCGTGGCGATCACCGCGATCGACGGCATGGCGGGCATCGGCAAGACCACGATCGCGGTGCGGGCCGCGCACCGGCTCGCCGGCCGGTTCCCCGACGCGCAGCTGTTCGTGGACCTGCACTCCCACACCGCCGGTGTCGAGCCGCGCACGCCGTCGGACGCGCTGCTGGAGCTGCTGACCGCGCTCGGCGTGCCCGCGCAGGACATCCCGGACGGGCTGGACGCCCGTGCGGCGCGGTGGCGGGCGGAAATGGCCCACCGCAAGGCGCTCGTGGTGCTCGACAACGCGGGCAGCACCGCGCAGGTCCGCCCGTTGCTGCCCGGCACCGGCCTCGTGCTGGTGACGAGCCGCCGCCGGTTGGTGGACCTCGACGCGGCGCACACGATCTCGCTCGACGTGCTGTCCGAAGAGGACTCGCTGAACCTGCTCGCGAGCATCGTCGGCCGTCAGCGAGTCGACCGTGACCTGGAGTCCGCGCGCGAGGTCGTCCGGCTCTGCGGCTACCTGCCACTGGCCGTGCGGATCGTCGGTGCCCGGTGGCGCACGCGGCCGGCGTGGACCGCGCGGGACCTGACCCGCCGCCTCACCGAGCAGCGGCTGGCGGAGCTGGCCGCGGGCGAGCGCAGTGTGGCGGGCGCGTTCGCGTTGTCCTACCAGCAGCTCACGGCCGAGCAGCAACGGCTGTTCCGGCGGTTGGGTCTGCACACCGGCGAGGACTGGGACGTGCACCTCGCGGCCGCCGTGATCGGTGCGACGCGGGCCGAGGCCGAACGGTTGCTGGACGAGCTGCTGGACGCGCACCTGGTGCAGCAGAAGGAGAACGGCCGCTACCGGTTCCACGACCTGCTGGCGGACCACGCGAAGGCGTCGGTCGAGGAGGACGAGCGGGAAGAAGCCGTCGTCCGCGTCCTCGACCACTACCTGCACCACGCCGCCGAGGCCGGGGCCAGGCTGAACCCCGGCCGGCCGCGGATCGAGACCGCCGTCCGGTACGTGCCGGTCGACCCGGTGCGGCTCGCGACGCACGCGGACGCGGTGGCGTGGCTGGAGCAGGAGCGGCTGAACCTCAAGGCGGCGGTATACTTCGCGGCCTACCAGGGGCACTACCGGCACGCGTGGCAGCTGCCGCACCTCATCACCTACTTCCTGCTGATGCGCGGCTACGGCCGTGAACGGGTGGAGCTGCAGAGCCTCGCGCTGGCGGCCACCCACCAGCTCGGGGACCTGAAGGCCCGCGCGGAAGCGTTGCGGGGACTGGGATCCGCGTACATCGAGGACAGCGACCCGAGGGCGGTGCGGCACCTGCACGAGGCGCTCGACCTGATGCGGCAGATCAGGGACCTGCGCGGCGAGGCCTCGACGCTCGGTCTGCTCGGCCTGATCGCGCGGGAACGCCGTGAGTTTGACAAGGCGATGGAGTACAACGAACGCGGACTTCAGCTGATGCGCCACGTCGGGGCGAAGACGGGCGAGGCCAACGCGCTGAACAACATCGGTGTCGTGCACGCCGAACGAGGTGAGAACGACAAGGCTCTGGTGTACCTCGAGGAGGCGCTGGAGCTGTTGGCGGGACAAGGCGACGTGCGGTCGTGCGCGATGATCCTGCACGACATCGGTTACGTGCACTACAACGAGTTCCGGGACGAGGAGGCCGTCCGGTTCATCGACCGGAGTCTCGCGGCGTACCGGGAGATCGGCGACTGGCGCGGCGGGGTGCTGGCCATGGCCGACTTCGGCTACCTGCTCTACGCCATGGGCAGGCTCGACGCCGCTCGCGAGATGGTGCGCGCGATGCTGGAGCAGACCCGCGAGGGGATGAACCAGCCGGACGACGAGTCGGTCCTCGCGGCCATGGCGACGGTCAGGGACCGCCAGGGCGGCATGTCGATCCTGATCTCCCTCGCCCTGCACGCCGAGCTGACCGGACGGCCGCACGCGGCGGTCGGGTACGCCCGGCGGTGTCTCGACCTGGTGCGCCGGAACCAGCGGGGCTGGGGCGAGGCGCGGTTGCTCATCCAGCTGGCCGACCTGCACCACGCGCTCGGCGACCAGGCAGCCGCGCTCCGGTGCGCGCGGGAGGCGGTGCCGGCCGCCGAACGCCTGTGCCAGCCGCGCACGGTCGCCCGCGCGCGGGCCTCCCTGGCTAGAGCCACAGCCCCAGCGCCACCAACGTGACCACGGCCGTCACCAGCACGGCGAAGGCCATCCCCTGACGCACCCTGTCCCCGGTCGTCCGCATCCTCGTGCTCCCCTCGGTGGTGTCGCCACCGAGGGTGGGCGAGCCCGTCCCCACACCGTCCCCACCGCGGTCACACGGATTCAGCGGAATTCGAGCGGAAGGCGCGGGGGTGTGTTTTGATCACCGGAGTGTGAGGTACTCGTGAGGTATTGCTCCAATGGAGTGCTTGGCCCGCTCGTAAGATTCCGTTAGGGTCGCATTCGCGAGCAATTGGCAGGGCGCGGCGCGTTATCAAAAATCGCCCGAAAATTGATCGAAAATTAGCCACTTGTTCGATTGAAACCATCTCGCTGCTCCGTCCGGGTGGTGCCCTCCACGGCAGGACCAGTGATCGCTCACCCTGCGGGATGGTGTTGACGTAGCGGAGTGCGTGCAGTGGTGTGGGGTCGGCCAAAAGGGGCTTGCGAGTCGTGAGAATCGGACCAGTCTTGTCTAATGGCAGCGCCGGTACCCGTCCGGCGGGCAGTGGCCTCGACCAGGGGGTGGAACGCACCATGGGTGGTGTCCCGACGTTTCCCCACGGCAGACCGCTGACGTGGGCGGACCTGGAGGCGATGCCTGATGACGGGCACCGTTTCGAACTCGTCGACGGGGTGCTGGTCATGAGCCCCTCACCCCGCCCCGTGCACCAGCGCGTGGTCGCCCGCCTGCTGGTGGCGCTGACCGCTGCCTGCCCACCGGAGCTCGAGGTCCTCCCGGCTCCGGTCGACGTCGTGCTCGCCGACGACACGGTCTTCATCCCCGACCTGGTCGTGGGCCGGCGCGAGCAGTTCTCGAAGCAGGCGCTCATCGGGCCGCCGGTGCTGGCGGTCGAGGTCCTCTCGCCGCGCACGCGGCACGTGGACCTCGAACTCAAGCGGGCCAAGTTCCAGGAAGTCGGCTGCGCGAACTACTGGATGATCGATTACGACGGTCCGTGGCTGCGTTGTCTGCACCTCGAAAACGGGGTGTACGTCGAACAGGCCCGTTCCGACGGCGAGGAAATCATCGAGCTGCAATTCCCGTTCGCGGTGAAGCTCAGCGCGCAGTCGCTCGTGCGCTGAACTCCGTCAGGCCCTGACCGCCACTGACCGCCGATGGTCAGCGGACGGTCAGCGGCCTCCCGCACCTTGTGGGCAACACCGACTCACAGGGGGCGACACACCGTGAAGAACGTTCTGATCTCCGGCGCCAGCATCGGCGGACCCGCGCTCGCCTACTGGCTGCGCCACCACGGCTTCGAGGTCACCGTGGTCGAGCGGGCACGGGGCCTGCGTCCCGGCGGCCAGGCCATCGACGTGCGCGGCCCGGCCCTGGAGGTCGTCGAGCGCATGGGCCTCGGCGACCGGCTCAGGTCTCTCGGCACGAACATGCGCGGCATGAACGTCGTCGACGCCGACGGCACCGAGCTGTTCCGCTCCACCACGCACACCCTGAGCGGCGGCGACCTGTCGAGCCCCGACGTCGAGCTGCTCCGCGACGACCTGGCCCAGCTGCTGTTCGACGCGGCGGACGGCGTCGAGCACCTGTTCGACGACACGATCACCTCGATCGACGGCACCCGCGTCACGTTCGAGAACGCGGCACCGCGCGACTTCGACGTCATCGTCGGCGCGGACGGCCTGCACTCGAACGTCCGCAGGCTCGTCTTCGGCCCGGAGTCCGAGTTCATCACCGATCTCGGCATGAACCTCGCCGTCTTCACCGCGCCGAACTTCCTCGAGCTCGACCACTGGCAGACGTTCCAGCAGGGCGTCGTGGTCGGCGGCGGTGTCATGAGCGCCCGCTCGAACACGGAGTGCCGGGTGTACATGGGTTTCCACGGGGAGGTGACCCTCGACCACCGCGACGTCGAGGGACGGCGCCGCCTGCTCGCCGAGAAGTTCGAGGGCGCGGGCTGGATCTGGCCGGTCGCGCTGAAGCACATGTGGGAGGCGCCGGACTTCCACATGGACTCGATGAGCCAGATCCGGATGGACTCCTGGTCGCGCGGCAACGTCGTGCTGCTCGGGGACGCGGGCTACTGCGGGTCGCCCCTGTCCGGGCAGGGCACCAGCCTGGCGCTGGTCGGCGCGTACGTGCTCGCCGCCGAGCTCGCCAAGGACCCTTCCACGGCGTTCGCGCGCTACGAGGAGTTGCTGCGGCCGTACGTCATCGCGAACCAGGACATGGCGCTGCGCAACCTGGAACGCGGCGGGGCGCACGACGACGAGGACTTCGCCGCCGTGGTCAACAGCTTCTCGCTGCCGGTCTACCGATGATCAATGGCCCAGCTCACAGCCATTTGACTCCGCTCGATCCCTCCCGCACGATCCTTGGTTGACAACAGCATCCGCACGCCGCGGGGGAAGCCGGTGCAACTCCGGCACTGACCCGCAACGGTGATAGTCCGATTACCCGTGGCGTGCGGTAGCTCCACCGACCCGTCGAGGACAGCGGGCATGGGAGGCGTAGTGATCAGGAGATCCGCGCTGGTCGCCTTGGTGGCGACCGCGCTGGTGGCGACACCACAGGCACAGGCGGCCGAGCCGTCGCCGGGAACGTGGCTGGTCGCCCAGTTCAGCGAAGGTGACCGGCTGCTGCGCTTCCCCGCCGACCCCTCCTCCGGCGATCCCGGGCTGACGGCGGACGGCGTCTACGCGCTGGCCGCGGCCGGGGTGGGCAGGACGACCGCGGCGAAGGCGTCCGCGTGGCTCGCCGCGCCGGAGCAGCTGGAGACGTTCGTCGGCGACGGCGAGGCCGAGTCCTACGTCGGTGGCCTCACGAAGCTCGCGCTGGTCGCGCAGACGCTCGGCGAGAACCCCGCCTCCTACGGCGGTGTCGACCTGCTCGGGCGGCTCACGGGGTTGCAGGACGATACCGGGCGCTACCGCGACAGGACCGATCCGCAGTACGAGCAGACGAACGCGTTCACGCAGGCGCTGGCCATCATCGTGCTGCACCGCGCGGGCCGGGACGTGAGCGCGGCGGTGAAGTTCCAGGCGTCCACCGCGTGTGCCGACGGTGGGTTCCCGATCGCGTTCGCGCAGCCGACGTGCAAGTCCGATGTGGACGGTACGGCGATGGTGCTGCAGGCACTGCTCGCGGCCGGCGAGAAGACCGCGTCCGGTCCCGCGCTCGAGTGGCTCGTGAAGCAGCAGCAGGCCGACGGCGGGTTCCAGGCGATGGAGCCGCCGACCAACGCCAACACCACCGGCCTCGCGGTCGGCGCCCTGCTCGCCGGTGGCCGCACCGCCGCGGCGGACAAGGCCGTGGCGTTCCTGAGGACGTTGCAGGTCGGCTGCACCGGACCGGCCGAGCAGCGCGGCGCGATCGCGTTCGACACCAAGGGTTTCGACGCCGGCACGGTCGTGCGGGCGACCACGCAGGGCATGCTCGGCCTCGCCCGCGTGAGCCTCGCCGACGTGTCCGCGGCCTCCGCGACGCCGGGGGTGCCCGCGATCGACTGCACCGCCACGCCTCCCACCACCACGACCACCGTGCCGGTGCCTGCTCCGGGCGGTGCCGCCGAGACTCCGGTCGACCCGCCGCTCGCCGTCACCGGGCCCGACCAGGCCGTGCCGCTGACGCTGGCCGGGTCGTTCGCGGTGCTCGCCGGTGCCGTTCTCCTGTTCGTCTCCCGTCGTCGGAAGGCTGGTGCGTGATGCGCCGCGTGCTCGCTGTCCTCGCTCTGGTCGCTGGTGCTTTCGTGGCCACACCCGCCTCCGCCGACTCGTGCGCGGGCGTGAAGGTCGTCGTCGACTTCGCCTCGCTCGGCGGTGGCGTCCAGACCGGGTGCGCCGCCGGTGACCCCGCCAGCGGCATCGCCGCGCTGACCGGCGCCGGCTTCACCTACAAGTACGTGCCGCGCCAGCTGGGTTTCGTGTGCCAGATCAACACGCTCCCGAACCCGTGCAACGGCGCCCCGGCGACCGCGTACTGGTCGTACTGGCACGCCACCCCCGGCGGCACCTGGACCTACAGCAGCTCGGGTGCGGGCAGCTACAACCCTGCGCCCGGCACGGTCGAGGGCTGGTCCTTCGGCGCGGGCACCGCACCGAGCGCCACCCCGTGAGGAGGCTCTTCCTCGCGCTGGCACTGACAACCGCGTTCCTTCCGGTGCCGGCGCACGCGGCGGGCTGCGACGGCGTCACCGTCGTCGTTGACTACCGGGGGCTCGGCGGTGGCGTGCAACAGGGTTGTGCGCCGGGCAGTCCGGCCTCCGGTGTCGCGGCGCTGACGGCGGCCGGCTTCGGCTACACCTACGCGTCGCGGCAGGCGGGGTTCGTCTGCCGCATCAACGGCAGGCCGGGGACCGACGCGGACAAGTGCGTCAACGCCTCGCCCGCCACCGCGTACTGGTCGTACTGGCACGCACCGGCCGGTGGGGCGTGGTCCTACAGCAACCAGGGCGCCGCGACGTACGTGCCGGCGCGCGGCACCGTGGAGGGGTGGGCGTTCGGCGCGGGGGAGCAGCCCGGTACCGCTCCGCCCGCCGCACCGGCACCCGCACCGCCCCCGCCCGCCCAGCAGCCACCGCCCGCGCCTCCGGTGGGGCAGCCGCCGGCCCAGCAACCGCCCGCGGTCACCACGACGACCACGACGGCGGCGACCTCGTCGTCCGCCGCACCGTCGACCACCGCCGAGTCGTCTGCGCCCTCGTCGACGGCGTCCTCGTCGGCGGCGGAGACTTCGGCCGTGGCCGGGCAGCCGCAACGGGTGGAGGAGAAGTCCGGCGCCGGCCCGCTGTGGACGTTGCTCGGCGTGCTGGTCATCACCGCGCTGGTCGTGGCCGGGCTGCTCGTGGCACGGCGGCGCCGCACCGCGGCGGAAGAGTGAGGCCGCACCCGGTGCGAGGCTCGTGGTGAAGCTGCACTCCGGCGCGTGGTGGCTGTGGGCGCTCGGTCTCGCCACCGCCGCCGGCCGCACCACCAACCCGTTGCTGCTCGGCCTAGTCCTCGCCGTGGCGGGCGTGGTCGTCGTGACGTGCCGCGCGAACACACCGTGGGCTGGGACCTACGGCGTATTCCTCAAGTTCGGCCTGCTGATCATCGGGTTGCGCGTCCTGGTGCACGCGTTGCTCGGTGGTGTCACCGGCCCGACCGTGCTGTTCACCCTGCCGCAGGTCCCGCTGCCCGACTGGGCGCAGGGCATCCGCGTCGGTGGCCCGGTGAGCGCGGAGGGACTCGTCTTCGCGCTGTACCAGGGTTTGCTGCTCGCGACGATCCTGAGCTGCGTCGGCGCCGCCAACGCCCTGGCGAACCCCCGGCGCCTGCTCCGGTCGCTGCCCGCCGCGCTGTACGAGGTGAGCGTGGCCGTCGTGGTGGCGCTGACCGTGGCACCGCAACTGGTCGCGTCCGCGCGGTCGGTGCGCCGGGCGCGGCAGCTCCGCGGCGACACGGCCAGGGGAGCGCGGGCGATCCGCACGATGCTGGTGCCGGTGCTGGAGGACGCGCTCGACCGGTCGCTGGTGCTGGCCGCCTCGATGGACTCGCGCGGGTACGGGCGCACCGCGGGCATCTCGCGCGGGGACCGGCTGCTGACCGGGACGTTGGTGCTGGCCGGGTTGTTCGGGCTCTGCATCGGCACGTACGGGCTGCTCGCGGGCGCGTACACCGGCTGGCCGCTGCTCGTGCTCGGTGGTGTGCTGGCGATCGCGGGCCTGAAGGTCGGGGCGCGCCGGGTGCCGCGCACGCGCTACCGGCCGGACCGCTGGACGCCCACGGCGATCGGGGTCGCGCTGAGCGGGGTGGTGGGGGCGGTCGTGCTGGTCTTCTCGGCGGACCCGGCGCTGTCGCCGTCGACGGTGCCGCTCACCGTGCCGGAACTGCCGCTGCTGCCCGCACTGGGCGTGCTGGTGGCCCTGGCACCGGTGGCCTTCGCGAGGGAGACGTGATGCGGGCACGACCCGTCCGGTGGCCGGTGGAGGAGCCATGATCAGGTTCGAGGACGTCACCATCACCTACGCGGAGCACCCCGTGCTGGCGGAGGTGTCCCTGGAGATCCCCGAGGGCGAGCTCTGCCTGGTCGTCGGCCGCACCGGCTCCGGCAAGTCCACCTTCCTGCGCGCGATCAACGGCCTGGTCCCGCACTTCAGCGGCGGCACCCTGGCCGGCCGCGTGCTGGTCGACGGCCGCGACACCGCCACGCACCCGCCGCGCGAGCTGGCGGACGTCGTCGGGTTCGTCGGCCAGGACCCGGTGGCGGGCTTCGTCGCGGACAACGTCGAGGACGAGCTCGCGTACTCGATGGAGTCGCTGGGCCTGTCGAACGACGTCATGCGCAAGCGCGTGGAGGAGACCCTCGACCTGCTGGGCCTCGCCGCGCTGCGCGACCGTCCACTCGCGACTTTGAGCGGTGGCCAGCAGCAACGCGTCGCGATCGGTGCCGCGCTCACCGCACACCCGCGCGTCCTCGTGCTGGACGAGCCGACCTCCGCGCTCGACCCCGGCGCGGCCGAGGACGTTCTCGCTGCCGTGCAACGACTTGTGCACGACCTCGGCATGACCGTCGTGATCGCCGAGCACCGGCTCGAACGCGTGGCGCAGTACGCGGACCGCGCTCTCCTGCTGCCGCAGGGCAAAGCCGGCGAGGTCGGGGAGATCCTCAGGGACGCACCGGTCGCGCCACCCGTCGTCCGGCTCGCCCGGGTCGCCGGCTGGGAGCCGGTGCCGGTCTCGGTCCGCGACGCCCGGCGCCGGGCCGCGTCCCTGCGCGCCCGCCTGCCCGAACCCGCGCCGGAGCCGGTCGTGACGGCCACCCCCGTCCTCGAAGCGCGTGATGTCGTTGTCCGGTACGGAGATGTGCAGGCCGTGCGCGGCGTGACGCTCACCGCCGGCCACGGCGAACGGGTCGCGCTCATGGGCCGCAACGGGTCCGGCAAGTCGTCACTGCTGTGGGCCGTGCAGGGCAGCGGTAAGCGCACGTCCGGCACGGTGACCGTCGACGGCACCGACCCCAAGTCGCTCAAGCCCGCCGAGCGGCGCAAGACCGTCGCGCTGGTGCCGCAACAGCCGTCCGACCTGCTCTACCTCGAAACGGTCGCGCAGGAGTGCGCCCAGGCCGACACCGAGACCGGACAGCCGCCCGGGACGTGCCGGGGCATCCTCGAGACCCTGGCCTCCATCGCGCAGGACGCCCACCCGCGTGACCTGTCGGAGGGTCAGCGACTCGCGCTGGTGCTCGCCGTGATGCTGACCGGAGCGCCGGACGTCCTGCTGCTCGACGAACCCACGCGCGGCCTCGACCACCCGGCCAAGGAAGCGCTCGCCGCCGTCCTGAAACGCCTGCCGGGCACCACGGTCCTCGCCACGCACGACGTGGAGTTCGTCGCCGAGTTCGCCACCCGCGTCGTGGTGATGGCCGAGGGCGAGGTCGTCGCGGACGGGCCGGCGCGCGAGGTCGTGACGTCGTCGCCGATCTTCGCGCCGCAGGTCAGCAAGATCCTCGGGCCGTGGCTCACGGTCGCCGACGTCGAGGCCGCCCTGTGATCGCGATCCGGAAGCGGTCGGTGGTCGCGCTCGCGGTCTCCGGCGTGATCGGGCTGGCCGCGTTCACCTGGCCGCTCGTCGTCGCGCCGGCCAGCGACATCGCGCACGGCGGCGACGCGCCCTGGACGTTCGCGCTGCTGCTGCCGCTGGTGCTCGCGGTCGTGCTCGCCGAGTTGAGCGACAAGGGGATGGATTCCAAGGCGATCGCGATGCTCGGCGTGCTGTCCGCGCTCGGCGCCGCGATCCGGCCGCTCGGACCGGGCACGGCGGGCATCGAGACCGTCTTCTTCCTGATGGTGCTCGGCGGCCGGGTGTTCGGGCCGGGGTTCGGGTTCGTGCTCGGCAACACCACCCTGTTCGCCTCGGCCCTGCTGACCGGCGGCGTCGGGCCGTGGCTGCCGTACCAGATGCTCGGGGCGGCGTGGGTCGCGCTGGGCGCCGGGCTGCTGCCGCAGTGGCGCGGCAGGGCCGAGATCGCGTTGCTCGCGGCGTACGGCGTCGTGAGCAGCCTCGTCTACGGCTTCCTGCTCAACCTGTCGTTCTGGCCGTTCGCGGTCGGCGAGGGCACCTCGATCAGCTTCGACCCGAGCTCCTCGCCGGGCACGAACCTGGTGCGGCTCGCGGCGTTCACGCTCGCGACGTCGCTCGGGTGGGACCTCATGCGGGCCGTCACCACCGCCGTTCTCGTCGCGCTGACCGGTCCCGTGCTGCTCCGGACGCTGCGCCGGGCCGCCCGGAAGGCCGCTTTCGAGCCGGTCTCGAACAAAGAATTGGCCCAGACCATTGACGACAAAAGGGATGTTTGAGCACGCTGGAGGCAGGGTCGCCGCCCCCGACTCGTGAGGAGGAGTCGTGAGAACTCGCGTTCTCGCCGCGGTCGTCGCTGTCACGGCAGCGCTGTCCGTCAGTGCGCAGTCGCAAGCCGCGGAACCGCTGCAGAGCCTGGTGCCCGTCCCGGTGTCCGTGCAGGCCAAGAGCGGCGTGACGCACACGCTGACGGCCGCCACCAAGATCTACACCGCCCCTGCCGCGCGGGATGTCGGCACCTTCCTGGCCGGCCTGCTGCGGCCCTCGACCGGCTACGCCTTCCCGGTGTCCGACACGACCGGCACGCCGTCCGACGGCATCTCGCTGCTGCTCTCGGGCGCACCGGGCACGGTCGGTCAGCAGGGCTACCAGCTCGACGTCGCGGCAGGCTCCGTCGTGCTGCGCGCCAACACCTCGGAAGGCCTGTTCGCGGGCGTGCAGACGCTGCGGCAGCTGTTGCCCGCCAAGGTGGAGAGCACGACCGCGCAGGCCGGTCCGTGGACCGTGCCGGGCGCCTCGATCGTCGACTACCCGCGGTTCGCCTACCGCGGCGCGATGCTCGACGTGGCCCGCCACTTCCACCCGGTCGCGTCGGTCAAGCGCTACATCGACCAGCTGGCGCTCTACAAGATCAACTACTTCCACCTCCACCTGAGCGACGACCAGGGCTGGCGGATCGTCATCGACAGCTGGCCGAGGCTCGCGACGTACGGCGGCAGCACGCAGGTGGGTGGCGGTCCCGGCGGCTACTACACCAAGGCGCAGTACAGCGAGATCGTGCAGTACGCGGCGTCGCGCAAGATCACGGTGATCCCCGAGATCGACCTGCCCGGCCACACCAACGCGGCGCTCGCGTCGTACGCGGAGCTCAACTGCAACGGCCAGGCCCCGCCGCTGCGCACGGACATCGAGGTCGGCTACTCCTCGCTGTGCGTGAACAAGGAGATCACCTACCAGTTCGTGGACGACGTGATCCGCGAGATCGCCGCGCTCACGCCCGGCCCGTACTTCCACATCGGCGGCGACGAGGCCCACTCGACGCCGGACGCGGACTACCAGACGTTCATGGACCGCACGCTGCCGATCGTGAAGAAGTACGGCAAGACCGCGCTCGGCTGGCACGAGTTCGTGAAGACGACGACCGACACCGCGACGATGCCGCAGTACTGGGGCACCTCGACGTCCAACGCGGTGGTGCAGGCCGCGGCGGCACGCGGTCACAAGGTCATCATGTCGCCTGCCAACAAGGCGTACCTGGACATGAAGTACAACTCCAGCACGCCTTTGGGCCTGTCCTGGGCGGGCCTGATCGAGGTCCAGACCGCCTACGAGTGGAACCCCGGCACGCACCTGAGCGGGGTGCCGGAGTCCGCGGTCCACGGCGTCGAAGCTCCACTGTGGAGCGAGACGCTGGTGACCATGCAGGACATCGAGTTCATGGCGTTCCCACGGCTCGGGGCGATCGCCGAGCTCGCGTGGTCGCCGTGGTCGACGCACAACTGGGACCAGTTCAAGACGAGGCTGGGCGCCCAGGGACCGCGCTGGACCACCATGGGCATCAACTTCTACAAGTCCACGCAGGTGCCGTGGGACACCGGCGGCCCCGGTCCCGGTCCCTGCACGCAGCCCGCGTGGGAGCGCGACAAGGTCTACACCGGCGGCAACGTCGTGTCGCACAACGGCAAGAAGTGGACCGCGCAGTGGTGGACGCGGGGCGAGGAGCCCGGCACCACCGGCCAATGGGGCGTTTGGCGTGACGGCGGCTCCTGCTGATGTCTGATTCACCCGGTGTGGGCGAATACTGCTCGCCCGCACCGGGTACCAGACCGTCGTGGATGCCCGAGTTGCCGTATTTGCCCCGTCCCCTCAGCTGACCGTCACCGTCGAGGACCTCGACGGTGAGCCGGACGTGCACCTGCACGCCGGCGGCCAGGGTTTCTGGCAGTCCAGGATGATCGCCGCCTTGGGCGTCGAAGCCGTCGTGTGCGCGACTTTCGGTGGCGAGACAGGCCGTGTGCTGCGCACGCTGTTAGAAGGCGAGCACGTCGATCTGAAGGCCCGTGACGTCGCCGCGCGCAACGGTGCCTACGTGCACGACCGCCGCGACGGCAGCCGGTCCGAGATGGTCGAGATGCTGCCCGACGCGTTGTCCCGGCACGAGCTGGACGACGTTTACGAGCTCGCGCTGGTGGAGGGCATCCGTGCCGGGACCGCCGTGCTGAGCGGGCCGTCCGACGACCGAGTCCTGCCGCACGACACGTACTTCCGCCTCACCTCCGACCTGACCAGCAACGGCTGCCGCGTGATCGTCGACCTCGCCGGCGACCGGCTGGCCGAGGCCGTGCGCGGTGGCCCGCACGTCGTCAAGGTCTCGCACGAGGAACTGGGCGAGGAGGACCTGGGCAAGCTGATCGAGAAAGCCCGCGAGATCGCTTCCTCCTGCGTGCACGGCGTGGTCGTGTCCCGCGCCGACGAACCGGCGTTGGCGCTGCTGGAGGACGAGCTGTACCTCGTGCGGATGCCGAAGCTGGAGCCCGTCGACACGCGCGGCGCCGGCGACTCCATGACCGCGGGGATTTCGGCGGGCCTCGCGCTGGGTATGTCGTTGACGGACGCGGTGAAGCTCGGCGCGGCGGCGGGAGCCGTCAACGTGACGCGGCACGGCCTCGGCAGTGGCGGGGGAGATGCCGTGCGCGAGCTGAGCAAGCGCGTGGAACTGGAGCCGATCGAGGAATGAGCTCATGCGTGCGCTGATCACGAACGACGACGGAATCGACTCGCCCGGCCTGTGGACGCTCGCCGCGGCCGCCGCCGACCACGGTCTGGAGGTGGTCGTCGCGGCGCCCGCGTCCCAGGCCAGCGGTACCAGCGCGTCGGTCGCGGCGCTGGGCGACTCCGGCCGGGTGGTGAGCGAGCGCCGGACGTTGCCCGGCCTGGACGTCGAGGCCTACGCGGTCGCCGCGCATCCGGGCCTGATCTCGCTGATCGCGTGCCGGGGAGGCTTCGGCGGCAAGCCCGACGTGGTCCTGTCCGGCGTGAACCTCGGCGCGAACGTGGGCCGCGCGGTCCTGCACTCCGGCACCGTGGGCGCGGCGCTGACCGCGCAGCTCAACGACGTCACGTCGATGGCGGTGTCGCTCGACGTCGGGTTGGACGGGCCCGAACCGTTGTGGGACAAGGCGGGCGAGGTCGTACGCGTCGTGCTGCCGGTGCTGCTCGAGCTGCCGGCCGCCACCGCGCTGTCGGTGAACGTGCCGAACGTCGTTGACGTGCAAGGACTTCGCTGGGCCGAGCTCGCGCGGTTCGGCACGGTGCAGAGCCGGGTGGACGAGGTGGGCGACGGTGAGGTCGAGCTCGTGCACGTCTACAACGAGGAGTCCCTCACGCCGGGGACGGACACGGCGTTGCTGACCGAGGGCTTCGCGACACTGACCGCGCTGCACCCGGTCGGGCGCGACGTCAGTCCTGAACGCGCTTTGCCGGCCTGGCCAGCGTGATCACGAGGCCGATCAACGCCGTCCTGACTTCGAGAAAGCTCTCGGCCGTCACGTCGCTGAGCGAGAAGGCCAACGTCCCGAACGCCAGCAGCAGGAGGAGTCCGTACATCCGCGCCAGGTCGTGCCGCCACGCCATCGCGACGCCGAGTGCGCCGACTCCGATCTGGACGACGTGGTAGTTGGGGTCCAAACCGAACAGGTCGAACCAGCCGAACGCGAGTTGCAGGACCCCGGCTGTGAGGGTGAGCGCCTGTGGCCTCGTGAACTCGAACTGGTCGCTCAACAAGGCCATAGGTCTCTACCCTTCGGATCGCCGCCAGACCGCGTCGTACTTCGCCTGCTTCTCGCGGTCCTGTGCTGCGTTGCGCTCACGGCGCCCCTGGGTCGCCGAGCCCCTCGGGTACCCGTATTTCGTCAGCCTATGGTCCACACTTTCAGGTGCGTAGGACAGCGCGAAGTACAGTCCTACAACGAAACCGAGCCCACCGCACGCGATTGCGAGCGGCCACGGCGATCCCAGTCCGAACACCAGGGCCAGCGCGATCACCGTTGTGAGTGGTGTGACCTGCACCAGACTGCGCACGGTGAAGCGCAACAGCCACTTCGGACCGGTCACGTCGTCGTGGACGAACTCGCGGTACTTCTGCGGCAACCGCCCGCCCGCGTAGTACCAGACCTTCTGCGCGAGGTTCGGTACCGCGCTCATCGGGTGGCCTTCGCGATCACCTTGTGCAGCACCTGGTTCAGCTGCGCGAGCTCCTCGAACGTCATGTCCAGCTGCTCCACGACCTTGAAGGGAATCTTGAGCGCCTCGCTCCGCAGCTCCTGACCCGTCTCGGTCAGGGTGAGGGCGAGCGCGCGTTCGTCCGCCTTGTCCCGCTGCCGCGCGACGTACCTGATCGCCTCGAGCCGCTTGAGCAGCGGGCTGAGCGTGCCGGGGTCGAGCTGCAGGGCGGCGCTCAGGTCCTTGACGGTGCGCGGTGACCGTTCCCAGAGCGCCAGCATCACGAGGTACTGCGGATGCGTGAGGTTCAGCGGCTCCAGGATCGGGCGGTAGACCGCGATCACCGTCCGGCTGGCCACGGCCAGCGCGAAGCAGACCTGCCGCTCCAGTTCGAGCGGGTTCTCCGGGATGCTTGGTGTACTAATCATTGGTGTACACACTAACTCGCGGGCAGGCTCGGGTCCAGCGGAGGAGCGTCAGGTCACTTCAGGGCGTCGGCGAGCACCTCGCCGGTCACGGCGGCGCCCGCCCTGGTCATGACGGTGCCGCCGTGGTCTACCTCGTTGATCAGCACGGGCTCGCGCAGCACGGGCAGTGCGGCGGCGAACGCCGCGGCCTGCTCGACGGTGTAGGCGGGCGGGGTGTCCGGGCCGGTGCTCCACTCGGCGTGGACGAACCACGTCGGCACGGTGAGCTCCCGCCAGCGCGAGGTGCCGAAGATGACGTCCTTGGCGTCGGCGACCAGGGTGTCCGCCGGCAGCCTGAGGTGGCCGTCCTCGGTCAGGTCGTGGGCGAAGTAGTCGCGGATCAACGGGTCGGTGGCGTCGATCAACGGGTTGAGGGTCGCCTGGACGGTCAGGTACTCGTCGGCGGTCCACGTGCGTTCGCGCGCAGCCACCTGTGGTGCGAAAGCGGCCGTGAGCAGTTCGTCGGTCATCGCGGCGTGCGCTGCCATCGGGAGCCCGCCGTCCACGAGCACGAGCGCGCGCAGCCGTTCCGGATAGCGCACTGCCAGGTCCACGGCCACGTAGCCGCCCATCGACATGCCACACACCGTCACGGACGTGAGGTCCAGGGCGTCGAGCACGCGCACCATGTCGTCGGCGTGCCGGCTGATCCCGGCGCCGGGAACGGTGTGGCTGTCACCGCGACCGCGCAGGTCGGGGGCGACGAGGGAGAACTGGTGGGCGGCGACCCAGTTCCACAGCTTGCGGCTGCCGCTGACACCGTGGATCGCGAGCACGGGCGGGGTGTCGCCGTCGTGGATCTCGACGGCCAGGTCGCCGCCTTCTACCGGAACGAACACGCGGACTCCTTCAGGCCTTGCCGGGGTTGAAGAGGTTCAGGGGGTCGAGCGCCTGCTTGACCGCCCGCTGGACG
Organism: Lentzea sp. NPDC003310; assembly: GCF_040610935.1. Taxonomy (NCBI): domain Bacteria; kingdom Bacillati; phylum Actinomycetota; class Actinomycetes; order Pseudonocardiales; family Pseudonocardiaceae; genus Lentzea; species Lentzea sp. NPDC003310. Next base: position 182,514 of record NZ_JBEXNC010000007.1, read on the forward strand.
GACCAGGCGTCCGGGCCGAGCTCGCGGATCATGCCGTCGCGTTTGAGCAGGCCCACGCCGTGCTCGCCGGTGACGGTGCCGCCGAGCTCCAGCGCCCGGTCGATGATGTCCTCGAACGCCGCCTGGGCCGCGACCCGCGCGGCGTCGTCACCGGGCGGGGTGATCAGCAACGGGTGCAGGTTGCCGTCGCCCGCGTGCGCGATGGTGGCGATCCGGACGCCGTGCCGCGCGCCGATCTCCTCGATGTGCGCGAGCATCGCGGGCACCGCCGACCGCGGCACGCACACGTCCTCGGTCAGCAACGGCCCGAGGCGTTCGAGCGCCGGGTAGGTGAGCCGGCGGGCCGCGAACAGGGCCTCGGCCTCGGTCGAGTCGGTGGACCGCTCCGTCCAGACGGCGCCCGCGTCGGTGAAGGCGGCGACGAGCCCGTCCGCGTCCTCCGCGGTCTCGGCGCGGGCGAGGAGCATGGCCTCGGTGTCCGGCTCGATGCCGAGGTGCTTCCAGTCCTCGACGGCCTGCAGGCAGGCGCGGTCGATCAACTCCAGCGCGGCGGGCTGCAGGCCGCGGCTGGTGCTCAGCGCAACGGCCCGACCTGCGGCGACGAGGCTGTCGAACGCGCCGACGACCGTGCCGGACGGACGCGGCGCCGGCCGCAGCCGGACGGTGACCTCCGTGATGACACCGAGCGTGCCCTCGGACCCGACCAGCAGGCTCGTGAGGTCGTAGCCCGCCACGCCCTTGCTGGTGCGCCGGCCGAGCCGCACCGCCGTGCCGTACGCGACCGGTCCGCCCATGACCGCTTCGAGACCGAGCACGTAGTCGCGCGTCACGCCGTACTTGAGGCAGCACAGCCCGCCCGCGTTCGTCGCGACGTTGCCGCCGATCGTCGACCACGGCGAGCTGGCCGGGTCCGGCGGGTACCAGAGTCCCTGCGCGGCAACGGCTTTCTTCAGGTCGTCGTTCACGACACCCGGCCGCACCACGGCGAGCAGGTTGTCGCGGTCGATCTCCAGGACCTGGTCCATGCGGCTGAGGTCGAGCACCAGGCAGCCGTCGACCGCGTTGGCCCCACCGGACAGTCCGGTGCCCGCACCCCTGGGGACGATCGGGATGCCGTTGGCGGCGCAGTGCCGGACCGCCTCCCGCACGTCCTCGGTGGACTCCGGCCGGAACGCCGCGTGCGGCGTGCCCGCGGGTGCCCACTCGGCCTCGTCGTGGCTGAGCCCTGCCAGCGTGTTCGGATCCGTGATCAGCTTCATGACCGCTCCAGCGCGCCGTGGGCCGCCTTGTGCACGACCCGTTCCAGCTCGGCACCCCACGCGACGGGCGTCGTGTCCGCGTGGATCGGCACGGCGCCCATCCCCGCCACCGCGAACCGCGCGAAGAGCACCAGGTCGAAGGCCTGGGCGGGCGAGGCGAGCGGAGGCGTCAGGACCGCGGCGATCTGCGCGGCACCGGTGTTCAGCTCCTGCGTGCCGGTCGCGATGAGGTCGGGCTCCCGGATGATCACCGCACGCCGCCCGAGCTCCAGCGCCCACTGTTCCGGGGTGATCGTGTCGATGGCCGTGCGGACGGCTTTGCCCAGTGCCGCAACGGGATCCGGGTCCGGGGTGAGCGCGCGGACGACGCGGCTGAGGAACGCGTCGTACCAGAAGATCGCGGCCTTGGTGCCGAACGTGCGGAACAACGTCCGCTCGGAGACGCCCGCGCGGTCGGCGATCGCCCTGGTCGACGTGGCGGCGAAGCCCTGGTCGAGGCACAGGGCGATGGCCGCCTCCTGGATGGCGAGACGGGTGCGCAGGTCCTTCGCGGCGCGCGTGGTCAAGGTGTCCACGGCGTCACGGTAGCGCGAAGTGACAGTTACTGCCATAAGTTTTGGCAGTAACTGTCAAAGTGTTAGGAGGCTGTCTCGGGGTAGACGACGGGTGTGCCCCGGACCACCGTCGTCATCGTCTCGCGGGACCGCGTGGACAGCCTGCTGCGCACGCTCGCGCGCCTCAGCGAGCTCGCGGTGCCCGTGGTCCTGGTCGACAACGCCTCTTCGGACGACACGGTCTCCCGCGTGCGCACGGAGTTCCCGGCCGTCCTGGTGCTGGAGTCGGCGGTGAACCTCGGCGCGGTCGGGCGCAACCTCGGCGTGCGGGCGGCGCGGACGCCGTTCGTGGCCTTCGCCGACGACGACTCCTGGTGGGCACCCGACGCGGTCGAGCGGGCCGAGGAGGTCTTCGACGCGCACCCGGACCTGGCGGTGATCGCCGCGCAGACGCTCGTGGGCTCAGGCGGGACTCCCGACCCGATCACCCCGCTGCTGCGCGACAGCCCGCTGGGGCAGGGCGTCGCGGGACCCGCGGTGCTGGGGTTCCTCGCCTGCTCGGCGATCGTGCGGCGGCAGGCGTTCCTGGACGTGGGCGGCTTCAGCCCGGTGTTGTTCTTCCGCGGCGAGGAGACGCTGCTGTCGTGGGACCTCGCGGCGGCGGGGTGGGCGCTCTGCTACGTCGAGGACGTGGTGGCGCACCACCACCCGGCCACCGGACGCGCGCCGGGCGCGGACGTCGTCGAGCGGCGCAACGCGCTGCTGACCGCGTGGATGCGCAGGCCGGTGACCAAGGCCGTGGCGGAGTCGCTCAAGGACCCGCGGGCGTTCCGGGTCGCGTTGCCCAGGCTGCGCCAGGCGCTCCGGCAGCGACGGGCGCTGCCGGAGCACGTGGAAGCGCAGGTCAGAGCGCTCGAACGGCCGCGCCGAGGCGCGTGATGCCTTCGTCGATCTGCTCCGGCGTGACCCCGGAGAACGCGAGGCGCAGCGCGTTGTCGCCGCCCTCGAGCAGGAAGTCGGAGCCCTTCACGAACTCGACGCCGTGCTCCTTGGCGACCGGCACGAGCTTGTCGATCGACACGCCCGGCAGCTCGACCCACATGAAGTAGCCACCCTGCGGCGCGGTGAAGACGGCCTCCGGCAGCTCGCGCTGCAGCGCGGCGACCAGGGCGTCCTTGCGGGCGCGCAGCGCTTCGCGGACGTTCTTCACCGACTCCTCGAGCTGGCCGGAGCGGCAGTACGAGTTCACGATCGACTGCGCGACCATGTTCGGCGAGATGTACGTGGTGGTCGCGATGTCCTGGATCGCCTTGATCACGGACTTCGGGCCCACCAGGTACCCGCAGCGGATGCCGGGCGCCATGGTCTTCGAGAACGACGACGCGTAGACGACCTTCTCGTTCTGGTCCTGCGACAGCATCGTCGGCAGGGGCTCGCCCTCGAACCGCACCTTGACGTACGGGTCGTCCTCGAACAGCACGAAGTCGTACTTGGCCGCGAGGTCGAGCAGGCGCGTGCGCTTCGCCTCGGACAGCGTGTAGCCGGCCGGGTTGTGGAAGTTCGGGATGATGTGCGCGAGCTTCGGGCGCACCCCGCTCTCCAGCAGCGCCTCGAGCGAGTCGACGTTGATGCCGTCGGTCTCCAGCTCGATGGCGTGGATCTTGGCGCCGCGCTGGCGCAGGTTCAGCAGCGTGCGGTCGTAGGTCGGCGCCTCGACCACCACGTCGTCACCGGGGTTGACGAGCAGTTCGAACAGGAATGCGTCGGCCTGCATCGAGCCGTTGGTGACGAGCACCTGCTCCGGCTCGACACCGTGCTGCTCGGCGAGCCAGGTGCGCAGCGGCACGTAGCCGACGCTCGTGCCGTACGCGAAGGTGCCGCCGGGGTCGTCCGTGAAGGCTTTCTGCGCGGCGTCGCGCAGGCCTTCCTGGTCGATGATGTCGAGAGAGGGCGCTCCGCGCGTGAACAGGATCGAGGCCATGCGCGGAGCGTACAACTCCCACGATTTGGGCTACGGCCTATATACGTACGCGTTGAGCTGCTGCACGGCCTGCGCCGCGTTCCCGAGGTGGTAGTGGTCGACCGCGAGGAAGTTCGGCTTCTTGCGGGCCGCGGGCTGGCAGAACTGCTGCGCCCGGTTGGCGAGCTTGCCGTTGTCCGTCGTGGCCGTGCTCGTGAACGGCACGTCCCGGAAGTGGTTCATGACGAACAAAGGCTGGAACGAGCCCGTCGCGGTGAGCGGTTTTTCATCCCATCGGCTGTAGCACGACCAGTCGGAACTGCCGAGCCCCGAACCCATCGACCAGTAGTTCTCGACGGTCCAGTCCTTCTGGTAGAGCACACCGCTGTCCTCCCGCCCGTCCTTTCCGTGGTCGGTGAAGATGATCAGCCGCTTGTTCGCGGCCTGCAGCTCGCTGCGCTTGGGCCACCCGTTCTGCTGAACACCCTCGGCCCGGTACAGCACGTCCTGGAGCCCCTGCACCTTGCGCAGCTCGGTCCGGAGCGTGTTCGCGTCGACGTAGTCCTCCAGGAACACCGTGACGATCTCGCTCCGGTTGTTCTTGAGGAAGTCCACGATCCGCTGGATGTCGACGTTGAGCGCCACCGGCTTGCTGACGAGCGTACAGCTGTTGTGGCACAGGATCGCGCCGTCCGGCGTCTGGTGGATGTCGAGCATGAACCCGCGAACACCGTCGTTCAGCTGCTGCACGATGCCACGCGTCTGGTTCTTCGCGAGGTTGATGAAAGGCGGCGCGAACCCACCGTCCACCCCGTTCGCGTAAGCGTTGTGGGCCGTCAGGAACGTCATCTGGTCGAGCCGCGGATCCTGCGGCATCGGCTCGGTCTGCGCGGTGACCGGCGTGAGGTACCAGCGCGTCTCGCCGCCGAGGCCGAAGATTTCCCACTGATCACCGAACTGACGGGGCTCGTGAACCGTATCCCCTTGTGAGCACGAACCCATGGTGAGCTGACGGGTGATGCACTGACCCGGCGAGTCGGTGTTCTCGAACCTCCCGTCGCTCAGCCGCCACTGCTGGCGGTCCTCGTTTCCCTTGGGGCGGTGCAGTGCCAGTCCACTGCCGCTCTGGGCGACGTTGAGGCCGGTCCGGACACTGGTGACGTAGAAAGTGCCCGCCGGAGCCGCTTGCGCGGTGGCGGGTACCAGAGGCAGTAGCAGCAGGGCTGCGATGGCAGGGAGGTATCGCACGGTGACCAGGGTCACCCACCTGAGTGAAACATGAAACGCCTTCAAGCGTTTGGACGTTTAACACTGTGGGTATCCCACGAGTCGCAGCGTCCTCCTAGAGGGCAGGACAACTCCACGGCAGCCGTCGCCCAACCGAAGGGTTAGGGCCGGTACCTCGGGCGCCGCCTTCACAAGCCGCGCAGGGTTCGACTCCCTCGGTTGCCACTCGCTCGCAGCTCCGCTGCCGAGCCCTCGTCGTCGACATCCCGCGGCGGGAAGTACAGGCGTCGTGGCCGACGGGCCGCGGCGCCTTTCCCTTTTCCGGCGGGCGGCGGCGCCTTTCTCGCGTCCGGTGCCGCCGGCGTTGGCAACCGTCCGGGGCGCCCACCTGGGTTCGACCCGCGTCCCGTTCACCGGACCTGAGCGAAGCCACGCTCAGAACGGCGGCTCGCCGTCGAACCCGGAGCGTCCACCGGCGTCTCGCCCGCCGGACCCGAGCCCACCGGACCCGAGGCGCGACCCACCCAACGCCCGTAACCGCTCCCCGACGTACCGCAACCCCTCCCGCAACTGCTCCTTGTCGGCCTCGACCCGCCGCTCGACCCCGATGACACCGTTCACCTCGGTGTTGACCACCCCGGGATGCCGCCCGGTCTCCACGGCCAGCAGGTAAGCCGCCTTGTTGAGCGACTTCCGCAGCCCGTGCGACGTGGGACTCGACGGCGTGAGGCGCCGCGACCGCCAGGGCAGCAGAGGCGCACCAGACCGAGCAAGCCCAACCGCCTGGACTTCGGCGGACGTCAGATGGGCCCGGCACGCCACCGGATCGGCGACGGCAACCGAGTCCCAGACGACCGCGTAGGCCGAGCAACGGCGGCCGTCTGCGCGGTGCCGGACGCACCGCCGCGCCGTCACCGGGCCGCCTTCCGGCGCGGCGGACGGGTGGGCAGGGCGGCGGACGCGCGGTGCGGCGGACGGGTGCGGAGCGTGGTGCGGCGGTTCATCGGCGAGACCCGAAGCCTTTCGTAGCGGTCCGAACGAGCTGGTGGAGTCACCATGGCAGACGGGTCTGACAATTCCGGGAACCCCAGCTCAGGGCCTTTCCAAGGGACTTCCCCGATCCGCAACGAGCCTCGCGCGGACACCATCGAGAGCCATCGAGGGAGAAGCTGCTGCGCATCACCGGACTCGCCTCGATCGTCCTTACGATCGGCACGGCGCTGCACGCGCGGGTGACCGACCAGACGCTCCACAGGATGTTCGAACTCGTCACCGACGGCGGCGCCCTGCTCCTGGCCGTAACGCTCGCCACAACCGCAGCGGCCCGAAAATCCGTCTGGGCACAAAAGAAGCCCGCCCGGCAGAACGCCGAGCGGGCCTCGAAGAGCTGAAATCAGATGACGCGGACGTCCTGCGCCTGCGGTCCCTTCTGACCCTGCCCGATCTCGAACTCCACGCGCTGCTGCTCGTCCAGCGACTTGAAGCCGGAGCCGGAGATCTGCGAGTAGTGCACGAACACGTCCGGACCGCCGCCGTCCTGCGCGATGAATCCGAAGCCCTTCTCGCCGTTGAACCACTTCACGGTGCCCTGCGCCATACCGATTGCTCCCTAGATGTTGGACCCCCGCCAGAGCGAGGTTCGCGCGCAGTCTGCCAGGGACGGGTCTCTCTCACATCGTGGTTAGCCCGTAGGTGTGAAGAAGTAAGTTGGACCGGGTACCACCGAGAGGAGCAGGAATGTCGAACTGGCTGGACGTCGCGCACGAGGTTGCGGCGACGCTCAGGTCCGACGCGGCGGACAGGGACCGGGCCAACCAGCCACCCACCAAAGAGGTGGAACTGCTCCGGCAGAGCGGCCTGCTGAACGTCCGCGACTGGACCGAGCAGCAGCGGATCGGCCGGATCATCGGCGCCGCCGACGCCAACGCCGGACACCTCCTCGGGTACCACTACCTGCAGATCTGGCGCAGCGGACTGTTCGACGTCCCCTTCACCGTGCACGACGACCAGTTCTGGGCGGGCGTCAGCAACCCGCTCGACGCCGCCCTCGAGCTCACCCCCGACGGCACCGGCTCCTACACCCTCAACGGCCGCAAGACCTTCGCCACCGGAGCGGCCGTCGCCGACCGGCTCGTGGTCAGCGCGACCCGCACGGACAACGGCGAGAAGCTCACCTTCCTGCTCGACGGCAAGGCCGACGGAATCACCTACTTGGACGACTGGGACAACATCGGTCAGCGCCTCACGGCGTCCGGTGGGGTGAACTTCGAGAACGTCGCGGTCCGCGAGGTCCTCGGCGTGCAGCCCGCGAACGAGGACCCGAGGATCAGCCTCGCCGCCCTCGGCTTCCAGCTCGTGCTCGCGCAGCTCTACGTGGCCATCGCCGAGGGCGCGCTGCACGAGGCCGCCGACTACACCCGCACGAAGACCCGCCCGTGGTTCGTCAGCGGCGTCGAGGCGGCCACCGAGGACCCGTACACCGTCGTGGCCTACGGCGAGATGGTGGCGCAGACGAGGGCCGCCGGGCTGCTCGCCGACGAGGCCGCCCGCCGGCTCTGGGAGGCCTCCGAGCTGGGCCGGCACCTCACGCCCGCCAAGCGCGGCGAGGTCGCGGTGACCATCTCCGAGGCCAAGGTCGTCAGCACCAAGCTCGTCAACGAGGTCACCAGCCGCATCTTCGAGCAGGTCGGTGCCCGCGGCACGGCCGCCAAGTACGGCGTGGACCGCTTCTGGCGCAACGCCCGCACGCTCACGCTGCACGACCCGGTCGTCTACAAGGCCCGCGAGGTCGGCGAGCACTTCCTGACCGGCGCGCGCCCCGCCCACACCGGGTACAGCTGATGCAGCCGGTCCTCGCCGACTCGGTGCGGCTCACCGACGACGGCGTGCTGATCCTCGACCGCCGCCGGTTCCCGTTCGAACGCGAGTGGGTGCTCTGCCGCACGGCCGAGGACGTCGCACGGGCCATCGAGGACATGGTCACCCAGTCCTCGGGCCCGTACTTCGCGGCCCTCTACGGCATGGTGCTCAAGGCCCGCACGCTCGAAGCACGCCCGTTCGCCGAAGCCCGCGACGAGCTCGCCGAGACCGCACGCCTGCTCGAGAACACCAGGCGCACCAACAACGCGCTGCGCAAGGCCACCCAGGTCGTGCTGGAGCACGTGGACGCCTCCCAGGACGTCGCCGGCGCACTCGAAGGCGCGCAGGAGGGCGACCGCCGCTACCGCGCCAAGAGCCAGGCGCTCGGCGAGCACACCGCGAACCTCTTGCCGGACAACGCCACCGTGATGACGCACTGCTGGGCCGACCTCTACCTGACCGAAACGGTCAGAGCGGCCCAGCGGCAGGGCAAGACGCTCCGGTTCTTCTGCACCGAGACCAGGCCCTACCTGCAGGGAGCCCGGCTGACGGCGGAGACGTTGATCGAGATGGGCGTCGACACCACGCTCATCACGGACGGCATGGGCGCCGCCGTGCTGCAAAGCGGTGAGGTCGACGCGTTGGTCACGGCGGCCGACCGCGTCACCATGGACGGGCACGTCGTCAACAAGGTCGGCACACTGGGCCTCGCCGTGGCGGCGCACGCGTTCGGAGTACCGTTCCACGCCCAAGTGCAGGCACCCGACCGGCTCGCACCCACGACGGACCACGTGGAGATCGAGTTCCGCGACGGCGCCGAGGTGCTGCAGGTGCTGGGCACCCCGAGCGCCACGCCGAGGGTGAAGGGCCACTACCCGGCGTTCGACGTGACGCCACCGCGCTTCGTCACGGACGTGGTGACGGACCGGGGCGTCTACCAGGCCGGCGAGCTCGACAAGTACTACGAGGGAGAACAGCGGTGAGCAAGTGGGTCGTGCTCGACATCGAGGGCACGCTGAGCGCGACGGACCAGGTGCTGGTCGTCCTCTACGACTACGCGCGCCCGCGCCTCGGGCCGTGGATCGAGCAGCACGGTGACGACCCGGTGGTCGCCGACGCCGTGCGGCAGATCAAGGAGCTCAGTGGGCACGACGACGTCGTCAAGGCGCTGCACGACTGGATGGACGCCGACCAGAAGGTCACGCCCCTGAAGACGTTGCAGGGCCTCATCTGGCAGCAGGGCTACGCGCAGGGCGACCTGGTGGCGGAGTTCTTCCCGGACGTCGTCCCCGCCATCCGCAAGTGGCACGGCGACGGCGTGAAGCTCGCGATCTTCTCGAGCGGCTCCGTAGCGGGCCAGATCGCGTTCTTCCAGCACACCACCGACGGCGACCTGACCCCGTTGCTGGAGCACCACTTCGACACGGTCAACGCGGGCCCGAAGCGCGAGGCCGCGTCGTACCACAAGATCGCCGAGACGCTGCAGAGCGACGACATCACCTTCTACAGCGACGTGCCGGCCGAGTTGCACGCCGCGCAGGAGGCGGGCTGGAAGACGGTCGGCGTCGCCCGCGCCGGCGAGCCGTACGGCAACGCCGACTTCACGCCCCACCCGACCGTCTGGGAACTCTCATGACCGCGGAGCTCGCGCGCGAGTGCGTCCGCTACGCGCAGATGGGCTGGATGCGCGGCACGTCGGGCAACCTCTCCGTTGTCCTGCAACGGGATCCGCTGCGGCTCGCGGTCACGGTCAGCGGCGTCGACAAGGGCGAGATCACCGCTGAGGACAGCGTGGTCATCGACGTCGACGGCAACGCCGTGGACAGCGACAAGGTCCCGTCCGCCGAGGCCGGCCTGCACGCGCGGATCGCCGCGGTGGCCGGAGCCGGTGCCGTGGTGCACGTCCACGCCCTGGCACCGGTCGTGGCGGCGGAGCACTGGCCGAACGGCGTGGTGCTCAAGGACCTGGAGATGCTCAAGGGTTTCGGCCGGTACGACCACGAGGAGGTCGTGATCCCGGTCGTCCGCAACTCGCAGGACATGGCCGAGTTGGGCGACGCCTTCGAGAAGGGCTTCGACCCGAAGGTGCCGGCGCTGCTCGTCGCACGGCACGGCGTGTACGTCTGGGGTGACGACCTGGTGCAGGCCCGGCACCGGCTGGAATGCCTGGAGTGGTTGCTGCGCTTCAAAGTGGAGACGCGAGACATCTTTACGGGGAGGCACTCATGACGCTGCTGACGGTGTGGCCGGAAACCGGCCCCGAGGAGACCGTCCTGCGCACCACCGACGCCGAGGAGATCGCCACCACGCTCAAGGAGCACGGCGTGCGCTTCAGCCGCTGGTCCGTTGTGGACGGTGTGACCGCCGAGAACGCCTTGCAGGTCTTCGAAGCCGACATCGCCCGCGTCAGCGAGACCGAGGGCTACGGCTACGTCGACGCGATGGAGATGACCCCGGCCGACACGGACGAGTACCGCGCGAAGGCCGTCGAGTTCCGCAACAAGTTCCTCGCCGAGCACACGCACGACGACGACGAGGACCGCTACTTCGCCCGTGGCGCGGGCGTTTTCTACCTGCACATCGGCGACAAGGTGTACGCGGTGTTCTGCACCGCGGGCGACCTGCTGAGCGTTCCGGCGAACACCACGCACTGGTTCGACATGGGCACGGAACCGGACTACGTGTCGGTGCGGTTCTTCCACGACGACGACGGGTGGATCGGCAACTTCACCGGCAGCGACATCGCGACGAAGTTCCCGACTTTCGACGAGCTGCGTTCAGGAATGTGAAAAGTTCCTCCACCTGAACATTGTTCCGGAATTTCGGACAAGTGTTGATTCCCTCCGCCCTCGACCCCAAAGTGGTACAGACCACTTATCGAAGGTCGGAGGGATTCACCGTGGAAACCCCTGCACTCCACACACGACGCTCCGTGCTCGCCCTCGCGCTGACCGCACCCCTGCTCGTGGCCCCGGCGGCTCAGGCCCTCGCTCAGCCGCCGTCCGCCCAGTGGGTCAGCGCCCCGTACACCTACACCGTCCAGAAGCCCTACAACCTCGCCACCAGCGCGAGGTACAAGTTCGAGGGCGGCGTCCACACCATGTGGGTGTACGACTACGACCAGCCGCACACCCAGGGCAGCCCCACGGATCCGCGCACCGAGCTCCGCTTCAACCAGGAGTACTCGAGCGGGTCGCGCGCCTGGGAGGGCGAGATCTACATCCCGGCCGGCGTCAGCGGCCCGACGGTCGTGCAGATCCTGCGCGGCAGCCGGCCGAGCGGCACCCGCGCCACCGACGTGATGCTCAACGTCGCCAACATCAACGGCGGCACCCTGCGCAAGGACAGCAATCAGGTCGTCGCGACGGGCATTTACAACAAGTGGTTCAAGATTCGTGTCGAACACACCGCCGTCGCGGGCGGCAGGGGCACCGTGAAGACCTATTACAACGGCGCCCTGAAACTGACGCACCAGGACGAAGGCCCGGCCACGCGCTACTTCAAGAACGGCGTCTACCACCACGGCAGCGGCCGCGCGGAGGCCCGTTTCCGCAACATCACGTACTGGCGCCAGTGACCCTAGAGTGAGCCCATGAGCTCACAGGTGGCGGTGGCATCGCTCGGCGGCACGATCACGATGACGGGCTCCGGTGCGGTGTCACCGACCCTGGGCGCACGCGACCTCGTCCAGGGCCTCGAAGTCGGCGAGATCGCCACCCTCGCCACGATCCCCGGCGCCTCGCTCACCTTCGCCACCCTCCTCGAAGCCTTCGACTGGGCGAACGAGCAGGTGTCGAACGGCGCGAGTGGCGTCGTGGTCGTCCAGGGCACCGACACCCTCGAAGAGACCGCGTACTTCTTCGACTGCCTGTGGCCGCACGAGGAACCGGTCGTCGTCACCGGCGCCATGCGCCACCCGGGACTCTCCGGCGCGGACGGCCCCGCGAGCCTCGCCGCCGCCGTCTCCGTCGCCGCGGCGCAGAACTCACGCGGTCGCGGCGCGCTGCTCGTGCTGAACGACGAGGTCCACGCCGCCAGGTGGGTCAGGAAGTCCCACAGCAGCTTGATGAACGCCTTCCAGTCCTACCCCGGCCCCCTCGGCCTGGTCGTCGAGGGCACCCCGCGTTACTTCCACCCGGCGCACCGGCTGCCGGCGTTGCCCAGACCCCTCGACACGCCACCGGTTCCACTCGTCGAGGCCACTGTGGACGATGACGGCGCGATCCTCGACTGGCTCGACGTCAAGGGGGTCGTGGTCGCGGCGACGGGCGTGGGCCACGTGTCGGAGGGCATGGCCGAGGCGATCTCCCGGGCCCGGTTCCCCGTCGTGGTGGCGTCGCGGACGGGCGCGGGGACGACGTTCGAGGGCACGTACGGGTTCGTCGGGTCCGAGTCGGACCTGATCAAGCGCGGCGTGGTGATGGCGGGCTGGCTGTGTCCCCGCAAGGCGCGCGTGCTGCTGCGTCTCGCCCTCGGCACTATGCAGCCTATCGGGGACGTTTTCGCTGCTCGGGGCGGTGTTTTCTAGCTCATTTTCACCCGAATGAGCCAGTGGCATGGACCGAATCCAAGCCATACCGTCGTTGGGCATGACCGCGATCATGTCCACCCCGTACAGCCGGGATCTCGGTGACGAGCTACGCCACCTCAGGGAGACGTCCACGCAGTTCAACGGCCGCGCGATGGCCGTTCAACTGGGGTGGGACCCGAGCAAGGTGTCCGACATCGAGCTCGGCAAGGTGCGGGCGAGCGAGGTCGACCTCGTGCAGTACCTCGCGACGTGCGGCAAGAACATCGAGTTCGCCAACGAGTTCCGCAGCCGCTACTACAACGCCTTCGACCTCTTCTTCGCCCAGCTGCCGGACAACCTGCGCACGCTCGCGATGATGGAGGCGATGGCGACCAAGATCGTCTCGTTCGACATCCTGACGGTGCACGGCCTGTTGCAGACGGAGTCCTACGCGCGCGAGCTATTCGTGGACAGCCAGATCGAGCTCCCGGAGGACATCGAGAAGTTCGTCCAGGCGCGCATCGAACGGCAGGCGGTCCTGAGGCGGCGCAACCGCCCCGAATGCACCTTCTACCTCCACGAACTCGCGTTGCGGATGCGGCTGGGTGACGCCGCGCTGCGCGAAGACCAGTACCTGCGTCTGCTCTTCAACACTCACATCCTCCGGATCGTGCCGGCCCACCTCGCCCAATTCCGCTCCGCCGTCACGCTGTACGAGTTCGGGAAGGCGGCTCCGGTCGTCTACAGCGACTCCGACACGGCGGAGGTGTACGCGCAGAGCAGCCTCGTGGTCGCGCGCACCAGGAGGCTCTTCGAACGCCTGGATGCCGTCGCGTTGGATGCGGAACAATCGAAGCGATTGCTGGCGGACTACGTCAGCGGACTTCGAGAGGATCCTCATGTCGGCCGAACGGACTTGGCATAAGAGCAGCTACAGCAGCGGTGGCAGCGGCAGCAGTTGCGTCGAGGTGTCGGCGTCCCACGACGTCCTCGTCCGCGACACGAAGAACGCGAGCGACGACGTACTCGCGTTCTCCACCTCTGCCTGGCGCGCCCTGCTCAACTCGCTCTGACCACCGACGTGTCGGCGGTCTCCACGGTCACCCGCACGGTCTGAGGTGCGAGCGACTGCAGGTACTGCGCGTGGTCCGAGCCGATCGTGTCGCTGAACGCGATGAACGCCAGCCGGGGCATCTCGAACGCCGTCGTGGCGCAGAAGTCCTCCAGCCGGTCGAACCCGCGCCGGATGCCGGTGGCGTCGAGCCCGAACACCGCGTGCCGGTCCAGCTTCGCGGCGCCGATGTCCAGCAGGTGCAACGCGTGCATGGCGTGCGTGAACGCCATCGCGCACACCTCGATGCGCGAGCACGACAGCAGCAATGTCCGCACCATCGACGGGTGCAGCGACTTGCCGGACGTGCGCAGGACGACGTCGATGCCGGCGGCGCGGAACAGTTCGACGATCTCGAACAGGCCGGGCACGCCGAGCGGTTCGCCGCCGCCCAGGGTGACGGTCTCGGGGCGCATCGAGATGAGCGCCTTGGCGATGTGCAGCATTCGGTCGTGGCTGAGCCGCGCGTGTGCGACGTCCCAGGTGATGTCCATCGGGCCCCCTTCGGCGGATACGCCGATCCAAACGAAGGAGGTGTCCCGCCGTCAGGTGACTGGTGTCCCGATCTACGAGGGACTTCCGAGTCCCGCCTCGCGAGCACGCACGATGGCCTGCGCGCGGTCGGCCACCTGGAGCTTGGTGAAGATCGCCGAGACGCGGTTGCGGACGGTCTTGCCCGACAGCGAGAGCCGGTGCGCGATGGACGGGTTGTCGAGGCCGGACGCCATCAGCTCCAGCACGTCCCGTTCGCGGTCGGTGAGCTGCGGGAACAGCACGGCCTTGGTGGACGAGATCGCGGTGAAGTAGCCCATCATCCGCTGGGCGATGGTGGCGCTGAAGATCGCCTCGCCGGCTCCTATCGCCTGCACGGCGCGGACGATCTCGTCGTCGTCGGTCGTCTTGACCAGGTAGCCGCGGGCACCGGCCTTCATCGCCGCGAACACGAGTTCGTCGTCCTCGTGCATGGTCAGCACGAGGACACCGACGGACGGCAGCACGTCCAAGATCTGCTTCGCCGCCTCCACACCGCCGAGCACGGGCATGTGCAGGTCCATCACGACGACGTCCGGTTCGAGGTCCAGGACGACGCGCACGGCCTCCTGCCCGTCGGCGGCGTCGCCCACGACGGAGATGCCGTCCTCGCCGTCCAGCAACGCCTTCAGCCCGCGCCGGAACACCGGGTGGTCGTCCGCGATGACAACGCGCGTCACTGGGCCTCCAACGGGATCCGCGCCACCACCCTGGTGCCGTGTGGTTCCGCGGGTCCCACTGTGCACGATCCACCCAGCTCCGCGCACCGTTCACGCATCGAGTCGAGACCTACGCCCGGCTTGGAACCGGCGGCGACACCACGTCCGTCGTCCACGATCTCCACGACCAGGTCGCCGTCGGCCCGCACGGTGATCGCGCAGGTCGACGCGCCGGAGTGGCGTGCGGTGTTGGTTAGCGCCTCCGCCACGATCCGGTAGGCCGCGACCTCGACCGCGGCGGACAGCCCGTCGATCTGCTCGGCCTCGACCCGCACGTCCAGCTCACCGGCGAACCGCGCGGCCTCGTCGCGCACGGCCAGCGCCAGGCCCTGGTCGAGGATCGGCGGCCGCAGCCCGTCCACGAGGCTGCGCACCTCGACGGCGGTCGAGTCCACGTCGGCGAGCACGGGGTCGAGCGCGTCGCCCATCGAGCGCCGCAACGCCTTGAGCTGCAACCGGATCCCGACCAGCGCCGGACCGACGCCGTCGTGCAGGTCGCGGCGAAGCCGCAGCCGTTCCTCCTCGCGCGCCCGCACGAGCCGTTCGCGGGCGAGCTGCAGATCGGCGGTCAGCTTGATGGACTGTGCCGCTGGGGCCGTCGAACGGGCGAGGTCGACGAGCAGGCTCAGCTCGCGGTCGGTCAGCCGTTCGTCGGGGGCGCGCGGTTCGACGACGAGGTCGCCGACGGCGGAACCCCGGTACGTCATGGGAAAGCGCAACTGCGGCCACCCGCGACTACGTCCGTGCTCGGCCAGCACCGACCCACCGCGGATGGCGACGTACGGCAGTTTCAACGACTCGGCGACTGTGGCGGCCACGGTCGGAAGCACGTCCTGCGACCGTTCGAGCTTCTCGCTCAACAACGACAACGCGGCATAAGGATCGGAACGCTGGCCGTAGAGCCACAGGTCGAGCCTGCGCTGCAACCAGGAGCGGATCGGCGCGAACGCCAGTCCCGCCGCCACAACGCCGATCACCTCGGTGTCGTCCGTCAGCAACTCACCCGCGCCGACCATCACGCCGAGGTAGACCAACAGCAAGACGACCGTCAACGAGCCGTAGAGCAACGACCGGTGGATGAGCAGGCTGATGTCGTATAGGCCGTACCGCACGATGGCGATGACCGCAGCAGCAGGAAACGCCAGCACACCGACGATCCACGCGATGTGGCCGTCCGTCGTCTCCACGACCGTCGCCACGCCGGCCAGCGTCAGCAGCGCGAACGCCCACACGAGCAACCGGCGTTCGTCCCCCTCGGCCCTCCGCCACCGCAGGGCGAGCGACACCACGGCCGCGAGCACCGAGATCCCGGCCGCGAGCACGGCGACGAGCGTGATCGTCTTCGCGAACCCGCCGCCTTCGCTCATCCAGAACGACGCGGGATCGCCCCACGACGCCCACGCGATGCCGATGGTGCCGAAGACAGCACTGAACAACGACGCACCGATAGCGACCCACCAGCGGTTGCTCAACGGCTTGCCGTTCGGGAACACGAGTGCCACGGCGGGCAACAGCGCGTACGTGGGCCACCAGACCCATGCCTCGACCCAACGGGCCGGGTGGTCTTCCGGCTGCCCCGCAGCCGCGACGGCGATGCCGCCGAACACGCCCATGACGAGCAGCAGCCACCCGACGGGTGACCTGCGGACGTGGCCGATCACCCGCACGCCGAGCAGGGTGCAGGCGAACGCGACGAGCCAGTTCCGCGGATGGGAGACGGCGCCGGTGACCGCGGTGTGCACGACGGCGTAGAGCACACACACGGCCACCAACGCACCAATGACGCGGGCGAGGGTGACCTCGCGCCGCGTCAGTCGCTGAGCCAGTGCCACAGGTTGTGGAACGGAGAACCGGCGTCCTGGGTCGTGAGGCCTCCCGGCCAGCCCTGGAACGTCATGATCCGCTGGCGCAGCACTTCGACCGTGACCGGCTGGGCCGGCTGGTGGGCGTGGTCGAAATCGACGTCCCCAGGCGGCGCGTTCATCGCGCGCGCCTGAAGCTCCGCGTACCAGGCGAGGAGCTCTTCGTCGGACATGTGGGAGAAGTACGGCGGTACTTCGACGTTCTGCCGGGACTTCGACATGTCCGGAAAGAGTCGCGGGCACTCGTCTGGATACACGAGTGCCCGCGAACTTCTGAGAACTTTCTCGGATCAGGTCACGGCAGGACCTGGATCTTGCGGCCCACACCTGCCTTGAACTGGTCCAACGCCCCTGCGTAGTCGTCCAGCGGCACCCGGTCACTGATGAAGATCTCGGGGTCCAGTACTCCGGTCGCGAACAGGTCCGCCGCCCGTTCGAACGAGTGCAGCACCGCCATCGAGCCGGTGATGGTGATCTCCTGGTTGTAGATCTTGTACGGCTCGATGGTCACGCGGGCGGAGTAGTCCGAGACGCCGAACTGGAGGAACGTGCCCCCCTTGGCGACCCGGTTGATGCCGTCCTGGATGGCCTTCTCGTTGCCGGTGGCGTCGATGACGACGTCCCAGCCCTGCGGCCGGTCCAGTTCGTCCGCCGACGTCGCGACGCCCGTGACGCCGAGCTGCACGGCGGTCTTGAGGCGCTCCTCGTTGAGGTCCACGACCTCGATCGACGACGCGCCGGTCAGCTTGCCGAGCTGCAACATCATCAGGCCCATCGTGCCCGAGCCGTAGATCAGCACCCGCTGCGCCATCTTCGACCGCAGCAGCACGTCGTAGCCGCGCACCGCGCACGACAGCGGCTCGATCAGCGCCGCGTCCTCGAGCCGCACGTGGTCGGGCAGCTTCACACAGTTCGCGACAGGAGCCACCGCGAACTCCGCCGCGCCACCGGCCGTCGTGACGCCGATGGCGGCCCAGCGCTCGCAGAGGTTGTTCATGCCGTTGCGGCACATCCGGCACTCGTAGCAGTAGAGCGACGGGTCGACGGCGACGCGGTCGCCGACCTTGACCTCGTTCACCTGCGACCCGATCTCGACGATCGTGCCCGCGAACTCGTGACCGGGCACGACCGGCAGGGTGGGAGCGAACTCGCCCTGCAGGATGTGCAGGTCCGTGCCGCACAACCCGCAGGCCGCCACCTTGACGACGACCTCGCGCGGACCGCACGTGGGGTCGTCCACAGTGGTCACTTCGACGGACCCGACGCCGGTGATCACTGCTGCTTTCACTTGACCGCTCCCAACGAAAGGCCCTGGACGAGCTTGTCCTGGGCGGCGAACCCGGCGATGAGCACCGGCAGAGACACCACGACCGCGGCCGCGCACACCTTGGCCAGGAACAGGCCCTGGGAGGTGACGAACCCGGTGAGGTACACGGGGGCGGTGCCGGCGACGACACCGGTCAGCACCCGTGCGAAGAGCAATTCGTTCCAGCTGAAGATGAAGCAGATCAACGCCGTCGCCGCGATGCCCGGCATGGCGATCGGGGCGACCACCCGGCGCAGGATCGTGAGCAGCCCGGCGCCGTCGATCGAGGCCGCCTCGAGGATCTCCTTGGGGACCTCGGACAGGAACGACCGCATGAGCCACACCGCGATCGGCAGGTTCATCGAGCAGTACAGCAGCGTGAGGAACGAGATGTTGTCGAGCATCCCGGAGAACTGCGCGATCAGGTAGATCGGCAGCAGCGCCGCGACGACCGGCATCATCTTGGTGGAGAGGAAGAAGAACAGGACGTCCGTCCACTTCTCCACCGGCTTGATCGACAACGCGTACGCGGCCGGGATCGCCAGCAGCAGCACGATGATCGTCGATCCGATCGAGGCGCTGAACGAGTTGATCAGCGGCGGCCACGCCCCCGAGTCGAAGAACTCCGCGTAGCCGTCGAACGTGATCGGCGCGAGCAGCGACGGCGGGTTCGTCGCCGCGTCCGACTCGCTGTGCAGCGACGTCAGGAACATCCACGCCACCGGCGCGAAGAAGACGATGCCCGCGAGCCAGGCGAGCACACCCCAGCCGTGTTTGACCAATCGGGCGGTCATCGCTTCTCCTCCTTGAACAGCGAGGACACCGTGCGCAACGCGAAGGTCGCGATGATGATCGACCCCGCCACCACGATGACGCCGGCCGCGGAGGCCTCGCCGTACTCGTGGGCCTGGTAGAAGGTCTGGTAGATCATGTACGGCAGGTTCGCCGTGCCCAGACCGCCGGACGTGATCGTGAAGACCGCGTCGAAGTTCTGCACGATGTAGATCGACCCGAGCAGCCCACCGAGCTCCAGGTACTGGCGCAGGTGCGGGAAGGTCAGGTACTTGAAGATCTGGAACGACGACGCGCCGTCGATCGTGGCCGCCTCGACGGGTTCGATCGGCTTGGACTGCAGGCCCGCCAGCAGGATCAGCATCATGAACGGCGTCCACTGCCACACCAGCGACAGCACGACCGCGGTCATCGGCATGTTCGAGATCCAGTCCGGCTGGGCGTCGAAGCCCAGCCAGTTCAGGATGCCGTTGAACAGGCCGTACTCCGGGTTGTAGAGCACGTGCTTCCAGATCAGCGCCGCCGCCACCGGGACCACGAGGAACGGCGCGATCAGCAGGGTGCGGACGAACCCGCGACCCGCGAACTTCTTGTCCAGCAGCAGCGCGAGCCCCAGCCCGAGAACCAGGCTGATGATCACGACCGACGCGGTGAGCACGATCGTGTTGACCACCGAGGACCGCAGGTCCGGGTCGGTGAACACGTTGACGTAGTTGTCGAACCCGGCGAACCCGCGGTTGGTGGGGTCGAGCGAGTTCCACTTCATGAACGAGATGACGAGCGTCGCCACGAACGGCAGCTGCGTCACGATGATCAGGAAGATGAGCGCGGGCAGCAGGGGTGCCCGCCGAGCCCACTTCGAGTAGTTCTTCCGGGGGACCGGGGGCGGCCGGTTGTCCACCGGCCGCTCCTCACGAGTCAGGACTGCCATGTCACTGTCCCTTGTACTTCGCCGCGACCTTCTCGGCGAGTCCCTGACCGTTGTCCAGAGCCTGGTCCACCGTCACCGCACCCGCGATCGCGGAGCTGATCTGCTGCGACACCTGGGTGCCGAGGTCGGTGAACTCGGGGATGCCGACGAACTGGATGCCGGGCGCCGGACGTTCCTGCACACCGGGGTTGAGCGGCTTCGCGCTCTTGATCGCGGCCTCGGCCATCGCGGAGAAGCTGCCGGAGGACTGCTTGTACTCGGCGCGCTGGTAGGTCGAGGAACGCTTGCCGTCGGGGAGCTTGCTCCAGCCGAGGTTCTTGCCGACGAGCTCCTCGTAGCCCTTGCCGGACGCCCACGAGATGAACTTCCAGGCGTTGTCCTGCTTCTTCGACGCCTTCTGGATGCCGAACGCCCAGGTGTAGAGCCAGCCGGAGCTGTCGGTCTTCACGACCGGCGCCTGGGTGAAGCCGAGCTTGCCCTTGATGGGGGAGTCGGCGGCTTCCAGCAGACCGGCGGCGACCGTGGCGTCGTACCACATCGCGACCTTGCCCTGCGTCATGTTGTTGAGGCACTCAGCGAAGCCGGCCTGCGGGGCGCCGTTCTCACCGTAGTTGCGGACGAGGTCCACGTAGAACTTGGTGGCCTCCTTGAACTCCGGCGCGTTGACCTGCGCCTGCCAGTCCTTGGTGAACCACGTGCCGCCGAAGGTGTTCACGACCGTCGTGAGCGGCGCCATGACCTGGCCCCAGCCCGGCTGGCCGCGCAGGCAGATGCCGCGGACCTCGGGCGTCGCGACCTTCTGCGCCGCCTCGGCGACCTGCTGCCAGGTCGGCTTCTCGGGCAGCGTCACGCCCTTGGCCTCGAAGATGTCCTTGCGGTACATGAGGAACGACGACTCGCCGTAGAACGGCTGCGCGTAGACCTTGCCGTCCGCGGCGGTCAGCGACTGGCGGATCGGCTCCAGGATGTCGGCCTGGTCGAAGCCGCTGTCCTTGGACACGAAGTCGTCCATCGGCGCGAGCCAGCCGTTCTTGGCGTACATCGGCGTCTCGTAGTTGGAGATCGTCGCGACGTCGTACTGCCCGGCCTGGCTGGAGAAGTCCTGGCTGATCTTGTCGCGGACGTCGTTCTCGGGCAGCACGGTGAAGTTCACCTTGATGCCCGTCTCCTTGGTGAAGTTGTCCGCGGTGAGCTTCTGCAGGTCCTGCATCTGCGGGTTGTTCACCATCAGGACGTTCAGCGAGTTCTCACCACCGCCCCCACCACCTGCGCCGGAGCAGGCGGAAGCCAGTAGCAACACAGCGGTAGCGGCTCCGAGTGTGCGAATCGACGACATCGTCGGTTCCTTTCAAGGGTTTTTGGGCGCGCTGAAGACGGGGGATGTGATCGCGCCCAAAGGGTGAGGGCGGGGTCAGGCTCTGATGACCTTGGGGCCTAGCAACGTGTAGCGGTGGGCCTCGTGCGTGGTGAGGCCCGAGTCGGTGACGACGGCCTCCAGATCGGAGACCTCGGCGAACCGGTGGAAGCTGGAGACGCCGAACTTGGTGTGCGTCCCGACGAAGATCTTCCGCCGGGAAGCGCTGAGCGCCTTGGCCTTCACCGCGCCGACCGCCGGGTCGGGCGTGGTCAGACCGTGCTCGCGGGAGATGCCGTTCGCGCCGATGTAGGCGAGGTCGATCACCATCTCGCCGAGCATCCTCGTGGTCCAGTGGTCCACAGTGGCCAGTGTGTGGCCCCTGACGCGCCCGCCCAGCAGCAGGACGGTGCACGACGGGTGCTCGGACATCGCCGCCGCGGTCGGCAGTGACGCGGTGATGATCGTGAGCGGGTTGGTCGTGGGCAGCGCCTCCGCGACGAGCTGCGGCGTGTAGCCCTCGTCGATGAAGACGGTCTCGGCGTCGTCGAGCCGTTCGGCGGCCGCCTTCGCGATCCGCCGCTTCTCCGGGACGTGGGACCCGGCGCGGAACCGGAGCCCTGTCTCGAAGCCGGCGCTCTCGACCGGGACACCGCCACCGTGCGTGCGCCGCACCAGGCCGTGCTCGTCGAGCACGCGCAGGTCGCGCCTGACCGTTTCGGGCGCGACGCGCAGCTCCTGCGCCATCTCCACCACGTCGACGCGGCCGTCGGCGCGGGCCCTGGCCAGGATGCGCCGTTTGCGTTCCTCGGCTCGCATGTCACCTGCCCACTCGGCTCTTGGGTTGCCCGTTCGGGCCGTGCATAGATGAAACACCCTTGAAACACTGTGGTCGCCACCACAACTGGCTGAGATCCTGCCCGATTTTCGCCCGGCTCGCACTGCGTGACGAGGTGTTCACGCAGGTCGACCCGACCGGGCATGCCCGATTCGGTGTGCTTGTCTGCCCGCTTTGCTCCCATCTGGGCAGAAACGAAGGAGCGGTTGTGGTCACCTTTCGACCACAACCGCTCCGGTACCTGTCGGTTCGTCGTTACCTCAGCCAGGCCGCCGCGTCCGCCGGCAGCCGGCCGTCCTCCAGCGGGATGCTTGACAACGTTGGCACGCCCGGCAGGTCGATCGGCGCGTCCGAGAGGTTGACGATGCAGGTGTGCTCGCCCCGCTTGAACGCGAGCACGTTCTCACCGAGGTCGAGCCACTCCAGGTCCCCGTCGACGCCGCGCCGCAGCGCGAACACCTGCCGGTACAGGGCGAGCATCGATTCAGGGTCGTCCGTCTGGGCCGCGACCGAGAAGTCCTGCCAGTTCTCGGGCTGCGGCAACCAGCTCGGACCGTCCTGCGTGGACCAGGGGAGCGGCACGCGGCAGCCGTCGCGACCCCGGTCGGTGAACCCGGAGCGGTGCCACACCGGGTCCTCGCGCAGCTCGTCCGGCAGGTCCTCGACCTCCCAGAGCCCCAGTTCCTCGCCCTGGTAGACGTAGACGCCGCCGGGCAGCGCCGCGGTGAGCATGATCGCCGCCCGTGCCCGCCTCGTGCCCAGTTCGAAGTCGGTCGGGGCGCCGTGCTGCCGGTCGGCGAAGGAGAAACCCGTCTTCTCGCGGCCGTAGCGGGTCACGTGCCGCGTGACGTCGTGGTTGGACAGCACCCAGGTCGGGGGTGCGCCAACGGGTTCGTGCGCGGCCAGCGTGCTGTCGACGACCTTCCTGAGCTCCTGCGCGTTCCAGGGGCAGCACAGGAAGTCGAAGTTGAACGCGCTGTGCATCTCGTCCTGGCGCAGGTACCGCGCGAACCGCTCCGGGTCCGGCAGCCACATCTCGCCGACGAGGATGCGGTCGCCGTCGTACTCGTCGACGATCTCGCGCCAGCGGCGGTAGATGTCGTGCACGCCGTCCTGGTCGGAGTACGGCAGGTCGGCGTTCGGGCGGCTGAAGTCCTTGACCAGGCCGTCGGCCACGTCGATGCGGAAGCCGTCGACACCCCGGTCGAGCCAGAACCGCAGGATGTCCTCGAACTCGTCGTGGACGACCTGGTTCTCCCAGTTGAAGTCCGGCTGCTCGGCCGCGTAGAGGTGCAGGTACCAGCGCCCGTCCTCCAGCCTGCTCCACGCCGGCCCGCCGAAGCGCGACTGCCAGTCGTTCGGGAGCTCGTCGCCCTCGCGGATGTGGAAGCGGTCCCACAGCCCGTCCTTGAACCACGGGTGCTGGTCGCTGCAGTGGTTCGGGACGAGGTCGATGATGATCCGGATGCCCAGGCCGTGCGCGTCCGCGATGAGCTTCTCGGCGTCGGCGAGCGACCCGAACACCGGCTCGATGTCGCGGTAGTCCGCCACGTCGTAACCGCCGTCGGCGAGAGGGCTCGGGTACCACGGGTTCAGCCAGATCGCGTCGAAGCCGAGGCTCGCGATGTGCTGGAGGTTGGCGCGCAGCCCGGCGATGTCGCCGATGCCGTCTCCGTTGCCGTCGGCGAAGCTGCGCAGGTAGACCTGGTAGATGGATGCGTTGCGCCACCAACTCATCTGGTGTCCTCCGTCAGTCGTGCCGCAGTCAGTGCGACGCGGTGTTCGCGACCCGGGCGGGCAGGGTCACGCCCGGTACCGGTAATTTTTGAGCTGTGAACGGGCAGGTGAGGCGGGCTTTTCGGTACCGCTTCTATCCGACCAAGGCGCAGGCAGCAGAGCTGTCGCGCACGTTCGGATGTGTCCGCAAGGTGTACAACCTGGCGTTGCAGGCCCGGACCGAAGCCTGGAAGCAGTACGGGGAGAGGGTTGGCTACGAAGCGACGTCGGCACTGCTGACGGCGTGGAAGCGCACTGATCACCTGGCCTTTCTGCGTGAGGTGTCGTCGGTGCCGCTGCAGCAGGCGTTGCGGCATCTGCAGAACGCGTTCACCCGTTTCTTCATCGGAAGCGCGCGATATCCGCGTTTCAAGTCGCTGAAGAAGTCGCGCGCCTCGGCCGAGTACACGCGGTCGGCGTTCCGATGGCACGACGGCCGGTTGAGCCTGGCGAAGATGGCCGAGCCGTTGGACATCCGCTGGTCGCGACCGCTGCCTGAGAGAGCAACGCCGTCGACGGTGACCGTCTCGCGGGACAAGGCCGGCCGCTGGTTCGTGTCCCTGTTTTGTGAAGACTCTGGTGTTCAGCCGTTGCCTGCCACCAAAGCGGTGGTGGGCATCGATGCCGGACTCGACCACCTGCTTGTCCTGTCGACCGGCGAGAAGATCGGCAACCCCAGGCACGAACGCCGGGACCGGCAACGGCTGGCCAAAGCCCAGCGAGCGTTGTGTCGCAAGCAGAACGGCAGCAGCAACCGGGACAAGGCCCGCGTCAAGGGCGCCCGTGTCCATGCTCGGATCAGCGACCGGCGTGCGGACTACCTGCACAAGATCAGCACTCGGCTCGTGCGTGAGAACCAAACGCTCGTGATCGAGGATCTGGCTGTGTCGAACATGGTTCGCAACCGCCGTCTGGCCCGAGCGATCAGTGATGCGGGCTGGCGGCAGTTCCGGCACCAACTGGAGTACAAGGCGCAGTGGTACGGGCGGGAGGTGATCACCGTGGACCGCTGGTTCCCGTCGTCCAAGCTGTGCTCGATCTGCGGTGCGCTCGCGGCGGAGATGCCGCTGCACACGCGAGTGTGGACCTGTGTCTGTGGTGCGACCCATGACCGGGACGTGAACGCGGCACGCAACATCCTGGCCGCCGGGCTGGCGGTGACAGTCTGTGGAGTCGGTGTAAGACCTCAACGGAATCCTCCGGGCAGGCAGTCGGCGACGAAGCAGAAAACCCTTCGGCGTGAGCTGTAGGAATTCCCTTCGGTCACGAGGGGGAGGAAGTCAACTGGTGTCCTTTCACCCTTTTACGCCGCCCGCGGTGAGCCCCGCGAGGATGTGCCGCTGGAACGCCAGGAAGAGCGCCACCATCGGCAGGCTCGCCAGCACGAGGCCCGCGAGCAGGAGGTTGATCGGTGTGTCCGGTGCGAAGCGTTGAAGCGCAACGCTGAGCGTCTGCTTCGCCGGATCTGGGAACACGAGCAGCGGCCAGATGAAGTCCTTCCACGCCGCCACGACCGCGAAGATCGACACGACGGCGAGGATGGGGCGGGAGATCGGCAGCACGACGCGGACGAGGGTCGTCCACGTGCTCGCGCCGTCGATCCTGGCCGCTTCGAGGAGCTCTTCCGGGATCTGGTCGAAGAAGCGCTTGAGCAGGTAGACGTTCAGCGCGTTCGCCGCGGCCGGCAACCAGATGCCCGCCGGGTTGTTCAGCAGGTCGAGGTCGGTGAGCGTGAGGTAGACGGGGACCAGCACGGCCGTCGAGGGCAACATGAGCGTCGCCAGCATGAGGCCCATGATCGCGTTGCCGAACAGCGGCCGGAGCTTGGACAGGGCGTAGGCCGCAGGCACGATCACGGCCATCTGCACGGCCCACGCGCCGATCGCGACGACGAGCGTGTTGACGAAGAACTTGCCGAGCTCCATGTAGTTCCAGGCCTCGACGTACGCGCCCGGTTCCCAGGTCTGCGGCAGGATGGTCGGTGGTTGCTGGGCGAGCTCGGCCGGCGGTTTGAACGCGCCGAGCAGCACCCAGACGAGCGGTAGCAGGAACGCCGCGGTGAACAGGACGAGCGTGCCCGTGAGGACGACCCAGTAGAGCGGGCCGGTGCCCCTGGTGAGAGTCCTCATGCGTCGGCCTTCTTCGTGATCTTGAGGTAGAGGAAGGAGAAGACGCCCAGCACCGCGAAGAGGATCAGGCTCAGCGCGCTCGCGGTGCCGAAGTCGTTGTAGTAGAAGGCGTACCGGTAGAGCAGGAGCAGCACGGTGACCGTGGACTCCTCCGGTCCGCCGCCGGTCATGATGAACGGCTCGGTGAAGATCTGCATGGTCGCGACGACCTGCAGCAGCAACAGCATGAGGATCACGAACTTGGTCTGCGGGATCGTGATGTGCCAGACCTTCTTGACGATCCCGGCGCCGTCCAGGTCCGCCGCCTCGTACAGCTCACCGGGGATGGTCTGCAGCGCCGCCAGGTAGATCAGCGTCGCGCTGCCCATGTTCGCCCACGTGATCACCAGGACGAGGCTGATCATGCTGGTGCTGCTGGAGTCGAGCCACTGGGACGTCGGCAGCCCGAGTCCTCTGAGGACGGAGTTGAACAGGCCGGGTCCCGGGTCGTAGAACCACTTCCACAGCAGGGCCGTCACGACCGGCGGCAACATCACCGGCAGGTAGACCAGCAGGCGGAAGTACCCCTTGGCGTGGCGCAGCTCGTTCAGCACCACGGCCGTCAGGAACGGGACGCCGAAACCGATGACGAGAGCCAGAACCGTGAAGTAGAGCGTGTTGCGCCACGCCACCCCGAACAGCGGGTCCGCGAAGAGCCGCTCGAAGTTCTCCCAGCCCACCCAGTCGGGGCTCGTGACGAAGTTGACCTGCTGGAAACTCAGGACCACCCCGCGCACGATGGGCCACCAGGAGAAGATCGCGAAGACGACCAGCGCGAGGCTGAGGAAGCCGTACGCGGTGACGTGGCGCCGCACCTACTTCACCTGCGCCAGAACAGCGTTGACCTTGGTCTCCGCGTCCTTGAGCAGAGCCGCGTGGTCCGCGTCCTTGTTGGTCAGCGTCGCCTGCACGACGCTGTCGAGGATCGCGTAGACCTGCTGCGCCTGCGGCGGTTCGAGCGAGCCCTTGGTCTTCTCCGAACCGTCCACGTAGGCCTGGAAGTTCTTGACCGGCATGGTGGCGTACTTGGCCTTCAGGTCTTCCTGCTTCTTGCGCGGCTCACCGGTCCAGATGTCGGCGATCGGCGGGATCGGCAGGCCGACGGGCTGACCGCGGTCCTTGTACTTCTGCAGGTTGCCCTCGAGCCGGTCCGGGTTCAGGTACTTCCACTGGATCCACTTGAGGCCGGCCTTGATCTTGTCCGGCGTGGCCTTCGGGTTGATCATGTACCCCTCGCCGCCGAGCAGGGTGCCCTTCTGGTCCGGGATCGCGGCCAGGCCGTAGTCGTCGTACTTGCCCTTGAACTGGTTGACGATCGCGGCGACGTTGTCCGGCGCGGCCAGGTACATGCCGAGCTGACCGGCGCCCATCATGTTCTGCACGTCGCCGATCTCCAGGAGCTGCTTCTCGCCCATGGAGTTGTCGTCCCAGCGCATCTCCTTGAGCCTGCGCAGGACTTCCTTGCCCTTGTCGTTGTTGAAGTCGGCGACGTACTTGTCGCCGTCCTTCTTCGCGATGTCACCGCCGACGGACTTCATCCACGTGGTGAAGTGCCAGCCGCCCTGGTTGCTCTTGCTGTACTCGGCGAACCCGGTGACACCGGCGTCCTTGAGCTTCTTGGCGGCGGTCCGGACGTCGTCCCACGTCTTCGGCGGGTTGTCGGGGTCGAGGCCCGCCTTGGTGAAGTTGGTGCGGCTGTAGAGCAGGCCCATCGTGTAGTTGGCCGTCGGCAGCCCGTAGACCTTGCCGTCGACCGTGAAGACGTCCTTGAGCTCCTGCTTGATGTCGCCGTAGAACGGCACGTCCTTGACGTAGTCCGTCAGGTCGGCGGCCTGCTTGCGCGCGATGAGCGCCGCGGGGTCGGTGAAGTAGACGTAGAAGACGTCCTCCAGCTGCCCGCCGGCGAGTTTGGCGCTGAACGTCTTCGGGTCCATGAACCCCTCGTGCGGCACGAGGTCGATGTCCGGGTTCGCCGCCTCGAACTCGGCGACGTCCTCGTCGAACACCTTGCGGTCGAACGCCTGCGTCTGCGGCGGCTGACCGTTGATGTTGATCTGGACCTTGCCGCCCGGCTCGGTCGTGGAACCGCTCCCACAGCCGACGGTGCTTAGCGCCAGGACACCGCCAATCAGCACGGCAGCGGACTTCTTCATGGTGGGGCCGCCCTTCTCGCGAGCGCGTCGATGTGACGGCGACCATAAGTCCCCGTTACATCTGAACGCAATATCCAGACGAAAACTCGCAAGAAGTTGACTTCGTTCGTTACCTCACCGGCGCGCTGGACGCCCGCACCACCAACTCCGGCTCGAACAGCAACTCGTCCGGCGCCACGGCGTTCCCGGAGATCTGGTTGGCCAGCAACTCGACCGCAGCCCTCCCCATCGCCTCAATCGGCTGCCTCACAGTCGTCAGCGGCGGATCAGTGCAGGTCATGAACGCGGAGTCGTCGTACCCGATGATCGACACGTCCTTCGGCACGTCGAGACCCGCGCGCCTGACCGCTCGAATCGCCCCCAACGCCAGGGGGTCGCTGGCGCAGATGATCGCCGTAACGCCGCGCTGCACGAGCTTCGTGGCCGCCGCCTGCCCGCCTTCCAGGCTGAACATGGCGTGCTCGACATCGGCGCCACCGCACTTGTCGATGGCGACCTGCTTGCGCTGGCTCGGCACGTGGTCCGGCGGCCCGAGCACGGCCCCGATCCGCCGGTGCCCCAGCGACGTGAGGTGTCCGTACGCCTGCTCCACCGCCACCGAGTCGTCGCACGACACCCGCGGGAACGCCAGATCGTCTATCGCGGCGTTGACCAGCACCGCAGGCAGTTTGCGGGACATCATCTGCTGGTAGTGCCCGTGACTGGCGTCCTTCTGCGCGTACAGCCCGCCGGCGAACACGATCCCGCTGACGTGCTGCTCGAGCAGCAGCTCCAGGTACTCCGCCTCCGTCACGCCACCAGCGGTCCGCGTGCACAGCACGGGCGTGAAACCCCTTTGCGCGAGCGCGTTGCCCACGACGTCCGCGAACGCGGGGAAGATCGGGTTCTGCAACTCGGGCAACACGAGCCCGACCAGCCGGGCCCGTTCACCCCGCAGCTGCGTCGGCCTCTCGTAACCCAGCACGTCAAGTGCCGTGAGCACGGCACTCCTGGTGGCGTCCGAGACGCCTGGCTTGCCGTTCAGCACCCGGCTGACGGTGGCCTCGCTGACCCCGACCTTGGCCGCGACCTCGGCCAGCCTCCGTTGCGTCATGGCGCAAGTGTACGCAATTTCTTGCGTCCGCTTGCAAGCGCGCCACTTCGGGCCTTTCGGCCTCACCCGCCCGGTCGA
The DNA here is from genome assembly GCF_040610935.1 of Lentzea sp. NPDC003310. Classification (NCBI taxonomy): domain Bacteria; kingdom Bacillati; phylum Actinomycetota; class Actinomycetes; order Pseudonocardiales; family Pseudonocardiaceae; genus Lentzea; species Lentzea sp. NPDC003310. The sequence continues at coordinate 211,595 of NZ_JBEXNC010000007.1, forward strand.
CGCTTTGTGGCTCACGCGCACCTACCCTCGAACTGCCGCCTCGACCCAGGAGGAGATCTCGATGACCCCTGAGCAGAGTCCGGTCGCGCCGGCGCCGAGCGTTCCGCCGTCACCGGAGCAACGCGCGCCCGGCAGTCGGCCTGTCAGTCAGGTCGACTGGTTCCGCAGTGCTCCGACGGGAGGCACGGTCTACGTGTCCCCCTGACTGCCGACGCGGATCAGTCGCGCGTCTCCCGCCACAGCAGTGCGATGCCGTGACCGGGGAGCACCCACGAGCGGACGTAGAGGTCGCTCAGGTCCTCGGCGCTCAGCCACTGCGCGGGCAGCGTGTTCGAGCGGAACGTGAACGGCATGACGCTGAACTCCTGCTCGGGAGCGTGGTCCACGGCGAGGCGCCGCACGTCGAAGGTGATCCGTTCCACGTAGGACGGATAGGGGGACTGCCAGTAGCAGAAGCCGTCGCTGGTGCTCTGGACCGTGCGCGAGTTGATCGTCAGCCCGCAGATCGCCCGCACCACGTGGTCGTCGGCTATGTCGCTCAGGTCGCACTCGAAGATGCGGAGGTCACCCGCGTGAGAGTGCTGGCTCAACTTCGGCAGCGCGCCCATGGCCTCCCGGAAGAACGTCAGGTAGTTGGCCCACTCGTTGAACCGCACCTCCACGGGAGGGATCTGGCTCGGTTCCGCCGATCGCCGGTTGTTGTCGTGGTCGATGTAGTCGATCGCGATCTGCGTCGAGTGCAGCATCTCGTCGACCGAGTCGAGGAACTGCGACTGGTCGGGCACGAAGTAGAGCTCGAACAACGGATAGCGGCAGGCGGCGCTGATCGTGTCGCGCAGCAGCACGCTGCTCGTCACGAAGAGCACGAAGCGGTCGACCGGCACGGTGTGGCGGAACTGGTAGCTCTGCGTCGTGATCAGGTGGTAGGCCGCGCTGTCGATGCCTTCCAGCTCCAGTTTCACCGTGGTGTTCGTGCTGATCGTGAGGTCGCCGCCGCGCGGGTTGACCCCCTCGCCGCCCAGCAGGCCGGACACGACGTCCTGGTTCGCGTCGTTGGCACCGTAGATCGATGACAGGAACGTTCTGAGCACCTCGCTCGGCAGCAGGTGCGCGAGGATGCTCGGCCCGGAGATCAAACCGATCTCGGCGACCAGGCGGCGGTGCAGGAAGAGCTCGTAGCCACCGATGACCAGGGCGACGAGCAGGGGAAACGGCCACGCCACGAACAGCACCTGGTGCAGCAACTGGCCAGTGGGGGAGGACGGGTGCCACAGCAGCACGGCGGCCAGATCGGCAGTGGCGGCGACCAGGAAGCCGGCTGCGATGGCGACGGCCCGCCAACGCCTGCGGGGTTGTGCCGTCACCACTCGTTGCCCGCCCCCTCACTCCACCACCTGACATACATGGTGGGAGTGATGAGGGATCCGCGCCAGGGCCTTTCGGCGGACGCCGTATCAGCGGCGCCGCTCGTCCTGTTGCCACATGGGGTCGTCGTCGAAACCGACGAACGTGCTGAGTGTCGCCCGTTCGTGGGGCTCGTCATTCGCGAGGTCGTTGTACAGCCCCAGCAGATGCGTGGTCAGCGTGCTCTTCACACCGAGTTCGTCGCGCCTGCGCAGGAACCAGACCACCTGTTCGTGGTCGTTCGCCGACCTGTTGTGCACTTCGCGTGAGGGCTGGGCGTGCCGCCTGCAGTCGCGCAGGCCCGGGACCAGTGCCTGGTACATCTGCACCAGCAGTTCGTTGTGCGACGCGCGGACCAGTGCCTGGTGGAACTCCTCGTCGGATTCCAGCACCTCCTGGGTGTCGTCCACGGCGGCGCGCTGGTAGCGGCGGCTCAGCTTCGCCAACTCGTCCAGCTCGCCGTCGTCCGCGCGGGCGGCGGCGAGACTCGCGGCGGTGATCTCGAGCGCGATCCGCGCCTCCAGCAGGTCGGTCTGGGAGAACTGCCGTGCGGCGAGCCTTCCTTCCAGGTGCTCGTCGACCGCCGAGAGGTCTGTGCGCCGGACGTACCAGCCGAGGCCGCGGCGCACCTCCACGATGCCCTGCAGCTGCAGTCGCTGCAGGGCGGTGCGAAGGGAGGAGCGTGCGACATCCAGCTTCTCGGCGAGCACGGGCTCGGTGGGGAGGCGGTCGCCTGCCTTGAACGTCTTGCCGACGATCAACTCCCGGAGCTTCTGCTCGATGAGTTCGGGGAGGGGCCGTCGCGAATCGGGCGAGAGCGACCAGCTCTCGCCGAGATGGACGTCGTCGGCGGGCATTGGTCCAGCGTAGGCCTCTTGCAGTCTGGTTGCAACTTGTCTGGCAACCCGTCGACCGTTGACAGACAACCTACAACCGGCCAGACTTTCAGCATGGCGATGCGCCTGGACCGCCCACATCCAGGAACACGCACTCGCCTAGTCGGGAGGAAGAACCATGTCTGCAGGGAGCTCACTAGGAATCGCCGCCGCCGTTGCTGTCGCCGTCACCGCCATCGGCTGGCGCACCGTGCTGACGATGATCGCCGTGTCGGTCGTCGCGCTCGCCGTCGTCGGCTTCGTCAACGTCACGAGCATCATGTTCGGCTAGCCGCCGCCCAGGGGGAGGCCGTTGCCCGTGCTGCTGGGAATACCAACTAGCACGGGCAACGGCATTTTGGGGGTGGCACCTGTCACAGTGACTGTGGTAACCGCTAGGCTCTCGCGCCATCAGCAAGGCGCCACCGGAAGCGGTGGCGCCATCGCTGCATTCGCGTCGGGGCAGGCAAGTACCGGAGTTGTGGCTTTGGTGATGGGTTCGGCTGTGCCGACTGTCGCGAGTACGCATGCCATGCATGCGGCCATCGCGCCCGCCGGCGTGCTGGTCGACGAGCGGCGCACGCTCTACCGGCTCGCCGGTGAGATCTACGCGCCCGGCGCGCGGTTGTCGGACAACCTCCTGGACCACCCGGCGGTGCGCTACGAACTCGGACGTGCGCTCGCCGGTCATGAGGACCTGGACGGCGAGACGTTGTTCGCGGCCGCGCGGATCGAGGTGGCCGATGCGGCGGGTATCGCCGTCGTGTCCGATTCGGACGCCACGTCCAAGCTGGCCACTCCGCTGCGCATCATCGCTCCCGCCGGTGCGAAGCCGCAGGTCCTGACGAGGGCGGACGGCGAGCGCTTCGCCGCGGCCCTGGCACTGGTCGCCGAGGCGGTCGAGTTGTTCCGCGCGTTGGCGCCGGAGATGTCCGACGACCTGCTGGCCCACCTCGACCTGTTCGTCGTCCTGAAGTCGGAGACCTCGGGCGGCGTCGTGTCGGCGTCGACCCGGTACATGCCGGGTCTGGTGCTCATCGACGAACCCGCGACCGCGATGGAAGTCGCCGAAGCTCTCGTGCACGAGGGCTCACATCTCAAGTTCTTCGACTTCGCCGTCACTCGTGACTTTCTCGACGCCCGCTCGCATCGCGCCGACCACTTCGTCAACTCGTGGTCGCGGGTAGAGTGGCCGATGGAACAGGCATACGCCGCTTGGCATGCCTACACGGCGCTCAGCCAGTTCGCCCTTCAGTGCGAATCCCAGCAACTCAGCCCTCTGTCGCTGCTGCCCAAGGCGCACGAGCGTGCGGCCGAGATCGGCCAGTGGCTCGTCGAACACCAAGCTGACCTGTGTTCCGACGCTCGCTGGCTGTTGCACGCACTGCGCGGCACAGCACCGAGTCGTGACGAAATGCCGTCCACGATGGACGGTGACACACTCGCGGAACAGTTTCTGGAGACCGATCACCTCCAGCTCGTACCCGGCGTGAGGCGCGCCCGCGCGGCGTCTGGGCGTTCGGTGGCCGCAACGGCTTCCCGCCCCCCGAACATCTTCTGGCTCGACACCGACGCGACTTGGGTCATAGCCCAGTTCCGTGGCGGCGAAAGCGAAAAAGTAGCTCCAGCTTCCATGCTGGCCTTGGCGGCGGAAGAGTGGAACGAGACGGAGGAGGCCGTGATCCGGCGTCTTGTCGTCGCGCTCAGATCTCTGGTCGCCTCGGAGCTCGTCGAACCAGAGGGTGCACCATCCCATTCGAGAAGGATCCGATGACGTGACCCCGAACCAGCCAGTCCGCCCGCAGATGCCGCCGGCGATGCCCAGCGGGCGCACCCCCCACCTGCCACAAGGTGGCGGTCCAGTGGTTGGCCAGCCTGTGAACCAGGTTGACTTCTTCCGGCACATGCCCAACGGCGGTGCCACCGTCTACCTGCGTCCGGCCGAGGTCGCGCAGAACGACTGAGGCTTGATCACCGAACGCCGAGGACCGGTTTCGCCGGTTCCTCGGCGTTCGGTCGTTTGGGGATGCGACTTCACAGGGGAATAACGAATCGGCCACAAGGACGAAGTTGATCGTCATCTAGCCCGTTCGGGCGACGTCGATCGTCTTAGATCGCCGCATCCGCCAACCCCCACGGAGTAACCCGATGCGCCTGACGCCTCTGAGACGATCCGGTCTGCTCGCCTCGACCGCCCTGGCCGCTGTGGCCGCGCTGTCCCTGGTGACCACCGCCGCCGCCCAGCCCGACTCCGACGCACCGGTTTCCGGCGACGAGCGTGCCACGGCGTATCTCAAGAACGTCGACATCAACCACCCCGAGGCGTGCACCGTGGGTGGGCTCACGGGTCAGACGATTCACCCGAACCAGTTCGTCTACACGGGTGGCGACAACGAGCTGCACCTGAACATCACCGGTGTGCTCTCGGACCTCAAGGTCACGGGCATCGTGGTCAAGGGCGGTCCGGTCTTCAACGTCTACCTCGCGGACAAGCTCGGTCCGCTGCCGTGGGAGAAGCTGCGCGCGCCGCTCAAGGACAACGGCAACGGCTCGGACATCAGCCACTGGTACGGCTGTGGCGTCAAGGAGACGACCACGACCACCACGACGACGACCACGACCACGACGACCACCTCGCCGTCGACCGTGACGCACTCGTCGACCCCCAGTTCGTCCACCACGACGACCACTACGACCACGTCCGGTGAGGTCGCGCCGACCACGACGACCACCCCCGCGGTCGTTCCCGTCGCGAACGAGGACGAGCTCGCGGCCACCGGTTTCGGGTCCGCCTGGATGCTCGGCCTCGGTGCCGCGCTTCTTGCCGCTGGTGTCGCGCTGGTGTTCGTGATGCGCAGGCGTCGCGCCTAAGACCACTCCATGAGCACGCCCCAGAGCGTGCCGAACATGGTGCGTGTCTCCACGTGGAACTCCACGTCCTGAGGAGCCGCTTCACCGCCGTAGATCTCTACGGCGCGTGGGGCGGCTTCTTCGTTTGCGGAGCAGGCCACGTCCCAGGCGCGCGGGCCCAGCCAGGCGTCCTCGAAGTCGTTCCAGACCGGGCCGGACGGGGTGAGCAGCAGGTTGCCGGGGTGTGCGTCGCCGTGGAGGGGCTGGACGTCGCGGTAGTGGTCTTGCCAGGCGAGGAGCAGCCTGTCGCGCCACGTGCGGAACCTGTCTAGGTCTGGCGCGCCGCGGCTGTCCAGATAGGCCAGGACGTGGTCCACGTCGTCCAGAGGACCGCGAACGGGCAGGGGGCCGTCGTAGTGCCGTAGTTCGGCGTGTAGGGCCGGTAGGAGCTTGAGGACGTCTTCTCGCGGTAGGCGTGCACCGGGCTCGTGCGGGACGTACGTGCTGAACGACATCACGTGGCCGTTGAACGTGTGAGGTCCTGCGGGCAGCTCACCAGAGGGCGTGACTACCGGTACGCCCCGTGCGTCCAAGAACGCTGATAACGCCAGGTCGCGGGCGAAGTGGTCGGAGACGTGAGGACGCACTAGGGCCGTGCGTGTGGCAACGCGCGCTACGACCGGTGCTGGGCGTAGGTGCACGAGCAGGTTGCTGCCCTGCTTCAGCACGAACGGGTCGTTCGAGACCACGCCGTGTGTGGCTGCCAACGCGACCGCGGCGCTAAGTGCGTTCACGGGCAGAAGGCTGGCATCAGCCCTGAGGGAGGAGCGACTCCATTTCGGCGATCTCCTTCTCCTGGTGACTCACGACGTCCTGGGCGAGCTTGCGCGTTTCCGGGTCGGTGCCGGCCGAGAGGTGCTTCTGCGCCATGTCCACGGCGCCGCGGTGGTGCTGGATCATCAGCGAGAGCCACTGGCGGTCGAACTCGGTGCCCTCCAGGTCGGCGAGGTTGCCCAGGTCGACCATGCCGTGCGACTCCGTGTGGCCGTGTGAGCCATGTGGCGTCGACGCCTGCACGGGCGCGTTCCAGGCCTTCAGCCAGCCGTTCATGCGGTCGATCTCGGGCTTCTGGGCGTCCGCGATGCGCTTGGCCAGGTCGACCACCCGAGGGTTGTCCGTGCGGGACGTGACCAGGTCGGACATCTCCAGCGCCTGCTCGTGGTGCGGGACCATCCCCTGGGCGAACGCCACGTCCGCGGAGTTGTGCGTGGCGGGAGAGCCGCATGCGGCCAGCAACAGGACAGAAGCGACAGCGAGCAATCGGAGCACGGCGGCAGGATACGTGTGACGTGCGCTACGCCGCTGGCCACCGGCCCTGGGCCACCCGAACGGAGCTGATCCGTTGCGTCTAATATCCCCAGGAGTTTCCCGAACGAACTGGTCCCACCAAGGCCTGGAGGCACCGTGACGGCCGTAGCCCCGCAGCCGATCGCAACGCGTCCTTATCCGACGCGCACTGCGGTCAAGGGGTCCTTCCTGCTGCGGATGTTCCGCACCACGGACCACAAGCAAATCGGCATCATGTACCTGGTCACCTCGTTCGCCTTCTTCATGGTCGGCGGCGCGATGGCCATGCTGATGCGGACCGAGCTGGCCCGGCCCGGCATGCAGTTCCTCTCGCAGGAACAGTTCAACCAGCTCTTCACGATGCACGGCACCGTGATGCTGCTGCTGTACGCGACGCCGATCGTGTTCGGCTTCGCCAACTTCGTCCTGCCGCTGCAGATCGGTTCGCCCGACGTGGCGTTCCCGCGGCTCAACGCCTTCTCGTACTGGCTGTACCTCTTCGGTGGCCTGATCGTGATGGCGGGCTTCATCACCCCCGGTGGTGCGGCTGACTTCGGCTGGTTCGCGTACACGCCGCTGAGCAACGCGATCCACTCGCCCGGCGTCGGCGCCGACCTGTGGATCTCCGGCCTGGTGGTCGGTGGTCTCGGCACCATCCTCGGCGCGGTGAACATGATCACCACCGTGGTCTGCCTGCGCGCGCCCGGCATGACGATGTTCCGGATGCCGATCTTCACCTGGAACATCCTGGTGACGTCGGTGCTGGTGCTGCTCGCGTTCCCGATCCTGACCGCGGCCCTGCTGGGCCTGCTGGCGGACCGGCACCTCGGCGCCCACGTGTTCGACCCCGCCAACGGCGGCGTGATCCTGTGGCAGCACCTCTTCTGGTTCTTCGGTCACCCGGAGGTCTACATCGTCGCCTTGCCGTTCTTCGGCATCGTGTCGGAGATCTTCCCGGTGTTCAGCCGCAAGCCGATCTTCGGTTACAACGGCCTGGTCTACGCGACGCTCGGCATCGCGGCCCTGTCCGTCGCCGTGTGGGCGCACCACATGTACGCGACCGGCGCCGTGCTGCTGCCGTTCTTCGCCTTCATGACGTTCCTCATCGCGGTCCCGACCGGTGTGAAGTTCTTCAACTGGATCGGCACGATGTGGAAGGGCCAGCTGACGTTCGAGACGCCCATGCTGTTCAGCATCGGCTTCATCGTCACGTTCCTCTTCGGTGGTCTGTCCGGCATCCTGCTGGCCGCGCCGGCGATCGACTTCCACGTGTCCGACACGTACTTCGTCGTCGCGCACTTCCACTACGTGCTCTACGGCACGATCGTGTTCGCGACCTTCGCGGGTATCTACTTCTGGTTCCCGAAGATCACCGGTCGCTTCATGGACGAGCCGCTCGGCAAGCTGCACTTCTGGACGACGTTCCTCGGCTTCCACGCGACCTTCCTCGTCCAGCACTGGCTGGGCAACGAGGGCATGCCGCGGCGGTACGCCGACTACCTCGCGTCCGACGGCTTCACGACGCTCAACATGATCTCCACGATCGGTGCCTACATCCTGGGTGCGTCGACGCTGCCGTTCATCTGGAACGTCTTCCGCAGCTACCGCTTCGGTGAGCTCGTGACCGTGGACGACCCGTGGGGCTACGGCAACTCGCTCGAGTGGGCGACCTCGTCCCCGCCGCCGCGCCACAACTTCACCGAGCTGCCCCGGATCCGTTCGGAGCGCCCGGCGTTCGAGCTGCACTACCCGCACATGATCGAGCGCATCCGGAACGAGGGCCACGTGTCCTTCACCGGCAAGACGATCCCGCACAAGGACGCCAAGCCTGCTCCGTCCGAGCTGGCTGCAGCGGCCATCAAGTCCGGCACTGCCTCCGAGAAGGAAGAACCGGACCACGACAAGTAACCTGCCAGTAACAGGTTCAACGATGAACCCCGGATGCATCCACGCGTCCGGGGTTCTTCGCATCTACGAGGAGACGACGACGTGAAAACGCCCGTGCTCATCACCGTGACCGGTCCCGACAAGCCCGGCGTCTCCTCCGTGCTGTTCGCCGTGCTGACCAGGCACGGCGTCGAGGTCCTGGACGTCGAGCAGGTCGTGATCCGGGGCCGCCTGGTGCTCGGCGCGCTGGTCTCGACCGACCACGACCCCGAGGGTCTGCAGGAAGCGGTCGAGCAGGCCATGGCCACCGTGTCGATGCACGTCGAGATCGAGATCGGCGCCGACTCGAAGCGCACCGCCCGCCTGGAGTCCTCGCACGTGCTGATCGTGCTCGGCCGTCCGGTCACCGCGAAGGCGTTCACCGAGGTCGCGCGCCGGCTCGCGTCGCTGGGCGTCAACATCGACGCCATCCGCGGCGTCGCCGACTACCCCGTCACGGGTCTCGAGCTGCGGGTTTCGGTCGCGGACGACACGATGGAGCACGATGCGGCACTGCGCTCGGCGCTCGCGGACGTGTCGGTGCGGGTGGGCCTCGACATCGCCGTCGAACGGGCCGGGCTGACCCGCCGGGCCAAGCGCCTCGTCGTGTTCGACGTCGACTCCACGCTGATCCAGGGCGAGGTGATCGAGATGCTGGCCGCGCACGTCGGGTGCGAGGAGCAGGTGCGCGAGATCACCGAGGCCGCGATGCGCGGTGAGCTCGACTTCGCCGAGTCGCTGCGGCGCCGCGTGGCGTTGCTGGAGGGCCTCGACGAGAAGGTGCTGGAGGAGGTCGGGTCGTCGCTCGAGCTCACGGCCGGTGCGCGCACGACGATCCGCACGCTCAAGCGCCTCGGGTTCTTCTGCGGTGTGGTGTCCGGCGGCTTCACGTCGGTGATCACCGGGCTCGCGGACGAGCTGCAGCTGGACTTCTGCGCGGCGAACACGCTGGAGGTCGTGGACGGCAAGCTGACCGGCAAGGTCGTCGGCGAGATCGTCGACCGGCCGGGCAAGGCCGTGGCGCTGCGCCGGTTCGCCGAGGAGGTCGGCGTCTCGCTCGCGCAGTGCGTCGCGGTCGGCGACGGCGCGAACGACATCGACATGCTCAACGCGGCCGGGCTGGGCATCGCGTTCAACGCCAAGCCCGCGCTGCGCGAGGTGGCGGACACCGCGCTGTCGCACCCGTTCCTCGACGCGGTGCTGTTCATCCTCGGTGTCACGCGCGCCGAGGTGGAGGCCGCGGACGCCGCGGACGGCCTGGAGCTGACCCGGCTGTGATGATCCTCGACCTGATCGCCTCCCGGAACTACGCGGAGGAGTCCGAAGTCCGCGCGATGCCGATGGTGCTGCGCATCGAACGCGTCGACCCGCCGTCGCGGACGGCGTTGCTGGAGGCGGCGGCCGCGTCGGCGGTCGCGGTGTGCCTCGACCCGCGCGCCGACGTCGGTGGCGAGTGGCACGAGGCCGTGCGCGCGTGGGTGGCCGGGCGGATCCGCAAGGTGTCGCGACGCGCCCGCGGCGTGCAGTGGGAGGCCGTGCAGGAGCTGCCGGGCGTGACGATCACCGTGGACGGCGCGTCGGTCCGGTCGTTGCTGCCCGTGCTGGTGTCCGAGACGCCCCGGGAGGTCGCGAAGCTGCAGATCTCCGGGTCCGACCTGCCGGTCGACGAGCCGGGGGCCGTGCCCGAGGGCGCCCGCCTGCTGTACGTGAACCCGCGGGTCGAGATGTCGGCCGGCAAGCTTGCCGCCCAGGTCGGGCACGCCTCGATGCTGCTGGCGCCGCGCCTGTCCGTGGACGAGCTGAAGTCCTGGGCGTCGCTCGACTACCGCTGCGCCGTGCGGACGCCGTCGGCGCAGGAGTGGGACGACCTGCTGCGGCGCGACGACGTCGTGGCGGTCCGCGATGCGGGCTTCACCGAGGTCGAGCCCGGCACCACGACGGTCCTCGCGGTTTAGAAGCGCGCGAATCGGGTAAATCCGCGTCTCGTGGGCTTACTCGACGTGCTCGACGCCCGGCTCGGAGACGGGCTGGAGAACATGCTGTGCTCGCACCACACGCGCAGGCTGACGCGGCTGGGGTGGGGCGACGTGCTCGCGGGCGACGGCGCGGGGTGGTTCACCCCGCGCCGCCCTGTGCAGCGCGGCAACAAGATCGAGGTGCTGGTCGACGGCGCCAACGCGTTCCCCGTGATCGCCGAAGCGATTGAGAACGCGCAGAAGTACGTGCACATCGCGAACTGGCACGCCTCTCCCGACTTCCAGCTGACGCGCGAGCCCGGTGCTCCCCAGCTGCGCGAGCTGCTCTCGGCCGCCGCCGAACGGGTTCCGGTGCGCGTGCTGCTGTGGGCCGGCCCGCCCGTCCCGTTCTTCGAGCCGACGCGGAAGCGGGCGCTCGCGGCGCAGAAGGCGTTCCTGGAGTGCGGCGCCGTCCGGTGTGAGCTGGACGCCCGCGAACGCACGTTGCACTGCCACCACGAGAAGATCGTGATCGTCGACGACGTGGCGTTCGTCGGGGGCCTCGACATGACCGCGGTGGAGGGCGACCGCCACGACTCGCCGGACCACCCGCCGCGCGACCTGGGCTGGCACGACCACATCGCCAAGCTGGAGGGCCCAGTCGTCGCGGAGGTGGCGGCGCACTTCGCGGCCCGCTGGCTGGAGATCGCGATGGAGACCCTGCCCGCGCCCGAGGTGCCACCGGAGGCCGGGTCGTCGTCGGTGCAGCTGGTCCGCACGATCCCGGAGAAGACCTACGACTTCGCGCCGCACGGCGACTTCAGCCTGCTCGACTCGTACCTGCGGGCGCTGCGCGCGGCCGAGTCGTTCGTGTACGTGGAGAACCAGTTCCTGTGGTCGCCGGAGATCACCGAGGTGCTCCTGGAGAAGGTGCGCAACCCGCCCTCGCCGGACTTCCGGCTGGTGCTGCTGTTGCCGCAGAAGCCGAGCAACGGCGCCGACACCACGCGCGGGCAGCTCGGCCGCCTCCTCGACGCCGATCCCGGCGACCGGGTGCTGGCCTCGACTCTCGTGTCGCACGGCGACGCACCGGTGTACGTGCACGCCAAGTTGTCCATTGTGGACGACAAGTGGCTGTCCGTCGGCTCGGCGAACCTGAACGAGCACTCGCTGTTCAACGACACCGAGGTCAACGTGGTGACCGACGACCCGGAGGTCGTGCGGGCGACCCGGCTGAAGCTGTGGTCGGAGCACCTCGACGGTGACGTCTCCGGTCCCGTGCACGAGGTCGTGGACAAGCTGTGGCGCCCGGCCCTGGAACGCCCGGCGCGCGTGACGTCGTTGCCCGGTGTGTCCCGCCGTGCCGGAAGATTGCAAGGACCGTTACGCGGATTGCTGGTGGACGGCTGACCTGCGGCGCTAGCGTGGCCGGGTGGCCAACGAGGTGACGATCCCGCTGCTGCCGTGCGCCTCCGTCGACGAGGTGGCCGAGTTCTACGTGATGCTCGGCTTCACGGTCACGTACCGGCAGTACCGGCCGACCGCGTACCTGTCGGTGCGGCGCGAGGAGATCAACCTCCACTTCTTCGGCATCCCCGGCTACGACCCGGCGGAGTCCTACAGCTCGTGCCTGATCCAGGTCGAGGACCCGCGTGAGCTGTACGAGGCGTTCGCGGCCGGCATGCGCGCGGTCTACGGGCAGGTGCTGCTCACCGGCATCCCGCGGATGACGCGGCCGCGCCGGGACGGGTTCCTGTTCGTCGATCCCGGTGGCAACTGGATCCGGGTGGTGCCGGACGTGCGGGAACGGGAGCCGGCGCGCAACGGGCTGACCCGCGCGTTGAGCAACGCGGTGACGCTGGCCGGGTCGCACGGGGCGGAGCGGCAGGCGTTGAAGATCCTCGAAGGGGCGTTGGTGCGGGAGGTGCACGCTTCGGAGGAGGAGCGGGCGTCGGCGCTGGAGTTCCGCGAGGAGCTGCTGGAACGGCTCGGGATGTACCGTTAATTCGTTCGCTTGAGCAAATAGCTCCGTGTCGTTTTCGCAGGACCGGGCTTAGCTTCGGGCGGTGGCCAACGAACTGACGATCCCCCTCCTGCCGTGCGTCGACATCGACGAAATGGCGGCCTTCTACGAGATGTTGGGCTTCTCCAAGACGTACCGGCAGATGAAGCCCAATCCGTACGTCGCCATGCGGCGTGAGGACATCAACCTGCACTTCTACGGGATGCCCGGACACGTTCCGGAGGAGTCGCACAGCACGTGCGTGATCATCGTCGAGGACACCGGCCCGTTGTTCGAGGCGTTCGCGGCGGGGATGCGCGCGGTGCACGGCAAGGTGCTCGTCTCCGGCATCCCGCGGATGACCCGGCCGCGGCTGCGCAACGACCGGTACACCGGGTTCACCGTCGTGGACCCCGGCGGCAACTGGATCCGGGTCAGCAAGGCCGAGCAGGAGCCCGAGGCGCGGACGAAGCTCGCGAAGGCCATGGAGGACGCGGCACGGCAGGCCGACGCGCGCGGCAACGAACGGCAGGCGTTGAAGATCCTCGAAGGCGCGTTGAAGCGGGCCGACGCCTCCGAGGACCGGACGGAGGCCGAGGCCTACCGCGACGAGTTGATCGAGCGGATCACCGGGTCTGGGCCGCGTCCAGGCGCTTGAGGGCGCCGCGGACGACCTCCGGGTCGTACGTCGTCCAGAACGGGGGCAGCGAGGCGCGCAGGAACCCGCCGTAGCGGGCGGTGGCGAGCCTCGGGTCGAGGACGGCGACCACGCCCTTGTCGTTCATCGAGCGCAGCAACCGGCCGGCGCCCTGGGCCATCAGCAGGGCGGCGTGCGTCGCGGCGACGGTCAGGAAGCCGTTGCCGCCGCGCGAGCTCACCGCCTTCTGGCGGGCAGAGGCCAGCGGGTCGTCCGGGCGCGGGAACGGGATGCGGTCCATGATCACGAGCTGCAGGCTGGGGCCGGGCACGTCGACGCCCTGCCACAGCGACAGCGTGCCGAACAGGCACGTGCGCTCGTCCTCGGAGAACTTCTTGACCAGCAGGCCCGTCGCGTCGTCGCCCTGGCAGAGGATCGGGTACTCGAGCTTGTCGCGCAGGGCCTCCGTGGCCGCCTTCGCCGCCCGCGTCGAGGAGAACAGGCCGAGCGCGCGGCCGCCCGCCGCGTTCACCAGGGCCTCGATCTCGTCGAGGTACTCCGGCGGCAGGCCGTCGCGGCCCGGCTGCGGCAGATGCCGTGCCACGTAGAGGATGCCGCTCGTGCCGTGCGCGAACGGTGAGCCGACGTCGAGGCCGCTCCACTTCGGACCGTCGATGTCCTTCTCGGTGGCCGCGCCCTCGATCTTGCGGACCTTCTCCGACGGCGGCAGCCCCCACTGACGCGCCATCGTGTCGAACGCGCCGCCGAGCGTGAGCGTCGCGGACGTGAGGACGGTGGTGCGCTTGGCGAAGAGGCGTTCCCGGAGCAGCCCGCCGACGCCGAGCGGCGCGACCCGGAGGCTGGGCGCCTTCTGGTTGAAGTCGCCGGACACCCACACCACGTCGCGTTCCTCGTCGAACGCCTCCAGCACCCGCACCGCGCAGTCGTGCACCTCTTCGAGCAACGCCAGCGCGAGCTTGCGCGCCGTGGCCCCGTCCGGGTCTTCTTTCCGTTCCGACCCCATGGCCGACATGCAGTTGTGCGCCGCGTCGCGGGTGGCCGCGAGCGCACCCGCGAGAGCCCTGGGCAGAGCGTCGAGCCGGCCCGACGGCATGTCCTCGAGGATCATCGCCAGCCCGTCGCTCGCCTCCGCGAGCCGGTCCGCGATGTCCTGGTCGATGAGCCGCCCGCACCGGCGCGCGGCCATGGACACGCTCGAGCCGCTGAGCTCCTCCGTGGCCACGGACGTGATGCGGTCCACCAGGTCGTGCGCCTCGTCGATCACCACCACGTCGTGGTCGGGCAGCACCTGGTAGCCCTCCAACGCGTCGATGGCGAGCATCGCGTGGTTCGTGACCACCACGTCCGCCTTGCCCGCCTCCGCGCGCGCCCGTTCCGCGAAGCAGTCGGACCCGATCGGGCACTTGCTGACCCCGAGGCACTCGCGGGCCGTGACGCTGACCTGCCGCCACGCCTGCTCGCTGACACCGGGCACCAGCTCGTCGCGGTCGCCGGTCTCGGTGTCCGACGACCACTCGTGCAGCCGCTTCACCTCGCGCCCGAGCTTCGACACCGCGAACGGGTCGAACAGCGCGTCCTCCTCCGGCTCGTCCGGCGCGCCGTTGTGCACGCGGTGCATGCACAGGTAGTTCCTGCGGCCCTTGAGGATCGCGAACGTGGGCTCGCGCCCCAGGTCCTTCTTCAGCGCCTTGGCGAGGCGCGGCAGGTCCCGGTCCACCAGCTGCCGCTGCAGCGCGATCGTGGCGGTGGAGACCACCACCGTCTCGTCCTCGGCGACCGCGTGCCGGATGGACGGCACCAGGTAGGCGAGCGACTTGCCGGTACCCGTGCCGGCCTGCACCGCGAGGTGCTCGCCCGTGCGGATCGAGTGGTCGACGGCCTCGGCCATCTCCACCTGACCAGGGCGCTCCGCACCGCCGACGGCGTGGACGGCGGTCTCGAGCAGGCTCACGGTGGGGGGAACTTCAGGCACGGGACAGACCGTACCCGTCAGGTCCGACAGTCTCGCCGGACCCGCGTGTTCGAAGGGGGAGGAGGGGCGGAGTGCTGGAGGGGCGGTGCGGAGGGGCTGCGGCGGAGAGGGAGGGCGAGAGGGAAGCGGCGCGGCCGGGAAGGAGTGGACCGCGGAAGGGAGGGACGCGGAGGGAAGCGGCGCGGCTAGGGAGGGGCGCGGCTGGGGAGGGGCGCGGCTGGGGAGGGGCGCGGCCGGGACGGGGCGCGGCCGGGAAGGGGCGGCGAGCCCGGGAAGCGCGGCCTCAGTCACCGCCCCCGCCACCACATCCACCGCCGCAGCCCCCTCCACCGCTGTCCCCGCCCCCGCACGAACTGGACGAGCACCCACCCCCGCAACTGCTGCTGGACGACGTGTCCCGCGACGGCAGCGTCCCGACCACCACCGCGGACAGCCCGAACATCCCCGCCACCGCGACCCCGCCGACCTTGCCCCGCAGCCCTCGCACCGCCACCGCCCCGAGCGGGTCGCGGGAGTCCGCGCGGCGCTGCGCCCGCTTCACCGCGACGTAGCCCGCGCGCGTCCGCAGCCGGCCGGGATCGCGGGCCGAGAGCACGGAGGCCCAGACCATCGCGAAGCCGCCCGCCGCGAGGTAATACCAGAACGGGAATCCGGTCAGGGACGGGGCGAAGTCCAGGAAGTCTGTCAGGAGCTCCGGGGCCACGGCGCTCAGCACGCCCGCGACGAGGAGCACCGTCCCCAGCAGGAACAGCCACGGGTAGAGGCGGGGCCGGTGGGAACGGCGCCGGCGCAGCAGGCCCCGGTTGACCAGGTGCGCGCGCAGGCCCTCGGCCTCGGGGGAGCCGAACGCCGTGTAGACGACGTCGTTCAGGTGCCGGCCGTGGCGCAGGCCCTGGTGGATCTGCGCCTCCAACGGCGTGTTGGGGCGTCGGCCCGGCAGGTGGACGGCGCTCAGCACGCCCTCGCGCGAGACCCGGACCAGGCCCGCCTGGATCAGGCTCGCCACGGCCACCTCGGCGGCACGGGCCGGGCCGCCGGTCAGACAGCCCAGCTCTTCGGGGGTATGCGTCGTCACGCGGATTTCTCGGCCGCGGACCTCACGTCGTTACGTCGGCCCTGATGCGGTCGAACAGGTCCACGGCGGCCTGGGCGTGGGACGCGGTCAGGGACACGGAGGGGTCGCGCCGTGCGGCGACCACGTCCAGAAGGGGGAGATCGGGCCAACGCGCTGCGGCCAACTCACCGGCGCGGGACTTGCTGACGATCTCGCCCGTCCGGATGGTGTGCCACAGCCGTGCTGGACCCAGGCCCACCCAGAGGATGTCGCCGCGAGTCAGCGAGGGCATGGCGCGCACCGCGGTGAACAGGCGGTCCCAGTACTCGACGAGGTTCGCGCGGCAGTAGGCCTCCACGTCGCCGTCGTCCAGGGGACACGACGGCCGTGTGCCGCGCACGGTCTGACCGACGGTCCGCAACTGTTGCCACAGCACGGGAGTCACCTCGCCGGCCAACGGCGTCACGTCGGAAACCGGCCTCTCCAACGAACCGGCGAGCACCACCGTCACGTCGGCACCCTCGAAAGAGGGCACCTCGACCAAACGGGACACCTCGACCACGACGTCCAGGTCCGAGTCGGCGACGACGTCGTCCAGCACGCGGGAGCCATAAAGATGCGCGCCTGCCACGAGACCGGGCAGGCGCGCATCCAGGAACGACAGGTAGTCCGTGATCACACGACCAAGCTACCGACGGCGCACGAGCGCCCAGGCTCCCGGCAGCAGGCCCGCGGCCAGCGCGATCTTCAGCGCGTCCCCGATCAGGAACGGCAGCACGCCCACGGTCAGGGCCTTCGCGAACGACATGCCGGTCGCGGCCATCAGCCACGGCACGCCGACCGAGTAGATCGCGAGGTTGCCCAGCGCCATCAGGCCCACGGTCCGCAACGGCGTGCGGTCGCCGCCGCGTCCGGCCAGGTAGCCCACCAGCGCGCCGGCGAACACGAAGCCCACGACGTAGCCGAGCGAGACCGGCACGCCGGACGAGCCGCCCTGGAACCACGGCACGCCCGCGACGCCCGCGATCAGGTACAGCAGCATGGACGTCGCGCCGCGCTGCCAGCCGAGCGAGGCACCCACGAGCAGGGCGGCGAACGTCTGGCCCGTCAACGGCACCGGGCTGCCGGGGATCGGCAGCGCCACCTGGGCGGCCAGACCGGTGAGGGCGGCACCGGCGACGATCAACGTCAGATCGCGGGCCAGTGCGCCCGGCACGAAATCGGCGAGCACGGTGCGACGAGGCGCGAGTGCGAGAGTCACGGTTCCCTCCCCAGAGCTAAGAGAACCTGAGGTTAACCAGCGTAACTGGAGAACGTCTTTGTTCGATCTCCACAAAGTGACCGGTCACACATCCAACGCGACCTTGCCCGCCACGCGTTCCTTGTTGCGCCTCGTTTTGGTCCAGCCGTTGTTGCCGCGCACCAAACGGATCAACGCGCGCCACGACGTGATGTAGAACGTGTAGATGTACAGCGCGTAGCCGAACCCGTACGCGATGGACTTCCAGAACCCCACGGGCACACAGCGCGCGCGGTACACCGGTCCCCAGAGGACGAACGGCAGCAGCCCGAACGCGCCGTACACGGTGAAGAGGATCCAGGCGCCGTCGAAGAACCACGTCACGACCTCGGACGGCGACACCGCGAACCGGTACGCCATCATCGCCATCGGGATCGGGTAGATCAGCGTGCCCAGCAGCTGCATCCACGGCTGGGCGAGGTAGTACATCATCTCCGCGGCACCGAGCGTGGTCAGGTGGTCGGAGTCCCAGATGCGCCGCAGATAGCGCATGCACTGCATGGTTCCCTGGCCCCAGCGGGTGCGTTGCGCGAGGAAGCGCCGCAACGAGTAGAGCGCCTCCTGGTTCACGTGCGTGTCCAACGAGAAACCCGTGTGCCAGCCCTCGGTCAGCAGGTGCACACCGAGTTCGAAGTCCTCCAGCAACGAGCCGCGCCACGGCGATCCGGTCGAGCCCGCGATCGAGTCCAAAGCGGACAGCCGGGTGAACTGGCCGTTGCCGCCCATGGAGATCGTGCCCGTCGCGCCGCGCGACATCTGGATCGCCGCGATGGCCGTGCGGAACTCCAGGTCCTGCATCCGCACGAGCCCGGCCCCGAACGCGCGCCGCCACCACGTCACGCCCGGCTGCCGCTGGCCCGCGTTGATCATCCGCACGTCCACCTGCACGGCACCGATCCGCGGGTTGCCGAAGAGGTGTTGCGCCGCACAGACCTCGAGGCAGTTCGGCGCCGGACGCCCGTCCGCGTCCACCACCACGACGACCGCGCGGTCCGCGTCCGCGCGTCGTCCCATCCACATCTTCAACGTGCGGTAGGCGTCGTTCAGCGCGTTGCCCTTGCCGGTGCGGGCATAGGGGCGTTGGCGTTGCACGAGGTGGATCTGCGGGTCGCGCACACCGCCGTTGCGCTTCAACATCCGCACGACGCCGGCCGTGCTGTCGTCGGAGTCGTCGTCGATGACCCACACGTGCGCGATGGGGAAAGTGCCCCTCAGATAACGGATCGTGTCACCGATGACGGCCTCTTCGTCGCGGCACGGCACGAAGAAGTGCCACTCCAACGACGACGGATCGCCCACGGGCGCCGGTTTGCGCTTCAGGTACGGCACCACGATCACGAACACGTACGTCACGAAGGCGACGCTCATCGTCAGCGCGAGCGCCTGCGTGAACCCGAGAACGAGGTCGAGGCTCACTTCCGCGTGGCCAGCCAGACGAACGCGACCAGCGCGGCCGCGCCACCGAACACGCTCACCATCGACCCGAGCAGCGTGTGGCCCCAGTAGTAGCCGGTGTCGACGCCGAGCCAGTTCACCAGGCCCACCAGCGTGAGCACGCGGAACTGGTTCACGACCACCACGGCCAGCGCGGCGACCCCCAGCGCGATCAGCACGCGCGACTGGATCCGCGGCCGCAGCGCGATCATCACCGCGCCCACCACGATCAGCGGCAGCACCAGGAACGCGGACGTGCACTCCGGTGTCATCCGCAGCCCCAGCGGGGTGTCCGAACCGAGTCCGAAGTAGACGGTCTGGCGCTCGGGGACCACGTCCACGCCGTAGGAGCTGATGACGCTCAGCACCGCGCCCGACAGCGAGATCTCCGCCGTGCGGTAGAGGCGGTGTGCGAACACGAGTCCTGCCGCCACGGCGAGCAGGGCGACCACCGTCACCCGGCTCGGGAATGCGGTGCGGCGCACGGCAAGCGTCACCCGAAGATCCTTTCCACCGATGAGGGAGCGCCCAGACGGGCTACTTGACGTTCCATCGGTAGACGCAACGTCATCCCATACCCCCGGATCGGGTGACGCCGTGACCGGAAATTGATCTAAAACCCCACGATGAGTGGCGCCGATTGGGCAAGTCGAGTGGTCGTGTCGCCCGATACGGGGAGTAACCCTCAGTTCCCTCGAAAGAAAGCCGATGCCGGTAATTGCCCCCGGAAAGCGTGAAACCACATCGGTATCAACGCGCCCTGGGGCCGGAGGAATCAAGGGAAGGAGTTTCATGCGTGTCCGAATGACGGGACTGGCTGGAGTCATCGCGATTGCCGCACTCCTGGTCGGTGCCGCACCCGCTTCTGCCGCTCCGGGGGACGCCTCGGCCTACGGTGCGAAGCTCAACGTGACGCTGCTCGGCAACCCCGCGGTCAACGCGGAACCGTTCGCCGCAGCCAATGCGAACGGCCCCACGCAGAACACGTTCGCAGGCGTCGACCTCACCGGGATCCTCAAGACCGGGCTCATCAACGCGTCCGCGTCCCGGGACGAGAAGTCCGGTGGGGTGACCTCGCGGGCGAGCACCGCGGACGTCCGGGTCGACCTGCTCTCCAAGGTCACCGGCAAGATCTCCGCCGAGCTGGTCGAGGCGGAGTGCACGGCGACCCAGAAGGGTCTGGCCGGCGCCACCAAGCTCGCGGGCGTGAACCTCGGCAAGCTCGGCCAGGTGAACGCCGACCCGGCTGCCAACACGAAGCTCGACGTGCAGCTCGCCGGCATCAAGATCGCTGAAGTGATCTTCAACGAGCAGATCAAGAACAACGACGGCAGCCTCACCGTGAACGCGATCCACATCAAGCTGCTGCAGGGCGTGCTGGGCTCCATCGGCACGGGCGACGTGATCATCTCGTCGGCCACGTGCGGTCCCGCCGGCCTGCCCATCCCGATGGCGTCGGGTGCCGGCCTGTGGATCGGCCTGGGTCTGCTCGGTGTCGTCGCCGCTCCGGTCGCCTTCGTGGCGCTGCGCCGCCGCGCGTCGCTGACCGCGGCCTGACCGAGGAGAGCGGCGGATGTACAAGGTCCCCGGTACCGGCGTGGGTGTCGGCACGGGCGTGGGTGCCCTCGCGGTCACCGGCGCGGACGTGACGTGGTGGATCTCCGCCGGGGTCGTCCTCCTCGTCGCGGGTGCGCTTCTCCTGCACTCGGCGCGGAAGCGGCGGCGCGCGGTCCCCGTCCGAATCAGACCGAACCGAGCCGGCTGAATCGGTCCGCCTCCGGTGGTTGCCCCCGGCCCCGGAGGCGGGCCTCCCGGTCCCCCTGCGAGAAAGAGGACGTCACGGTGAGCAAAGAGGTTCTGCTGGTGGCCGGTACCCGGCCAGAGGCACTGAAGATCGCCCCGGTCGCCATCGCCCTGAAGGGGCACCCCGGCCTGCGGCCCACGATCGTCCACAGCGGACAGCACTCCGGCATGGTCGAGCAGGCCCTCGCTGCGTTCGACCTGGTGCCCGACGTGCGGCTGGACGTGCCGCGCACCACGGGCACGCAGGCCGAGCTGGTCTCCCGGCTGCTGCCCGAGTTCGACGCACTGCTGGAGGAGCGCGACCCCTCGGTCACCCTCGTGCAGGGCGACACCACGACGACGCTCGCCGCGGCCCTCGCGTCGTACTGGCGCGGCATCCCCGTGGCACACCTGGAAGCCGGTCTGCGCACCGGTGACCTCTACGGCCCGTTCCCCGAGGAGGGGAACCGGCAGATGATCTCCCGCATCACCTCGCTGCACCTCGCGCCGACCGACGACGCGGCGAACGCGCTCAACGGGGAGTCGTTGCCGGACAGCCACATCGTCGTCACCGGCAACACCGTCGTGGACGCCGTGCAGCGCGTCGCGGCCGCCGACCTGCCCGCCTCCAGTCCCGACCTCGTGGCGCTGGAGCGCAGCCTCGACGCCACCGGCGGGCGGCTCATGCTCGTCACCGTGCACCGCCGCGAGTCGTGGGGCCGCCCGCTCATGCGCGTGCTCAACGCCGTGCGCTCCATCGCCGACCGGCACCCGGACCTGCACGTGCTCATCCCCGCGCACCCGAACCCCGGTGTGCGCGAACAGGTCGTGTCGCTGCTGGGCGGGCACGAGCGCGTCGTGATCACCGACCCGCTGGACTACCCGGACCTGGTGCGCGTGCTGCGGCGCGCGGCCCTCGTGCTGACCGACTCCGGTGGCATCCAGGAGGAGGCGCCGACGTTCGGCGTGCCGGTCCTGGTGCTGCGCGAGACGACCGAACGCATGCTCGCCGTCGACGCCGGGTGCGCCTGGCTCGTCGGCACCGACACCACCCGCATCCTCGCCGAGGCGGGCTGGGTGCTCGGCTCCCGGCTGCGGCTTCCGCTGGGGCGCAACCCGTTCGGCGACGGGCGTGCCGCCGTGCGGGTCTGCGCCGCCCTCGAGAGGCTGGCCGGCCTGCCGACCGCCCTGCCGCGCCGGGAGCCGTACGCCACGCTGGTCGGCGTCCGCTGACGAGAACGCGGGTCACCCGACCGGGAAATTGCCTACACGAAAGGGTGACATGGCGCGCTGGGCTGTTATCAGCGCGGCGCGAGCCAACCATTATCGGGCGCGTGGGAAACGAGGCAATGCGAAAAGTGCGCAGGATTTCGATCGCAGGCGCTGTGGTCGCGTTGACGTTCGCGACCGCGGCCCCCGCGCTCGCGGCCAACCCGCCCGGGAGCGCGTCGTCGGGTTCCGCCGACTTCGCCAAGGCGGACCAGGCGTTCAAGGTCGCGCCGCTCGCGGTGTGCGACGTGAACCCGGAGGCGGCCGGCACCGTCACCGGGGCCAGCCCGGCCGTGAGCCGGACGGGGCTGAAGATCGGCGAGACCACCTCCGCCTGCACGACCGAGGTGGTGGACCCCGCGCAGTTCCTGACGAAGACCAGGTCGGAGGCCAAGGGGACGGGCTTCGACCTGTCCGCGCTCGCCGCGCCGGGGCTGAAGGGGCCGCGGCTCAAGATCGCGTCGTGGACGGTCACCTGCGCGGCCGACGAGAAGAGCACGACCGCGGGCTGGGAGCTCAAGGGCATGTCCGGGTGGACCGGGCTGCCGCAGCAGATCCCGTCCGGCTACGTGCACGACATCAAGGCGAGCAACGGAACCGTGCTCGCCAAGGCGAAGTTCACCGACACGGTGTTCCCGGTGCCGAACGACGGCAGCCTCGCGATGACGCTGCTGAGGATCACCTTCGAACCGTCGTCCGGCTACACCGGCAGCGTCACCGTCGGCACGGTGGCCTGCTCGCCCACTCCCTAGGAGACCCGGACACCCGCGGCGAGCAGCTCTTCGACGGCGGCGTCGCGGGTCGTCGGGGCGACCGCCGCCGTCAGGTCCACGAGGACCGTCGTGCGGAAGCCGTTGCGGTGCGCGTCGAGGGCCGTGGCGCGCACGCAGTGGTCGGTCGCGATGCCGACCACGTCCACCTCGGTCACGCCCTTGTCGGTCAGCCAGCCCGCGAGGTCGTTCTCCGCCTCGAACCCCGAGTACGCGGCGGCGAAGCGGCCCTTCGAGAACACCTGCTCGATCCCCGACACGTCGAGCTCCGGGTGGAACGACGCGCCCGGCGAGCCGGCCACGCAGTGCACCGGCCACGAGTCGATGAAGTCCGGCGTCAGCGAGAAGTGCGGACCGGGGTCCACGTGGTAGTCCCGCGTCGCCACCACGTGGTCGTACGCCGAGGTGGCGATGTGCTGCGAGATGGCCGCGGCGACGGCGGCGCCCCCGGCGACGGCCAGCGAGCCGCCCTCGCAGAAGTCGTTCTGCACGTCGACGACGATCAGTGCCTTGGTCATGTCAGCTCTCCAGGTAGATCGTCGGGATCGCGGGCTCGCCGCGCGAGAGCTTGAGGCCCTCCCACGGCACGCTCACGAGGGCCGCGCGCAGGCGTTCGCGGCCCTGTTCCAGCGTGGGGACCTCGTCGGTGACCTTGCCCCCGCGCATCAGCGGCACCTGCACGAGCCGGTCGTGCGGCCCGAGCTCCGGCTCGGAGGACGCCTGGAACACGACCTCCTCCAACGCCGTGCCCGTGTCCTTGTGCCGGCGCAGCGCCTTCTTCCAGCCGCCGCGCGACTGCTTCGACGTGCTGCGCTTCTCGACGTGGCGGCCGTCGACCTCGACCAGCTTGTAGACCATGCCGGCGGTCGGCGAGCCGGACCCGACCACGACCGACGTGCCGACGCCGTACGCGTCCACCGGCTCGGCGCGCAGGGCGGCGATCGAGTACTCGTCCAGGTCGCCGGACACGACGATGCGGGTGGTGCGGGCGCCCAGCGAGTCGAGCTGGTCGCGGGCCTGGCGGGCGAGCACGCCCAGGTCGCCCGAGTCGATCCGGATCGCGCCGAGGTCGGGACCGGCCACCGCGACGGCCGTCTCGATGCCCTTGGTGATGTCGTAGGTGTCCACCAGCAACGTCGTGCCCGCGCCGAGGGCCTCGACCTGGCTGCGGAACGCCTGCTCCTCGGAGTCGTGCAGCAGGGTGAACGCGTGCGCGCACGTGCCGGCCGTCGGGATGCCGTGGCGGCGCCCCGCCTCCAGGTTGGACGTCGCGGTGAAGCCCGCCAGGTACGCCGCGCGGGCGGAGGCCACAGCGGCCTCCTCGTGCGTGCGGCGCGAGCCCATCTCGATCATGCGACGGCCGTTCGCGGCGGTCACCATGCGGGCGGCGGCCGAGGCGATCGCGCTGTCGTGGTTGAGGATCGACAGGGCCAGGGTCTCCAGCACGACACCCTCGGCGAACGACGCGCGGACCGTCAGCACCGGCGAGCCCGGGAAGTACAGCTCGCCCTCGGGGTAGCCGTCGATCTCGCCGGAGAACCGGTAGTTCGCGAGCCATTCCAAGGTCGAATCGTCGACCACGGCGTTGCGGCGCAACTGGTCGATCTCCTCGTCGCCGAAGCGGAACTCCGCGATGGCGTCGAGCAGCCGGTTGGTGCCCGCGACGACGCCGTAGCGCCGTTCGTTGGGCAACCGGCGCGCGAAGAGCTCGAACACGCACGGACGGTCACCAGTGCCGTCACGCAGCGCGGCCGCGAGCATCGTGAGCTCGTAGTGGTCGGTCAGCAACGCCGTCGAGGTCATGGTCACCAACCCTAAGGTCGCATCCGGTTTACCCGCACGCGGTCTCCGTCACTGCGGCGAACATGACACCATTGGCGGTATGACCACGCCCGTCGAACAGGAACGGACGCAGCCGGAGGCCGTCGGTGAGGAAGTCGCCGCCGAGGACCGACCCTGGCAGACCGTGGTCTGGAACGACCCGGTAAACCTCATGTCCTACGTGACGTACGTGTTCCAGAAGCTGTTCGGGTTCAGCAGGGACCATGCGACCAAGCTGATGCTCGACGT
The DNA here is from genome assembly GCF_040610935.1 of Lentzea sp. NPDC003310. Classification (NCBI taxonomy): domain Bacteria; kingdom Bacillati; phylum Actinomycetota; class Actinomycetes; order Pseudonocardiales; family Pseudonocardiaceae; genus Lentzea; species Lentzea sp. NPDC003310. The sequence continues at coordinate 236,263 of NZ_JBEXNC010000007.1, forward strand.
GCACCACAAGGGCAAGGCGATCGTGACATCGGGAACGAAGGACAAGGTCGAGGCCGACGTGGCGAAGCTCCACGCGGCGGGGCTCTGGGCGACCATGCAGCGGTCCTCGTGAAGAGGTGGATCCGCGACGGCGACGTCGTCGTCGGCCGGCTCGACCGGCAGGAGGCCGCGGTCGTGCGCGGTCTGGTCAGCCAGATCCAGGACATGCTGCTGGCCCGCGCCGAGGAGGCGCCCCAGGACGAGCTGGCGGAGCTCACGGGCATCAGGACGGGCCCGTCGGAGGCTCCCGACGACCCGATCCTGGGCAGGCTGCTGCCCGACTTCCACCGCCTCGACGACGACGCGCCCGACCCGGACGAGGTCAACTCGGCCTCGGCGCTGCGCTCGTTGCACGAACCGGAGCTCCTGGACCACAAGACGGCCGCGGCCGAGGTCGTGTTGCAGACCTGCTCGCCCGACGGCGGTGAGCTGCGGCTGTCGATCGCCCAGGCCGAGGCCTGGATGGCGTCGCTCAACGACGTGCGTCTGGCCCTCGGGACGGCGCTCGACGTCACCGAGGACATGCCGGACGAGCTGCCGCCGGAGGACCCGAGGTCACCGCACCTCGGCGTCTACCACTGGCTGACCTGGGTGCAGGACACCCTGGTCGAAGCGATGATGCCGTGATCCCCGGCGTCCTCGTCGGCCACCACCACCGGCTGGAGGAGGGCTGGGCGACGGGGACCACCGTCGTGCTGGTGCCGGCCGGTGCGGTCGCTGCCGTGGACAGCCGCGGCGGCGCGCCCGGCACCCGCGAGACCGACCTGCTGGACCCGGCGAACCTGGTCCAGCAGGTGCACGCGATCTGCCTGTCCGGCGGGTCGGCGTACGGGCTCGCGGCGGCCGACGGCGTGATGCGCTGGCTCTCCGAACGCTCGATCGGCTTCCGGGTGGGCGCCGAACCGCACCACGTCGTGCCGATCGTGCCGGGCGCGGTGATCTTCGACCTGCCGCTGTCGGACTGGGGCAACCGGCCGGACTCGTCGTTCGGCCACGCGGCCTGCGAGGCGGCGTCCGAGACCTTCGAGCTGGGCTGCGTCGGCGCGGGTGCCGGTGCGCGCTGCGGTTCGCTGAAGGGCGGCATCGGGGTCGCGTCGACCACCGTCGGCGCCCACCGGATCGGCGCGCTGGCCGTGGTGAACGCGTCCGGCGAGGTCGTCGACCGCGCGTCCGGCCTGCCCTGGCTGCCGTCGCTCGGCACCACGCCGGTCACGTTGCCCCCGCCGCCGTCCGCCGGTCTCAACACGACGATCGGCGTGGTCGCGGTCGACGCGGACCTGTCCAAAGCGGAGTGTCAGCGGCTCGCGATGGCCGCGCATGACGGACTGGCGCGAGCCGTGCGGCCCGCGCACTCGATGTTCGACGGCGACACGGTGTTCGCGCTGGCGACCGGAGCCGTGCCGCTCGCCGAGCCGCGGGCGTTCGCGCTCGACGCGTTGTGCGCGGCGGCGGCCGAGATGTTCGCGGAGGCGGTGGTCTCCGGGGTGCGCGAGGCGACCACTTCGCACGGTGTGAGGGCTTTCCGCGACCTCTGAGCGGGTAACCCCCGCGCATGACCGATGTGATCGACCAGGCAGCAGGTGTCGTCTCCGAGCTCGCACCGCCCGGCGCGGCGCGGGAGATCCCCGGCAGGGAGCTCGCGGTGGTAGCGCCCGCGGGGCTTTTCGCCGCCGCGTTCCTCGTGCCGCCGGCGGTGGGGAAGGTGCTGATGAAGCTGGGCGTGGCCGCCACGCCGCTGGCCGCCTGGGCGGAACTGGCCGCGTGGCGCGGGCTCGACCAGGGGCAACGGCGGCGCGGCGTGGCCCTGCTGGCCCTCTACCTCGTGGTGGTGCTCAGCCGGCGTCGATGAACGCCTTGAAGTTCTCGACGTTGGTCTCGACCTGCTCGCGCAGCGACTTCTCCAGCACCCGGCGGCCGAGCTTGAGCAGCCCGGACAGCTCGAACTCGTTCTCGCAGACCAGCAGCGTGCGGCCGTCGTCGAGTGCCGAGTACCGGTTCGCGATCGTGTGGACCATGCCGCGCGTCTCGTAGCGGGAGACCCGTTCGTCGGCGGTGGCCGACAGGACGGTCTCCTCCAGCGTGAACCTGGGGTACTTCAGGGTCGCGGTCGAGCCGGCGACGCCGGGCGTGTCGCTGTGCTGGGTGATGCCGACCAGGTCCGGTTGCCACTTGTGCAGGTGCGCCGGGTCGGACGTGAGGACGCGCACCCGTTCGATCGGCTGCTCGAGCACGACCTCCTTGGTGAACCTCACCGCAGCACCTCGGTGACGCCGCCGCTCGTCTCCCAGGTCAGGCCGATCTCGCGGGGTCGGTCGCAACGCACGACCTGCCTGCGGACGACGAGCCTGCCGTCCTCGTAGGACCGGTCAGTCACCTTCTGCCTCCAGTCTGCGTTCCCGCCTGCCCCGAGCCAGTTCGGTGGCGAGCGCGTCGAGGTGCGGTTCCCAGAACCGCCGGAAGTTGTCGAGCCACGCGTCGATCTCCCGCAACGGGTCGGGCGCGACCGCGTACAGCCGTCGCGTGCCGGCGGGTCTCACCTCGACGAACCCGTTCGAGCGCAGCACCTTGAGGTGTTGCGACACGGCGGACTGGGTGATGCCGAACTCCGCCTGGACCACCTCGCCGACGTCGCCCGCCGCCCGCTCACCGGTGGCGAGCAGCTCCAGGATCCGCCGGCGGACCGGGTCCGCGAGTACGTCGAACGCGTGCACGGCGGCCACTGTAGTAGCGACCACTAATATAAGCCATAGCTAAAACAAGGAGGATGACGTGGGTATCTCGCATACCGAGACAACTCCCGCCAGCCCGTAGGATTGAGCGCGTGCTGGTGATTCGCCGTGACCTGGTGGACGCGATGGTGGCGCACGCGCGCCGCGACCATCCCGACGAGGCGTGCGGGCAGATCGCGGGGCCCGAGGGCTCCGATCGTCCCGAGCGCATCATCGAGATGGAGAACGCGGAGCGGTCCCCCACGTTCTACCGGTTCGACGCCGCCGAGCAGCTCAAGGTGTACCGCGAGATGCAGGCCAACGACGAGGAAGCGGTGGTCATCTACCACTCGCACACCGCGACCGAGGCCTACCCGTCCCGCACGGACATCAAGTTCGCGAACGAGCCCCAGGCGCACTACGTCCTGGTCTCCACGCGTGACCCGATCGAGCACGAGCTGCGGTCGTACCGCATCGTCGACGGTGTCGTGACCGAGGAACCGGTCAAGATCATCGAATCCTGAGTTACGTTTCCCGGAGGTAGAACCACCATGGCAGTCACCGTGTCGATCCCGACGATCCTGCGCACCCACACCGGGGGCGAGAAGTCGGTGTCCGCCAGCGGTACGACGCTCGCCGAGGTCATCGACGACCTGGAGAACAACCACGGCGGCCTCAAGGCCCGCCTGGTCAAGGAGGGCTCGCTGCACCGCTTCGTCAACGTCTACGTCAACGACGAGGACGTGCGCTTCTCCGGTGGCCTCGAGGCCGCGGTGAAGGACGGCGACAACGTCACCATCCTCCCGGCCGTCGCGGGCGGCTGATCCTCCCCATGGCCCGCTACGACTCGCTCCTGGACGCGCTGGGCGGCACGCCGCTGGTCGGCCTGCCGCGCCTGTCGCCGTCCGAGAACGTGCGCCTCTGGGCGAAGCTCGAGGACCGCAACCCGACCGGCTCGATCAAGGACCGGCCCGCGCTGGCCATGATCGAGGCGGCGGAGCGGGACGGTGTGCTGCGTCCCGGCGCGACGATCCTGGAGCCGACGTCCGGCAACACCGGCATCTCGCTCGCGATGGCCGCGAAGCTCAAGGGCTACGGCCTCGTGTGCGTGATGCCCGAGAACACCTCGACCGAGCGCCGGCAGCTGCTGCAGGCGTACGGCGCGCGGATCGTGTTCTCGCCTGCCGCCGGCGGGTCGAACCAGGCCGTCGCCACGGCGAAGGAGCTCGCGAAGCAGAACCCGGACTGGATCATGCTCTACCAGTACGGGAACCCGGCCAACGCCGACGCGCACTTCCGCGGCACGGGTCCGGAGATCCTCGCCGACCTGCCCGAGATCACGCACTTCGTGGCCGGTCTCGGCACCACGGGCACGCTCGTGGGCGTCGGGCGGTACCTGCGCGAGGCCAAGCCGGACGTGCAGGTCATCGCCGCCGAGCCGCGGTACGGCGAGCTGGTCTACGGCCTGCGCAACCTCGACGAGGGCTTCGTGCCGGAGCTGTACGACGAGTCGGTGCTGACCGGGCGGTACTCCGTCGGGTCCTACGACGCGTTGCGCCGCACCCGGCAGCTGCTGGAGTCCGAGGGCATCTTCGCGGGCATCTCGACGGGCGCGATCCTGCACGCGGCGCTGGCCGTGGCGCAGAAGGCCGAGGTGGCGGGGAAGTCCGCGGACATCGTGTTCATCGTGTGCGACGGCGGCTGGAAGTACCTGTCCACCGGTGCCTACGCGGGAACGCTGGACGAGGCGGCCGCCAAGCTCGACGGCCACCTCTGGGCGTGAGTTACAGAGCGCCCTTCCAGGCGTGGTCGTCTTCACTCATGTTGCATCCCCCCAGATGCTCATAAACTGACGTTGAGCCGACGAGGCGATCGTATCTCGTCGGCTCACGTCGTGAGCACTGATTATTCGGGGGAGCTCACCCGTTGAACGCGACGCCGGGCACGCCCTGGCCGACGCCGGGCAGCACGAGCACCGACCCGTTGAGCTGCCGGTCCATCAGTGCCTGATCGGACAGCCCGGTGCGCGCCGACGTCACGTAGAGGTCGGTGAAGTCCGCACCGCCGAAGCAGCACGCCGTCGGGTTGTCGACGGGGACCTCGATCTCGCGGTCCAGCTCGCCGTCCGGGGTGTACCGGCGCACGGCGCGACCGCCCCACAGCGCGACCCACACGCACCCGTCGGCGTCGACCGTGAGCCCGTCCGGCCAGCCCTCGGTGTGGCCGACGTGGGTGAGCGGCCGGCGGTTCGAAACCGTGCCGGAGGCGTTGTCGAAGTCGAGGACGTCGATGCGGCGCGTGGGGGTGTCGATGTAGTACATGAGCGTCGCGTCCGGGCTCCAGCCGACGCCGTTGCTCGTGTTCACCTTGTCCAGCATGACCTTCGCGCTGCCGTCACCGCTGATCCGCGCGAGCCAGCCCTCGTCCGCGGCCTGGTCGTAGCGCATGGTGCCGGCCCACAGGCGGCCCGACGGGTCGACGCCGGCGTCGTTGCCGCGCACGCCCTCGCGGGCCCAGTAGACGAGCCAGGACTTGGCGCCGTCGCGGTCGATCAGCGCGATGCCGTCGCGCAGGTTGCAGACGATGCCGCCCTGCGCGCGGGGCTTGGCGGCACCGACGTGCTGGGGGACGGTCAGCACCGCGTCGTCGTCGCGGGCGGGTGCGTACCGGTGCACCTCGGAGGCGAGGATGTCCACCCACAGCAAGGTGGAACTGCCGTGGTCCCACGTCGGGCCTTCGCCCAGCTGGGCGGATGCGCGCACCGCTACTTCGATCGACACCCAACCACCCTAAAGGGCACGTACCCTGGACGTGTGGACCGCACCGCGCTCGCGAAACGGGTCATCCCGCCGCACCCAGTGCTGTCGTTGCTCGTCGTGGCGGGGTTCGTCGGCTTCCTCTACGTCGTCGAGGCCTTCGACGTGGCGACCGGCGGCTCGCTCGAGGACGACGGCGTGCGGCCGCGTGACTTCAGTGAATGGGACAACCTGCTCTGGATGCCGTTGATCCACGGCGACTGGAGCCACCTCACCGGCAACGCGGTTCCGTTGCTGCTGCTCGGGTTCCTCGCGACCTCGGGCGGGCTGGCGCAGTTCGTGCAGATCACCGCCGTGATCTGGCTGTCGTCCGCGCTGGGCGTGTGGGTGTTCGGCAGCCCCGGCAGCCACATCGGCGCGTCCGGGCTCGTGTTCGGGTTCCTCGCGTTCCTGCTGGTGCGCGGCGTCTTCGCGCGCTCGTGGCTGCAGCTGGTGATCGCGGTCGGCGTGTTCGCGCTCTACGGCGCCGCGCTGTGGGGCGTGCTGCCGGGCCAGCCGGGCGTGTCCTGGGAAGGCCACCTGTTCGGCGCAATCGGTGGCGTTCTCGCTGCCTGGGGTGTTTCTCGCGACAACCGGCGGACCACGACACCGGCTACATTCACCGCGTGACGATCGGGATCATGGACTCGGGCGTCGGCGGCCTGACCGTCGCCCGCGCGATCATGGACCAGCTGCCGGGCGAGTCGATCCACTACATCGGCGACACGGCTCATGGTCCGTACGGACCCCTCCCGATCGCGCAGGCGCGCAAGCACGCGCTGGAGGTCTGCGACCGGCTCGTGGACGAAGGCGCGAAGATGCTGGTGATCGCGTGCAACACCGCGTCCGCCGCCTGCTTCCGCGACGCCCGCGAGCGCTACGACGTGCCGGTGGTCGAGGTGATCCTCCCGGCCGTGCGGCGCGCGGTGATGACGACCCGCTCCGGCCGCGTCGGCGTGATCGCGACGCTCGGCACGATCAACTCGCACGCCTACCAGGACTCGTTCCAGGCGGCCCGCGACGTGACGGTGACGGCGGCGGCGTGCCCGCGGTTCGTCGACTTCGTGGAGCGCGGCATCACCTCCGGCCGGCAGGTGCTCGGGCTCGCGCAGGCGTACCTGGAACCGTTGCAGCGCGCCGAGGTCGACACGGTCGTGCTGGGCTGCACGCACTACCCGTTGCTGACGGGCGTGATCCAGATCGTGATGGGCGAGCACGTGACGCTGGTGTCGAGCGCCGAGGAGACGGTGAAGGACGTCGTGCGGCTGCTGACCGAGCGGGACGAGTTCGCCGTGGAGCCCGCCGTGCACCGGGTGACCTGCACCGGACCGCCCGAGCGGTTCGCGAAGCTCGCGTCGCGGTTCCTGCCGACCTTCGAACAGTGGGGCTGACGTGCTGCTGACCGTGCTCGGGTGCTCCGGCAGCATCCCCGGCCCCGGCGCGGCCGCGTCGGGATACCTGCTGGAGGCCGAGGGGTTCACGCTGGCGCTGGAGTTCGGCAACGGCGTGCTGTCGCGGTTCCAGGAGGAGCGGCCGCTGTTCTCGATGGACGCGCTGGTGCTCTCGCACCTGCACCCCGACCACTGTGTCGACGTGTCCTCCCTTTACGTGGCGCGGAAGTACCACCCGTCGCCGCCGTCCGCGCGGTTGCCCGTCTACGCCCCGCAGGAGGCCCCCTCGCGGTTCGTGGCGGCGTACGCGCCGAACGAGGCCGAGCGGTCGGCGCTGGACTTCGGCGACGTGTTCGAGTTCCACGGCCTGGGCTCGCGGGTCGAGATCGGACCGTTCACAGTGGACTCGGCGGTGGTCGCACACCCTTGCGAGGCCTACGGGTTCCGGATCTCGTGCGGCGGAGCGACGTTCGCCTACACCGGCGACAGCGGCCCGTGCGCGGCGCTGGACACCCTGGCCGAGGGGGCCGACGTGCTGCTGAGCGAGGCGAGCTGGACGCACGCTCCCGGCCGCCAGCCCGACCTGCACCTGTCCGGACGCGAGGCCGGCGAACTGGCCGCACGGGCGGGGGCCGGTCGGCTGCTGATCACGCACGTGCCGCCGTGGACGTCGCGCGAGGACGTGCTGGAGGAGGCCCGGTCGGCGTTCGGCGGGCCGAGTGAGCTGGTCGTGCAGGGCGGCCGGTACGAGGTGGGGGAGCGGACATGATCAACCTGGAGCGCGTGGGCGAGCACGAGTTCGTCGCCACGAACGGCCGCGGTGCGTCGGTCAGGATCGGCCGCAAGGGCCAGGAGGGCTCGTTCAGCCCGGTGGAACTGCTGGTCGCGGCCGCCGCCGGGTGCGCGGTGGTGACGTCGGAGACAGTGATCCTGCGCAGAACAGGCGGCGATCAGCTGACAGCGGAGGCGGACGCGGTCCAGTCCGAGAGCGGCAACGAGGTGATCTCCATCCCGGTGACGCTCTCGTACGACCTGTCCGCCGTGGACGACCCCGAGGCGCTGGAGGTCGTCGTCCGCCGCGCCGTGGAGCAGTTCTGCACGGTCACGCGCACGCTGAAGCAGTCGGCGACGGCCCCGCTTCAGCTCCCGACACCGCTCCAGACGGCCTCCGACCCGCTGTGACCGGCCCGCACGGTCTGCACGACCGTGCCGACGGCCAGCAGCACGACCAGCACGGACACCACGACCGAGACCACCCGCCACGTCTTCGTGGTGGGTGCCTCCGCCTGCCGTTCGCGGTCGGCGAGCCGCCCGGCCACCAGCAGCGCGATCACCGCGACGCCGAACCCGAGCGCGATGGGCAGCAACGTCGTCCCGAGGTCCGCGTGCGTCTGGATGGCGGGGTTGGGCCCGACCCTGCTCTCGAGCGCGGCCTGGAGGTCCTCACCGGCCTGCTTGGCCACCGGAACAGCGGCGACACCGGCGAGGGTGACCCCGAGAACGGGCCACGCGTACTTCTGCCGCCACCGCGGGACCAGCGCGATCGCGACCGAACCGAGCGCCGCCAGGGGCAGCAGCACGACCACCGCGTGCACCAGCAACGGGTGAAGCGGAATACCGTCGATCGTCAGCATGTCTCTCCCTACGCCATGGCGCTCCGCAGGGTTCATTAGGGTAGGCGCCGTGGTGCGAAGCGACGGCCGAAACGACGACGTGTTGCGTGACATCCGGATCACGCGTGGATATCAGACCTGGCCCGCGGGCTCGGTCCTGATCGAGTTCGGGAACACCCGCGTGCTGTGCGCCGCGAGTGTCACCGAAGGCGTCCCCAGGTGGCGTCAGGGCTCCGGCCTCGGCTGGGTGACCGCCGAGTACGCGATGCTCCCCTCGGCCACGCACAGCCGCAGCGACCGCGAGTCCGTGAAGGGCCGCATCGGCGGCCGCACGCACGAGATCTCGCGCCTGATCGGCAGGTCCCTGCGGGCGTGCATCGACCTCGCGGCCCTCGGCGAGAACACGATCGTCATCGACTGCGACGTCATCCAGGCCGACGGCGGCACCCGCACGGCGGCGATCACCGGCGCCTACGTGGCCCTGGCCGACGCCGTCACGTATCTGGGAGCGGCAGGCCGCCTGGCCGACCCGTCACCTCTCTCGTGCGCGGTCTCCGCCGTGTCCGTCGGCGTGGTCGACGGCCGCGTCCGGCTCGACCTGCCGTACGAGGAGGACTCGCGGGCCGAGGTCGACATGAACGTCGTCGCCACCGACGCGGGCACGTTGATCGAGGTGCAGGGCACGGGCGAGGGAGCCACGTTCGCGCGGTCCACTTTGGACCGCATGCTGGACGTCGCGCTGCGCGGCTGCGCCGAGCTCAACCGCCTGCAGGCTCGCGCGCTGGCCGAGCCGTACCCCGGTGTGCTGCCGGAGCCGAAGTCCGGTGGCAAGCGGTGAAGCTGCTCCTGGCGTCGCGCAACGCGAAGAAGCTCCGTGAGTTGCAGCGCATCGTGGTGGCGGAGTCGTTGGACGGCATCGAGGTGCTGTCGCTTTCGGACGTGCCGGAGTTCCCCGAGGCGCCGGAGACCGCGCCCGACTTCGAGGGCAACGCGCTGGCGAAGGCTCGTGACGCTGCTGCGGCCACGGGTCTGGTGTCCGTTGCCGATGACTCCGGGCTGGCTGTCGACGAGTTGAACGGCATGCCTGGCGTGCTGTCCGCCCGGTGGTCTGGGCGTCACGGGGATGACGACGCGAACCTGGACCTGTTGCTCGGTCAGATGGGCGACGTGCCGGACGAGCGGCGTGGTGCGGCGTTCGTGTCTGTCGTGGCTCTTGTTGTGCCGGGTGGGGAAGAGGTTGTGGTTCGTGGGGAGTGGCGTGGCACTTTGCTTCGCGCTCGTCGTGGGACCAATGGCTTTGGGTACGACCCGATCTTCGTGCCGGAGGGGTCTTCGGTCACCTCTGCCGAGATGACGGCGGAGGAGAAGGACGCGGAGTCCCACCGGGGGCGCGCGCTCAAGCTCCTGGTGCCACACCTGCGCAAGCTCGTCTAGCCGACCCAGTCGACGGTGATGTTGGGGCCGAGTTCTTCGACCCCAACATAGGTCTTCCTCCTGTAGAGCCTCAGTGTCAGCGACTGATCCTGCAGCGGACGAACGTCGACAGAACTTCCGCTCATCAGAGTCAGGCTTCGTAGCCCCGGCAGTTGCGGGAACGTCTCGAGGCTGACTGCTCCGCTGAACGACAGGCTGCTCAGGCCGGTCACTTCGGCCAAGGCACCCAGATCACATTCCGGCGCCGCGCCGCTGAGAATGAGGGTGCTCACCGACTTGCCGCGGAGGAAGTCCAGGCTTGACCACGGATCTTTCTGGATCAAACCTAGGGTTGGGACGCTCGGCATGGACGCGGTGTTGATGTAGCACCGTGCATCGATCAGTTGAGCGAACTGAAGTTCTGTCCCTCTGAACGGTTCGAGGTCGATTTCGCCACGCAGTAATGCGACGATCATGCGTAGTCGAGGAAGATCTTCGATGAAGCTGAAATCCACTGGAAACTCTGACCTGTGCAGCGAGAGACTCAGGCCTGTTAGTCGGGTGAGCCGAGCCAGGTGGGGAAGCTGGCGAACCGATTCCACCATGACCACCCCTCCCTTCAGCGCTGCGTCTGCGAGGACCTCTTCGGCGTAGCGCTGGAGGTCGAAGTGCAGCCAGGCACTGAGCAGCGCCTCCTGCACCTGTGATCTGGGATCAGACGCGTAATCCTTGAGTTTGGTCAGTGCCTCCGGCGATCCCACCAGCGCGGCGCTGCGGACCGTCGCGGCAGCTGAGGCCGCGGAGAGCTCGTCGAGCGAGTTGGGCAGGTAGCGGAGCACCCGGTGGCCGATCGTCGCCAGCGATGCCGTCTCCTTCTTGCTGCGCGGTGGCACGAGCCGGTCCCGGATGATCGCGTCGATCCGATCGCATACCTCGGCGTCGGCGTCGAGGACCGTTTCCAGGCACGCGGCGGCGAGAAGCCGGAGCTTCCGAGCCCTGCGCGGTTCACGATCGGCCCGGTCCAGCACGCCGGTCAGCAACTCGTTCACCTGCGATCGCTGGCCGTGGCCGCAGGCCAGCACGATCGTCTGCGTCCACGAGTCCTGGTGGGCGTGAGCGATCAGCGTCTCGACCTGACCGTCCTGCATGGCTTCTTCGCCGGCGAGGTACTCCTGGAAGGTCCTGTGCACGAAGTCGACCCGGCCGGGAACCGGCTCGCGGACGACACCACTCCGCTCCAGCAGGTGGGTGAGGACGGCTTCGGACTGCTCGTCGACGTTGGGCATGGAACGGAGCTTGCGCGTGATGTGCTCGCGCACCCTGGCGGTGGAGAGCTGGGTCAACCCACCCAGTTGCAGGCGCCAAGCGAGGTCGCGCAGCACCACCGTCTTGTCCGAAGCGGTCAGGATCCGGGCGATGCCGCGTTCGGCGTCGCGCAGGTCGAGCAGCATCGCCAACGCGGCGGAGTACAGCTCCATTCGACTGTGCGGCAGTTCGGAGATCCTGCCGAGGTTCAACGCGCACAACATCGCGCACAGCAGAGGTGACGAAGCCAGGCCCTGCAGGTGCCGGCGGCTTTCGAGCTGGGTGAGCAACCGCCGTTGGGTCTCCTCGGGGGCACCGGCTGCCTCGTGCCAGCGCTGCAGGAAGACCTTCACGTCGCCAGGGCTCATCTGCTCCAGCTCGACCGACTCGAAGGCCAGCTCTGCCAACCACTTCTCGTCCGTGGCGGCGGGGCGTGCGGTCACCACGACCTGGGCTTCGGGGAAGGTGTGCAGCAACTCCCGCAGCCACTCGCGGACCTTCTGCCGCTTGTGCGGTGGCACTTCGTCGACGCCGTCCACGAGCAGAAGTCCTTTGCCCGCGTGCAGAACGCGGTGCACCCACGCGGCGGGCATGACACCCGTGAGCCAGTCGGTGACGAACTGTTCCGGCTTGGGCAGGCGATCTTCCACGTACGCGCGCAGGCGGATCGGGAACGGCACCAACCCGTTCCACGGCTCGAGGTTGCCGCTGAACCCACCGCGAGCGGCTGTCACCGCGAGCCAGTCGAGCAGTGTGGTCTTTCCCGAACCGGCTTCACCTCGCACGTAGGTCCGTTGTGCGAGCGCTTCTTCGACTCGCACGCCTGAGTGCTGGAGGTGGTCGACTTCAGTGAACCAGCTTGGTTGTTGCCGTTTCTCGCCCAGGACCGTGAGGCTCAGGTAGGCGACGCTCAGCGCGAGGCGCGGCCGGTCCTTCATCGACAGGCCCAGGAGTTCCAGGTGGTCCAGGGAAGCCCCGATGTAGCGCAGGTACTCGTCGCGGAACTCGTCGTCGTTGTCGGTGCCCTGCGGCGCGTACAGCGAGGTGCGGGGGAGTCTGGACAAGACGTCGTCGAGTTGAGCGGCTTGAGCGGTGGCGCGGGACAGAACCTCGGCCAGGGCTCGCGGCTGGAACGACGGAAGTGCCCTGACGATCTGCACGAGGTAGCGGCAGGACTGGTCGAGGGCGAGTTCGTAGCAGCGGCCCAGATCGGCGCGCGGCACCGAGCGGCGGATGCGTTGGGCCAGGGTCTCCGGGTCGGCGTCGTCGGCGAGGAGGGCCGCGTCGGACAGGTCGACGTACGAGAGTGCCTCCTCCACTGCGGTGAGGGAGGAGGCGATGTCGTTGTCGGAGAAGCGGTCCAGGGCCGATTCCAGTTGTTCGGTCACCTGGTGGCCGATGTGTTCGACCAGGGTCTTCAGCTTGGCCTGCTGGGTGGGCTTGGAGAGTTCGGCCGCGGCCAGTTCGGTGAGCGACAGCGAGCGCTCGTCGGTGTGACTTGCCAGCCACTCGGTGGCGGCTCGGAGTGCTACTGACTGGCCGAGTTTGGAGACGGCCTGGATTTCTAAGCCCACCCAAACGAGGTTAGACGGCTGCCTGGGCGTGGGAGGCGACCGACACGACGCAGACGCCTGCGGCGATCAGGGCCATGCCGCCCAGCATCGCGAGGTTCAGCGGGTCGGCGAAGAGCACTCGGCTGGTGATGGCCACCAGGGCGATGCCGGCGCCTGCCCAGATCGCGTACGTGATGGCTACCGGGACGCCCATTCTGATCACGAGCGATTCGAGGTACAGGGCGGTCAGGAAGCCGGTTGCGAGGCCCGCCACCGGCCAGGGTTTGGTGAAGCCGTCGGAGTATTTGAGGCAGAGGGTCGCGAAAACCTCCGCGCCCACGGCGAGGGCGAGCAGTATCCACTTGAGCATTGAATTTTCCCAGCGCGAAATGCACGCAGCGTGACGCGTGCGTGTTGAAGAGAACGGGTGGCTTGAGGCGGAAACGCCTGGTCAGCCGCCGCGCGTGGGGAAGTGGACTCGCAAGACGAAATCAGACGGGATGTCGGGGCCGTTAGGTGCCGTCACGCGACACACGGTGTATCACCCTCACCGGAACAAGGGGCGGCTTTGTGCACGCCCTCGTCTCGACCATACCCGAAAAAAGGACCGCCGTCGCGTTTCGGCGACGGCGGTCTCACATCGGGTGAACTAGGCAGGGAGTTCGCGCAGCAGTTTGGCCACGTGGCCGGTGGCGCGGACGTTGTACATGGCCTTCACGATCTTGCCGTCCGGGCCGACGAGGAACGTCGAGCGGATGACGCCCTGGACGGTGCGGCCGTAGTTCTGCTTCTCGCCGAAGGCACCCCACTCGGTCAGGACCTTCTTGTCCGGGTCGCCGAGGAGCGGGAAGTTCAGGCCTTCGGAGTCGCGGAACTTGGCCAGCTTCTCCTGCTTGTCGGGCGAGATGCCGACGACCTCGTAGCCGGAGTCGGCGAGGGCGCCCAGGTTGTCGCGGAAGTCGCAGGCCTGCTTCGTGCAGCCCGGCGTGCTGGCGGCCGGGTAGAAGTACACGACCACGGACTTGCCGAGGTAGTCGGACAGGGACACCGGCTTGCCCTCGCTGTCGGGCAGCGTGAAGGCGGGCGCGGTGTCGCCCGGTTCGAGACGACTGGTCATGCCCCAGAGACTATTCCCGGGACTACGCCTGGCCCTCGAAGACGGTGGGCGCGTCCTGGCCCTGTCCGCCCGGCTGGACGGTCAGCTGCATGCGCACGGTCGACTCCGGTACCGCGAACGCCAGTTGGAGCTGGGTGTCGCGGCCGGGCGGGAGTTCGGCCACGGCGGTGCCGAGGCCGTTGAGGCCCTGCACCGAGTCGACGAGCTCGGCCGCCGGGTCGCCGTTCGCCGTCGCGCGGACGGCCAGCTGCGACGGGCGGTACGGGGTCTTGGAGCCGTTGTAGACGGTGATCGTGAAGACCGCGGTGCGATCTGCCTTCGGGATCGCCGTTTCGGACGGCTCGAGGGAGCGCGGTGCGGAGATCACGACGGAGAGGCCGGACGCCCACACGCGTTGCGTGCCGAAGGCCGCGGCGCCGGACGCGCTCGGTGTCTCGGCTCGTTGCTCGACCGTCAGGTTCTCGTCGGGGGTGACGGCGACACTGGGGCCCGCACATCCCGCCACGGCCAGCAACAGGCACAGGCCCGCGGCCGATTTGGCGAACTTCACGAACTCCCCTTTCCCACCCCGGCGGTGGGTGTGAACGACTCACGTCAACTGTGACGGTGCAGAAGGGGGAGTGCGAACGAAAGAGGCCTGAAGAAGCGGACCTGGTGCCGGGCCGTGGCCGACTCGTGATGGGCGGCGTGGGCGGCGCCACAGAGAGCGCCGGCCCCACGCCGTCCTAGTGGTCGAGACCACTGGGTGAAGCTAGGGAGCGCGTCGGGGGGCGTGCGCGCTCACACCGATCATCGCCCACTGTGTGCCACGCGCTACAAGCGGAGCCGTTTATCACCCGTTCAGAGCAGTGTCAGTCGTACAAAACGTGAAGGTCACGCGTGGCCGACTCACGTATGTGCGGCTGAACGGCCCAGCGACGGCGTCCGTTCGGCGATCTCGCTGAGGAGTTCGAACGAACGCAGACGGTCATCGTGGCCGTGCACGATGGTCGTCACCATGAGCTCGTCGGCCGCCGTCGACTCCATCAACTCGTCCAGCCCGGAACGGACCGTTGAGGGGGATCCGATGATCTGCGTGGACATGCGGTCTTCCACCACGAGGCGGTCGATCTCGGTGTACGGGTAGTCCGCGGCCTCCTGGGGCGTCGCCAGCGGGCCGGGGCGGCCTTGGCGCAGCCGCACGAATGAGAGCGCTCCCGGACCTGCGATGTACTGGGCGTGCTCGTCGGTGTCGGCGACGAGCACGGAGGCGCACACCATCGCGTACGGCTCGTCGAGCACCTCGGACGGCCGGAAGTGGCGGCGGTACAACTCCAGTGCCGGCAACGTGTTCTGGGCGCTGAAGTGGTGGGCGAACGCGAACGGCAGTCCCAGCATCCCGGCGGCCTGCGCGCTGTAGCCGGACGACCCCAGCAGCCAGATCGGCGGCTTGTTGCCCGCGGCGGGCACGGCGTTGAGCTCGGCGGTGCCCTCGAAGTACTTGATCAGCTCGGTCAGCTCCTGCGGGAAGTTCTCCGCCGAGAGACCGGCTTCCGTGCGCCGCAACGCCCGCGCCGTCTTCTGGTCGGTGCCGGGCGCGCGGCCGATGCCCAGGTCGATGCGGCCGGGGTGCAGCGCCTCGAGCATGCCGAACTGCTCGGCGACCACGAGCGGCGCGTGGTTCGGCAGCATGACGCCGCCGGACCCGACGCGGATCGTCTCGGTCGCGTCCGCGATGTGACCGATCAGCACGGCCGGCGCGGACGAGGCGATGCCCGGCATGTTGTGGTGCTCGGCGAACCAGTAGCGGTGGTAGCCGAGGCGTTCTGCCTGCTGAGCGAGTTCCCGCGAGTTCCGCAACGCGGTGGTCGCGTCCGACCCCGACGTGATGGGCGCGAGGTCGAGCACGGACAGCGGGATCTCACTCAGACGGCTCATGCATCGATCAACACCGATACTTCGTCACTTCTTCCGTGAGCCGGGTAACTCGTTTCGCGGCCTTCTCGTAGGTGGTGCCCTCCGGGTGCAGCGTCAGGACCGCGACGATGCTGAACCAGCACGTCCCGGACGTGTGCAGAGCAGGCGACTTGGTGTCGAGCTCCCACTGGATGCGCGGACGCGGCCGGTTCACGCACGGCGTCGTCGGGTCGCCGAAGCCCGACCACCCCTGCTTGAACGCGGGCTTCCACGTCGCCGACGGCAACCCGAACGACTGGTCGAACCCGTCGGACGCGCACTTCTCGGCCCGTTGCAGGTGGCCCATGATCGTGCGCCGCACGTGTGGCTTCGCTTCCTCCAGCACGTACCGATAGATCTTTACGACGTCATGCGCGCTGACGGCCGTGTAGCCCCACATGCCGCGGTTCTCCGGTGGGCGGGTGTCCTTGAGCTTCAACCGCTCGGCCGTGCGCACGACGACCTGCTCCCAGCCGTTCTCGACCCACAGCTCGCTGGCCGCGTAGTCGTCGCTGACCCTCAACATCGGTTCGATGCGCGGGTCGTCGCCGCGCGTCTCCAGCTGTTCGATCGCGATCAGGATCTTCACCAGCGAGGCGGACCTGATCGGTTTGTGCACGTCCCGGCCGGTCACCTGGTGCGTGATCCGGTCGTAGACCGCGTAGGAGGCCGTCGGTTCGGGGACGGGCGCCGTCGTGGAGACGGGTGCCGCGAGCAATGCCATGCTCAGAAGTAGGTGCACGCTCCCCGAAGCTAGCGATCTTGTTCCATTTTTGCCGGATGTTTCGTGGCTCACAAAGGGAGAAGGAGCGGAGGCCTCCCATCGTTGTTCGTGGTGTGACGGACGTGGTGGTGATCGGCGCGGGACAGGCGGGCCTGTCCGCCTCCTACTTCTTGCGGCGGCGCGGTGTGGACCACGTGCTGCTGGACGCGAACGACGCTCCCGGCGGCGCCTGGCTGCACCGCTGGCCGAGCCTGCGGATGCGGACCGTGCACGGCATCCACGAGCTGCCCGGCATGCCGTTCGAACAGCCGTCGCCGGACGAGCCCGCCAACGAGGCGATCCCGTCGTACTTCGCCCGCTACGAACAACTCTTCGACCTGCCCGTCGTCCGACCCGTGAACGTCACGCAGGTCGTGAACGACGGCGAACTGCTCAAGGTGGAGACGAGCGCCGGCGTCTGGACCGCGCGTGGCCTGATCAACGCGACCGGCACGTGGCGCCGACCGTTCTGGCCGCACTACCCGGGCCAGGAGACGTTCTCGGGACGTCAGTTGCACACCGCCGACTACCGGGGGCCTTCGGACTTCGCGGGCAAGCGAGTGGTGGTAGTGGGTGGTGGTGCGTCGGCGACGCAGCAGTTGATGGAACTCGGTCCTTTCGCGGCGGAGACCCGCTGGGTCACGCGGCACGAACCGGTGTGGCGGGAGGGACCGTTCACCGAGGACTACGGCCGCTGGGTGGTCGGGATGGTCGAGGAACGCGTGCGGGCCGGGTTGATCCCGCGCAGCGTGGTCAGCGTGACCGGGCTGGCGTTGAACGACGCGACCCGTGCGGCGCTGGACTCCGGGGTGCTGGAGCGGTGGCCGATGTTCTCGCGGATCACGCCTGGTGGGGTGGAGTGGGATTCCGGGGAGCGGTTCGAGGCTGACGTGATCCTGTGGGCCACGGGGTTTCGGCACGACTTGGAGCACCTGGCGCCGTTGCACCTGCGGGGTGCGGGTGGGGGGATCCAGGTGGAGGGGACTCGGGTGGTGGCGGATCCGCGGATCCACCTGGTGGGGTACGGGCCTTCGGCCAGCACCATCGGGGCCAACCGGGCTGGGCGGAGTGCTGTGCGGGAGCTGGTTCGGTACTTGGGCGGGGTGAAGGTGGCGGGCTGACGGTGGGCCGGAGGCGGGGGCTGGGACCGCGCTGGGCTGGGACCGCGCTGGGGGTGGAGAGCCGGGATGGGGGCTGGGACGGCGCTGGGCTGGGACCGCGCTGAGGTGGAGGTGGCTGGCTGACGGTGGCGGGCCGGGCCGGGCCGGCCGGGCCGGGGCGGGCTGGGATCGCGCTGGCTGGGACCGCGCTGGCTGGGACCGCGCTGGCTGGGACCGCGCTGGCTGGGACCGCGCTGGCTGGGACCGCGCTGGCTGGGACCGCGCTGAGCCGGGGCTGGCTGAGCCGGGGCTGGCTGGGGTGAAGGTGGCTGGGGTGGAGGCGACTGGCTGGCGGTGGCTGGTTGGGGCCGCGCTGAGTTGGGACCGCGCTGGGCTGGGACAGGGGCGCTGGGTGGTTGGGCCGCACGGGTTGGGGCTTGGCCGGGAGCTGAGTGCTTATTGCGCTGGAGTGCTGGGATGCGCTGGAGAGGCTGGGTCGCGCTGGGTGGCTCGGTAGCGCTGGGGTGGCTGGGCCGTCGGGGAGCGGTGGGTGGTCGCGGGTGGTCCAGTTGCTGTGCCGTGCTGGGGAGCTGGCCGCCTTCGGGGCTTGAGGCCTGGTGGCTGGGCGGCTTGATGGCCCGCCGCGCCGAGGCGGTGGCTGGGGGCTGTGGACTCCGGGGGTGGGCCGGTGGAGCTGGGGATGACGCGGCTGGGGCGGCCGGCTCAGACTTCGGATTTGGAGCGCTTCTTGGCTGCTCGGGTTGCCACGAAGGCGAGGGCGGCGATTGCTGCTAGGGCCAGGACCGCCTTCGAGACGATGCCCACGTACTGCTCGACCAGATGCCAGTTGTCGCCCAGCAGGTAGCCCGCGAGGATCAGGGCCGTGTTCCACAGGAGGCTGCCTGCGGCCGTGTAGGCGACGAACGGGGCTAAGCGCATGCGTTCCACGCCTGCCGGGATCGAGATCAGGCTGCGGAAGACCGGGATCATGCGGCCGAAGAAGACCGCCCGGTAGCCGTTGCGCAGGAACCAGGCCTCTGTCTTGTCCACATCGGACACTCGGACCAGGGGCATGCGGGAGGCGATGCGGCGGACTCGGTCGCGGCCCAGCGCGGCGCCCACCCAGTAGAGCAGGAGTGCGCCTGCCACCGAGCCGAGGGTGGTCCAGGCGATGGCGTCCAGCAGCGACATCTTGCCCTGGGCCGCGGTGAAGCCGGCCAGGGGCAGGAAGACCTCGCTCGGCAGCGGTGGGAACAGGTTCTCCAGCGCGATCGCCATAGCCGCTCCGGGTGCGCCGGCCGTGTGCATCAGGTCGGTGACCCAGTCGACCAAGTTCATGGGTTCCACGGTACGGATGGGGAGGGGGGAGGGCATTGGGGTGTTCCGCACAGTTGGGGTGGGGAAAACCTCACCTCCCGGCTCGGGGTTAACCACTAGGGGTGAGTCCACAAAGGACTAAAAGTTGCAAGAAGTACCGGTCCGATCGTCCACGACGACGGGGAAAGGCCTTTCCGGGCGGTAGTCGTTTGGCTACGATGGATTTCGATGGCTGACCAGGTGGGGACGTGTGCGATCTGCGGCACCGCCACCTCGCGGCGCAGACACGCGCGGTACTGCTCGAACGCCTGCCGGCAGCGGCCTACCGGCGGCGCGTCCGCGAACCCGTTACGGCACTGGACAGTTTCCTCGGCCGCGACTCCGAACTGGCCCGGCTGGGCCGGATCAGTGGCACGCGCCTGCTCACGCTGGTCGGGCCGGCCGGTGTCGGGAAGAGTCGGCTCGTCAAGGAGTTCACCGGCGGCCGGGCGACGTGGGTCGGGCTCGGTTCGGTCGCGGACGTGGCACGGGCCTGTGCGGCCGCCCTCGGTGAGCAGGCCGGGCGGGAACCCGCGCTGAGCGCCCTCGTGCGGGCGCTGGCGGGGCGGGAGACGGTGCTGGTGCTGGACGACTGCGACCGCGTCGCGGCCGAGTGTGCGGCGGTGCTGGAGCCGTTGCTGCTCGGGTGCGCCGGTCTCACGGTGATCGCGACCAGTCGGGAGCCGCTGCGGGTGCCGGGTGAGGTGCTGTTCGCGGTGCCGCCGTTGTCGATCACGGACGCCGTCGAGCTGTTCGCGGACCGGGCCCGCGCCAACCAGGTGGGGCTGCGGCTGGGGGACCGGGACGCGCTGGCCGCCCTGTGCGCGCGGCTGGACCGGCTGCCGCTCGCCATCGAGCTCGCGGCGAGGCTCGTCACCCTGCTGCCCGTCGAGGAGCTCCTGGCCCGGCTCGACGACCGGCTGGAGCTGCTCAACCGGGGCAACCGCACGGCGGCCGTGCGCCACCAGAGCCTGCGCGCCGCGATCGGGTGGAGCTACGACCACCTGAGCGCCGAGGAGAAGCACGTGTTCCGGTGCATCTCACAGGGGTCCGGCGGGTTCGGGCTCGACGTCGCGGTGCAGGCGTGCGACCTGCCGGCGGACCGGGTGCTGGTGCTGCTGTCCGCGCTGGTGGCCAAGTCGTTGCTGACCTCCACCGGCGCCGGCCGGTTCGAGCAGCTCGAGTCGGTCCGGCTCTACGGGAGGGAACGGTTCGCGCAGCAGTGGTCCACCGCGGGCGAATCCCGCGGCGAACCGCTGAAAACCGCTGATCAATGAGGTCGGGGGGACTCGAACCCCCACTGGCTGGGACCTAAACCCAGTGCCTCTGCCAATTGGGCTACGACCCCTCGGGTGGAAGCCTATCGGCCCTCCATGGACCCGCTCTCCCGGGTCGCGCGAAGCCGCACCCCCGGCCGTCCACTACGGTTGCGGGCAGAACCGCTGCTAGGAGGACATGTGGCTCGCGATCCCGACACCATCCAGCGCGAGATCGAGCAGGCTCGCACCGCGCTGGCCGCCACCCTGGACGAGCTCAGCGAGCGCGCCAACCCGCAGAAGCTCGTCGAGCAGGGCAAGTCGTCCGTGCTCGACGTGCTGAGCCAGCCCAAGGTCAAGTACACGTTGATCGCGGTCGGCGCGGTGGTCGGCTTCGCGCTGGTCCGGAAGCTGTTCCGCTAGGAAACGCGCACCAACGGCAGGAGCACCTGCTCGACGACCTTCTCCACGAACGGTTCGTCGAGCGGGTCCCCGGTCAGCATCAGCCGGTAGATCAGGGCCGCGCCCGCGATCTCCACCGCCATGCCGCGCGGTGCGTCGGCCCTCAGCTCGCCCCGTTCCGCGGCCCGGTCGAGGATCCCGCGCAGCACGTCGCGCTGCGAGATCAGGAACGTCTCCCGGAACGCCGCCGCCAGCTCGGGTTCGTGCGGCAGTTCGCCCACGAGCGCCTGGGCGGCCTTGCCGATCGGTCCGGACAGGAACGCGGCGAACGACGAGAGGAACTCGCGCAGGTCGCCGGCCAGTGAACCGGTGTCCGGTGCCGCGAGGTTCTGCGTGGCGAGCTGGGTGCACGTGTCGATCACGAGATCGAGCTTCGACTCCCACCGCCGGTAGATCGTCGCCTTGCCGGCTCTCGCGCGAGCCGCCACGGCGTCCATGGTGAGAGCCCGGTACCCGACCTCGGCCATCACCTCGAGCGCTGCCTGACGTAACGCGTCGTCCCTGCTGGCGTCCCGAGGGCGACCCCGCTGCGGGGCCCTGCCCTCGTTGAACGCCGTCGTCGACACGGCCATGCCACCTCCTCGTACCAGGGCACGGCTCCTGCGTGTCCTCCCCGCCCCTTTGGCGGAACATCCTAGGCGTCTTGCCCATGTTGCAGGGTGAGCAGCACCCGGATGTTGGATCGTGTTGTGGTCGGTTGGTTCCTGCGCGATGGCCCGCGCGGACCGGGAAAAAGACCGGTCCCGTGCTCCGGTCCGAAGAGGACGGGTGCTGACCTGGTGTAACGCAGGTCACATCGGCACCGACAAGCGGGCATGAAGGCAACGCGTCTACTCCCTGCCCTCGCGGTGGCAGCCGCGCTGGCGTTGGCGCCCGGCCTGGCGCTCGCCGACCCCGGCACCGGCAAGGGGAACGGGATCACGAACAACCCGAACGTCCCGCCACGACCGTCCACTCAGGACACCTCGGTGCCGCAGCCGCCGTCGCAGGCCGACTTCAGCGGCAACGGTGCGAACACGCACGGCCCGTACGACTCGACCCGCGACGGCTCGCCGTCGGAGAACGGCAACGGCACCGGCGAGGCCACCGGCAAGCCGTGCGCCGGGTGCGTCGGGAAGGCCGACAACAAGAACCCCCGGGGTCAGCAGCCCGGTGGTTCCGACGCCGACTCCGGCTACGAGTGCGACACGAACCACGGCGTCGGCCGCGGCAACCCGGCCCACACCGGCTGCACCCCCGCGCACACGCCGCCGTCCACGCCCGCCGAGCCTCCCCGGGGTGCCCCACCGGCTCCCGAGGCAGCTCCGCAGGCGCCGCAGGCGCCTCAGGCGGAGGTGAGAGAAGCGGAGAACCTGGCGTTCACCGGCCTCGACGTGCTCCCGCTCGGCCTCGCCGGGCTCGTGCTCGTCGGTGGCGGCGGCGCCGCGGTGGTCATGGCCGGCCGGTCCCCGCGACCGTGACCGCGAGGGCGAGCTGGGTCAGGTACCGCTTCACGACCCGGCCGCCGTACCGCGTGTCGATCAGCCGCCGGATGTCCGCGATCAACCGGTCGCGGTCCGGCAGCACGGTGTGGTTCGAGTACGTGAGCAGCAGGTCGACGTACGCCTCCGCGTCGTAGGCCTGCTCCCACTCGTACCGGTGGAACTCCGGCTCGCCGAACAGCGGGCTCTCGTCGAACTCGCACGGGATCGCCGAGGCGGGCGACTGCCGCCACCCCGGTGGCGTGCTCGGGTCCCAGCGCTCGTAGCACTCCTGCACGTCCCCGAAGAACTCCTCGGTCCCGCCCGCGACGTGGTGCGTCGAGATCACCGCCAGCGCACCGCCGGGACGCAGCGCCGCGGCACAGCGGGCCATCCGGGTCGCGGGGTCGAGCCAGTGGAACGCCGTCGCCGACACCACGAGGTCGAACGGCTCGGCGGGCAGCGGCCACACGTCGAAGTCCGCCACCACGACCCGTGCGGCGGGGGCGTGCGACCGGGCGACCTCCGCCAGCGCGGGGCTCAGCTCGACCGCCGTCACCTCGCCGAGCGCGGTCAGCGGCAGCGTGGCCTGGCCGGTGCCGGGGCCGATCTCCAGCACCCGAGGACCCGTCAGGCGGTCGAACAACGCCGGGGGATAGGTGGGACGTGCCCGGTGGTAGCGGGCCGCGTCCTCACCGAACGTCGTGCGCAAACGCTCGCGGTCGGTCACCCGCCGAAGTCAAGCGAACGGGACGGCAGCGCGTCCAGCCCGTTTCGCGCGAACGCCGCCCACACGCCCCGCATCGTCTTGGCCAGCACCGGATCCGGCTCCTGCCCGGCGAGCATCCCCGCGCCCGCCCAGCCCTCGGGGTCGAACAGGAACGGCAGCTCCATGCAGTGGCACGAGCCGAGCGGCGCGCCGACCGGCGCCCACCGGAACAGGTAGGTGGCGACCTGCCCGCCCGCCGCGGCCCAGTCCCGCGCGAGGTCGCGGGCGCCTCCGGCGAAGATCAGCTCGGTCACGGCCTCCCAGTACTCCGGGTCTGGCACGTACGGGCTGCCGTCGTCGGCCGTGTGCCCGAGGAGCAGTTCCACCCGCGACGGCGCGGAACCCAGCCCCGCGGCCAGTTCCGGTGCGAACGGCATGCCCCCGGACGGCGAGAACTTCGGCCCGACCTCGGTGACGGCCGCGACCTGCGCCGCCAGGACGTCCTCGACGGACGTGGCCGCGTCGACCGGGATCGCGGCCCTCAGCGCGGCCGCCATCTCGGGACGTTCCGGGCTGCGCGTGCCCAGCGGCGCGCTCTGCATGATCGCGCGGTGGAACAGGTTCTCCGTGTCGGTGAGCATCAGCGCGTAGACGGAGTCGCCACCCGCGGACTGCCCGAAGACCGTGACGTTCGAGGGGTCGCCGCCGAACGCCGCGACGTGGTCCCGCACCCACCGCAGCGCGACGAGCTGGTCCTGCAGGCCGAGGTTGTCGTGCAGGTAGCCGAAGACGCCGAGGCGGTAGCTGACGCTGACCACCACCACGCCCTCGGACGCGAGCAGCGACGCCTCGTACTTCGTGGACTCGCCGCTGCCGGTCACGTAGGCGCCGCCGTGGAACCACACCATCACGGGCAGACCGGACGCCCCGGCCGGAGCGGTCACCGACAGCACCTGGCAGTGCTCGTCGAACTCCAAGCCCTCGACCGAGTTGCCGACCACGGACACCAGCGCTGACGGCGGCTGCGGGCAGGCCGGGCCGCGTTCGGCGGGCCGCGTGCCGTCCCACGGAACCGGGGTCGGAACGGCGAAACGGTCAGCCGTCGCATACCGGATGCCGCGCGCCCGGACGAGTCCTCCACCAGTGATCACGGTCTCGATACTAAGCACGGGTAACCAATTCCACAGCGTCTCGATTCGGCGGGAACGGGGCGACAGGAGCACGATGCAGAGGTCGGGACACGAGACTTGAGGAGGGCTCCAGGTGCGGGCTACGACGATCTACGGCACCAAGGACATCCGCGTCGAGGAGGTGCCGGACGCGGCCGTCCAGGAGGCCACCGACGTCGTCGTCCGGGTCGAGCTCGCCTGCATCTGCGGCAGCGACCTGTGGGCGTACCGGGGCGTGGCCAAGCGGTCCGAGGGCCAGCGGATCGGGCACGAGTTCCTCGGCATCGTCGAGGAGGTCGGCAGCGAGGTGCGGACCGTCAACGTCGGCGACCGCGTCATCGCGCCGTTCGTGTGGAGCGACGGCACCTGCGCCTACTGCCAGGCCGGGCTGCAGACGTCCTGCCGCGCGGGCGGGTTCTGGGGCTCGAAGGGCTCCGACGGCGGCCAGGGCGAGGCGGTCAGGGTGCCGCAGGCCGACGGCACGCTGGTCCGGGTTCCCGCGGACGCGCCGGCGTCGCTGCTGCCCGCGTTCCTCAGCCTGAGCGACGTCATGGGCACCGGTCACCACGCCGCCGTGGGCGCGGGCGTCGGCCCCGGCAGTACGGTCGCGGTCGTCGGTGACGGCGCCGTGGGGCTGTGCGGCGTGCTCGCGGCCAAGCGGCTCGGTGCCGAGCGGATCATCGCGATGGGCCGTCACGAGGACCGCGCGAAGATCGCCCGGCTCCTCGGCGCCACGGACCAGGTCGCCGAACGCGGTGAGGCCGCGGTCGAGCGGATCAAGGAGATGACCGGCGGGCTCGGCGCGTCGGCGGTGCTGGAGTGCGTCGGCACCGAGCAGTCGTGGGAGACCGCGATGGGCATCGTGCGCGACGGCGGCAGGATCGGGTACGTCGGCGTGCCGCACGAGATGCCGGGGCTGCCGCTGGGCAAGCTGTTCGGCCGCAACATCAACATCGGCGGTGGTGTCGCGCCGGTGCGCGCGTACCTGCCCGAGCTGCTGGCCGACGTGCTCGCCGGGCGGATCGACCCCGGCCCCGTGTTCGACAGGACGGTCTCGCTCGACGACGTCGCCCAGGGTTATCAGGCGATGGACGAGCGGACCGCCTTGAAGGTCATCGTCCAGCCGTCGTGAGCACGTAGTCCTCGGCGCGCACGCGCTTGGTCCGCATCCAGTACCGCCAGGTGAAGCCCGGCCACACGGTGCGGTTCACGCCCTGCGCGTCGAGGTACCAGCTCTTGCAGCCGCCCTGGGTCCACACGCCCTTGGTGAGCTTCTTCTGGAGCTCGGAGTTGAACTCCTGCTGGGCCTCCAACCGCACGTCCAGCTCCGCTGCGCGGTGTTTGTCGAGGAGCCGGAGGCACTGCGCGATGTACCGGATCTGGGACTCGATCATGAACACGACCGAGTTGTGCCCGAGTCCGGTGTTGGGGCCCAGCAGGAAGAACAGGTTGGGGAAGCCCGAGACCGTGATGCCGAAGTAGGTCTCGATCCCCTTCTCGCGCCACTGCTTCGCGAGGTCGACGCCGCCCTTGCCCTGGATGTCCAGGTAGTCGAACGAGTCCACGACGTGGAAACCGGTGCCGTAGATGATGACGTCGACCTCGTGCTCGACGCCCGCACTGTCCACGATGGACTTCTCGCGCACCTCGGAGACCTTGTCCGTCACCAGGTCGACGTTCGGGTAGCCGAGTGCCGGGTAGAAGTCGTTGGAGATCAGCACGCGCTTGCAGCCCATCGTGTAGTCGGGCTTCAGCTTCCTGCGCAGCTCGGGGTCCGGCACCTGCTTCTTCATGTGCCGCAACGCGATGCCCTGCGCGAACTGCATGATCTTCGGGTTCACCGCGAACCCCAGCGCGGACGACTCGCGCGTCCAGTAGACGAAGTTGCGGTAGGCGCGTTGCGTGAACGGCAGGGCGCGGAACAGCTTCTGCTCCCAGCCGTTGATCTCGCGGTCGGCCTTGGGCATGATCCACGGCGGCGTGCGCTGGAAGATCTTCATCGACCCGACCTGGCCCGCGATCTTCGGCACGAACTGGATCGCCGACGCACCGGTGCCGATGACGGCGACGCGCTTGCCGGTCAGGTCGTAGTCGTGGTCCCACTGCGCGCTGTGGAACGTCTTGCCGGCGAAGTTCTCGATGCCCGGCAGTTCGGGGACGTTCGGGATGTGCAACGCGCCGACGCCCGCCACCAGCGCCTGCGCGACGTACGTGTCGCCCTGCTCGGTCGTGACGGTCCAGCGCTTGGCCTCGTCGTCCCACTGCGCGCCGGAGACCTTGGTGTCGAACCGGATGTGCGGCCGCAGCCGGTACTTCTCGGCCACGCGCTGCAGGTAGGACTGGATCTCGCCCTGCTGCGCGAACATCCGCGACCACTTCGGGTTCATCTCGAACGAGAACGAGTACATGTGCGACGGCACGTCGCACGCACAGCCCGGGTAGGAGTTGTCCCGCCAGGTGCCGCCGAGGTCGGACGCCTTCTCCAGCACCACGAAGTCGTTCTCGCCGCGCCGCTTCAGCTCGATGGCCATGCCCAGGCCGGAGAAGCCGGTGCCGATGACGAGGACTTTCGTCTCTCGGTGCATGGGGGAGTCCCTCCGCTCGCGGTGGCTACTTCGCAGTAGGTTACTCGAAGTAAGTTACGAGCGGTAGACTCCGTTCGTGACTGCTCCGCGGCGCCGCATGCCCAAGGCCCAGCGCATGGCGCAGATGCTCACCGTCGCCGAGGAGATCTTCGCCGAGCAGGGGTATCTGGCCACGTCGATGGACGAGATCGCCGAACGCGTCGGCGTCTCGAAGCCGATGCTCTACGAGTACTTCGGCTCGAAGGAAGGCCTGCTCATCGGCTGCATCCACCGCGCTCGGACGGAGCTGCGGGAGAAGACGGCGGCGGCGATCTCGGGCGCGGCGAGCCCGGAGGAGTTCCTCAGACTGGGCCTGCTGGCGTTCTTCGAGTTCATCGACGAGCACCGCCGGTCGTGGGCGCTGCTGCGGCAGGAGGCGGCCGTGGCCGTGCCGTCGGCGCAGGAGGAGGTCGAGGGCATCCGGCAGCAGCAGACGGACATGATCGGGGCCGTGCTGGCGTCGTTCACGCCGGACATCGACCCGCTGGAGGCGGAGGCGTTCGCGGAGATGGTCGTCGGGGCGACCGAACGGCTCGCGGTGTGGATGGAGCGCAGGCCCTCGGTGGGACCTGCGCTCGCAACCGACTACGTGATGGCCGTGATCTGGCCTGGCGTTGCTATGAAGCTGCCCGAACCCGCTCCGCACGCATAGCGGTGACGGCCGGGAGGTCGATCGGCGCGACCTTCGTGCCGGTCGCCCACTCGATCAGCATGTCGGCGAGCGCGGGGTTGCGCGGCAGCACCGGTCCGTGCAGGTAGGTGCACACGATCCGGCCCTGAACAGCGCCTTCGACGCTGCCGTCGTTGCCCGTGCCCACCTTGACGTGCGCCAACGGCCGGGCGGCCGGACCGAGCACCGTGCGGCCCTGGTGGTTCTCGAACCCGGTCAGCGGACCGGCGAACAGGCCGTCGGCCGGCTCCGCGATGACCTCGCCGATCGCGCGGCTGCCGCCGGCGTGCGAGGTCGAGTCGATCAGGCCCATGCCGGGGTGCGTCACGTTGTCGGCGCGGGTGAAGCTCTCGCCGAAGATCTGGATGCCGGCGCAGACGCCGAGCACGACGGCGTTCTTCGTGACGGCGCGCTGCAGGCCGGGGTGCTCGCGCAGGTGCTTCACCGCCAGCGTCTGCGCGGTGTCCTCACCGCCGCCGACGACGTAGATGTCGCACGAGTCCGGCACCGGCTGGCCGTAGTTGATCGGCACGATCTCGGCCTTGATGCCGCGCCACGTCATGCGCTTCTCGAGGACCACGGCGTTGCCGAAGTCCCCGTACGTGCCGAGGAGATCCGGCAGCACGAGCGCGATCTGGATTGTCGACTCACTCATCAGCGGCAGCCCTGGCATTCAAGTCGCGGAACGCGGTGTAGTTGGCGATGACCTCGACGGCTCCCGGCGGCATCTGGTCGATGGCCTTGAGCGGGTCGGACACGATCGTGTGCTGGACCTCGGCGTAGGTCAGGCGGACGGCCAGGTCGGTGGCCCGCTCGCCGGACGCGATGACCGTGCGGCCCTGCATGCGTTCGAAGGGGACGTCCCACAGCCAGCTCAGGTCGCGGCCGTCGGCCTCCTGGGCGTTGATCACCAGGACGGCCGGGTGGTTGGCCTCCTTGACGACCGTGAGGGTCTCGCTCCAGCCCGCGGGGTTCTTGGACAGCAACAAGCGCGCGCTGCGGCCGTTGCGCTGGATCGTGCGGTAGCGGCCGCTGACGTTGGAGACGCCGCGCAGGCGACGCACGGCCTCGTCCGCCTGGACGCCCATCGCGTGCGCCGCGGCGGACGCCATGACGGCGTTGGCCTGGTTGAACTTGCCCGGCAGCGTGAGGCGCAGCTCGAGCTTCTGGTGCTCCGGCGTGATCATCGCCTCGTCGGCGGTGATCCAGTTCGGGTGCGGGCGCGCCAGGTCGCAACCCGTGCAGTGCCAGTGCTCGCCCTGCCACTGGATCGGGCTGCCGCAGCGCGGGCAGCTCGCCGAGTCGTGGTGCCAGCCGGTGCCGGTGGCGACCCAGACGACCTTGGGCGCGTTCCAGGCGGCGCTGGTGACCATCACGTCGTCGCAGTTGGCGATGATCGTGCAGTTCTGCAGCTTGTTGATCGCGTCGCGCAGCGAGCGCTCGATCGTGCGGACCTCGCCGACCCGGTCGAGCTGGTCGCGGCTCAGGTTCAGGATCACCGCGACGGACGGGTTGCTGGCGCCCGCGACGGCGGGGAAGTAGGCCTCGTCGCACTCCAGCACGGCGTACGGCGCGTCCGGCTGCTTCGAGAGCGCCGTGACGTGGCCGTCGGGCATGTTCGCGCCGCTGTGGTTCGTGGCGACCTCGCCCAGCGCGCCCACGGCCCGCGCCAGCATCATCGTGCTGGTGGTCTTGCCGTTGGTGCCCGTCACGACGGCGACCCGGCGGCCCTGGGTGAGGCGGTTGAGCGCCTGGGGGTCGAGCTTCAGCGCGACCCGGCCGCCGATCATGCCGCCGGCGCCGAGGCCCATCTTCTGCGACAGCGTGGAGCTCAGGTTGCCCAGCTTCACGGCGGCTGCGGTCCGCAGAGGGAGGCGGGCGGGGGAATCGTTCACCCCAGCGACTCTACCGGCGGTGGAATTCCGCCCTTCCTGGACGGTCGTTGCGTTGGTGTGAACGGGGTTCGGTACAACTACCGGCTCAGTCCGCGCAGGATCCGGATCAGCTCCACCGGCTGGAGTTGACACAGCTGCGCCATGTTCTCCAGCGCGGCCAGGTCGAGGTGCACCTCGGGTGAGGCACCCGGCGGAAGCGCGTGCAGCCGTCCGGCCGCCCACCGCTTGAGCGGCAGGATCCGCGGGTTGTCGGTCGCGGCGATCGCCGCGAGGCTGAGCGTCAGGTGGCCCGCGGGGGTGTCGCCGAAGAAGCGTTCGTGCACACGAGCGAGGACTTCGTGTGCCGGGACGTCGAGGGCGTGGCAGATCTCCACGAGCCGCACGACGGAACACTGCCGCGTGCCGAGCTCGTACGTCGCGAGCGTCTGCAGCGAGATCTCCGTCTGCAGCCGCTTGTTCAGCTCCTTGCGGGTCCATCCGCGCTGCTTGCGAAGGCTGCGGATCTCATCACCGAGCACGCGCTGGTACGCCGCTGTGTCGATTTGGCCGTTCGCAGTCTGCACTCTGGTCCTCCACCCCGTGAGCGGGTCTCACGGTGATGGAAGGCGCCAGTGCTTCGCTGCTTACGCAACTTACTGGCAGAATCCCCCGAACGGGCTATACATCTCTACTCTGAGTATCAGTTTACGCAGCGCACGCCGTCTGCCGAGATGGGTGGAGGGGCCGCGGGGTCAGCCGGTTGCTGACGCGCACCGTCCAGGGCGAGTACTCCGGAACCGGTGAAACCCTGCGCGCCAGGACCCGAGTAGTCCTCCCCGAGGAAGACGCGGACCGTGCCGGCCGGGATGTTGACGTCCTCCTCGGTCTTGAGGCCGCCGAGCGCCTCCTGGACCGCGTCGGCGCCCGCCTCGCCGCCCTTGCCGTGCCGGACGACCGACTTCGCCAGCGCGTCGGCGTTGCCGGGCACGCCCTGCTTGAAGCCCTTCGCGACGAGCGACTGCAGCACCTTGCCCGCGAGTCCGGGCTGGCCGGAGGCGTTGCGGACGTCGACGGTGACCGTGGACTTGTCGAACTTCGGGTCGGCTGGGCTGTTCGAGGCCGGTGCCTTGCCCAGGCCCTTGACGAACGCTTTGACCTCGGCGGCGTCCACCTCGACCGCGCTGCCGTCCTCCGGCGTCTGCAGGTCGGGGTTGCCGGTCGGGATCGTCTGGAACGTCATGTTGCCGCCCGTCATGTCCTTCATCTGCAGGGCGAACTTGGTGATGTCCCAGCCGTCGTCGAGCACGATCGCGCCGCTGACGGCCTTGATCATGTCGTTGCGCTTGGTGCTGTCGGTGAGCACGCCCGCCGACAGCATCTTCTTCGCCAGGCCCGCCATGAAGACCTGCTGGCGCACGACGCGGTCGAGGTCGCCCATCGGCAGGCCGTGGCGCTGGCGGACGAACGCGAGGGCGTTCTTGCCCTCGATGGTCTGCGGGCCCGCCGGGAAGTTGGCGCCGGAGAAGCTGTCGCGGACCTTGGTGTTGAGGCAGACGTCGATGCCGCCGATGGCCTTGGTGATGTCGTAGAAGCCGACCAGGTTGACCTCGGCGTAGTGGTCGATCGTCGCGCCGGTCAGGTCCTGGATGGTCTGGATGAGGTTGTTCGCGCCCGCCTTGCGGGACTCCATCTCGACCTCGGGCCCGGTCTTGCCGCTGCCCTGCAGCTTCTCGGCGGCCTGGTTCTTCGCGTAGCCGTAGGCGGAGTTGATCTTGTGTCGCCCGAACCCGCCCGCGATCTTCACGTAGGAGTCGCGCGGGAACGAGACGGCGAACGCCTTGCCGCTGTCGTTCGGGATGTGCAGCAGGATCAGCGTGTCGGTGTTGAACCCGCCGTCGTCGCTGCCGCCCGCCTGCAGCTCGTTCAGGATGTTCTGCGGCAGCGGGTTGCCCTTGGAGTCGGTGCGGCTGTCCATGCCGACCAGCAGGATGTCGATCGCGCCGTCGGCGGGCTTCTCGCCCGCGTCGGCCAGGTTCAGGTCCTGCTTGGTGAGGCCGTCGGTCAGCGCGGTCAGGTTCTGCCACGCGATGCCGGTGACCAGCAGGATCGTCGCGGACAGCATGCTGAGGAAGATCTTGGCGCCGGTGGACGCGCCGCGCTCGGCCCTGCTGGGCCGGCGGGCCGCCGCGGGCCTCGGGCGCGGCCGGGGCGCGGGGGCCGGGGTCTTCGCCTTGGCGGGCGTCGTGCGGACCGTGGGGCGGTCGGCGACGGGCCGCGGGCGCGGGGCGGACGACGAGGAACGGCGCGGCGGTTCGCTGCGGCTCGCGGAACTCCGGCGCGGCTCGTCCCGGCGCGGAGGCTCCCGACGAGGAGGCTCGCTGCGGCTCGCCGACTCGCGGCGCGGCTGTTCCGAGCGCTTCGGGGGCTCCCGGCGCGGCGGCTCGGAGCGGCCCGGCTGACGGCGTGGCGGCTGGTCAGAGGCACGCGGCGGCACCTGCGGGCGGCGCGGCTGGCCCGTGCTGGGACGCGGGGTGGCGGAGGGTCGCCTGGGATTCCCGTTCGGGTCTCCCGGCCGCGGCGGCCGGTTGTCCACACCCACTCCTCTCGGCACATTCGGGTACACCTGGTAGACGTGCGGAATGTCCACTCGGTTGTGCAAAGGGTGGCACAGTGGCGGAGACCACCCGATCGAGGCCCCCTGACCAGCGGTTTTGTCCGTTTCGTAGACTCGTCGCCGTGTTGACGATGCAGGACGCGCTGCTCGCGCTGACCAAGTACTGGACCGACCGAGGTTGCATCGTGGTGCAGCCGTTCAACACCGAGGTCGGGGCGGGAACGCTGAACCCGGCCACCGTGCTGCGGGTGCTGGGTCCGGAGCCGTGGCGCGTCGCGTATGTGGAGCCCTCCGTGCGGCCCGACGACGCCCGTTACGGCGAGAACCCGAACCGGCTGCAGACGCACACCCAGTTCCAGGTGATCCTCAAGCCCGACCCGGGCGACCCGCAGGAGCTCTACCTCGGCTCGCTGGAGGCGCTCGGCATCGACGTGCGCGCGCACGACGTCCGGTTCGTCGAGGACAACTGGGCCTCGCCGGCGCTCGGCGCGTGGGGCCTCGGCTGGGAGGTCTGGCTCGACGGCCTGGAGATCACCCAGTTCACGTACTTCCAGCAGGCCGGTGGCATGACGCTCGACCCGGTGTCGGTGGAGATCACCTACGGCATCGAGCGGATCATGATGGCGCTGCAGGGCGTCGACCACTTCAAGAAGATCGCCTACGCACCGGGCATCTCCTACGGCGAGGCGTTCGGCCAGGCCGAGTACGAGATGTCGCGGTACTACCTCGACGACGCGGACGTGGAGGCGAACAAGCGTCTCTTCGAGGAGTTCGCGGCCGAGGCGCGGCGCATGCTCGACGCCCGCCTGCCCGTGCCGGCGCACAGCTTCGTGCTGAAGTGCTCGCACATCTTCAACGTGCTGGACGCGCGCGGCTCGATCTCGACCACCGAGCGCGCCCGCGCGTTCGGCCGGATGCGCGGCCTGGCCAGGGAGGTCGCCACGCTGTGGGCCGAGCGCCGGGCCGAGCTCGGGCACCCGCTCGGCGTCGCCGAACTGCCCGCCGCGGTGGCCAAGCCGTCGTCGTTCGCGGACGTGGTCGCGCCCGCGACGCTGCTGTTCGAGATCGGCACCGAGGAACTGCCGCCGCACGAGGTCATCCGGACCGTCGAGGCGGTGCGCGAGGCCGTGACGTCGAAGCTCGGCGCGACCCGCCTGACGCACGGCGAGGTGACGGTGCACGGCACGCCGCGCCGGATCGTCGTGCTGGTGCCCGCGGTCTCGCCGCGCGAGCCGGACGCCGAACGCACCGTGCGCGGCCCGCGCGTGTCCGCCGCCTTCGACGCGGACGGCAACCCGACGAAGGCCGTGCAGGGCTTCGCGCGCGGTCAGGGCACCGAGGTCTCCGCGCTCGGACGCGTGACCGAGAACGGCGTCGAGTTCGTGGCGCTGACGAAGACCGACGCGGGCCGCGGCGCCGTCGAGGTGCTGAGCGGGCTGCTGGCCGAGGTCGTGTCGGACCTGCGCGCCGAGAAGAACATGAAGTGGAACGACCCGAAGCTGTCGTTCACGCGCCCGATCCGCTGGCTGCTCGCGCTGCTCGGCGAGACCCCGGTGCCGGTGGCGGTGTCGTCGCTCGCCGCGGGCACGTCGACGCGCGTGCACCGCACCGCGGGCGAGCCGGTCGTCGAGGTGTCGGGAGCGGACGGCTACCTGGAGTTCCTGCGGTCGCACGGCATCGAGGCCGACGCGGCGGCGCGGTCGGCGTCCATCGTGGCGGCGGCGCAGGAGCTCGCGGCGTCGGTCGGCGGTGTCGTCGAGGTCGACGGGCTGCTGGACGAGGTGACGAACCTGGTCGAGTGGCCCACGCCGATCCTCGGGTCGTTCGAGGAGCGGTACCTGGAGCTGCCCGGCCAGATCCTCACCACGGTGATGCGCAAGCACCAGCGGTACCTGCCGGTGCGCTCGGCCGACGGCGCGCTGCTGCCGCACTTCGTGGCCGTGGCGAACGGGTCCGTCGACGCCGACCTGGTGCGGGCGGGCAACGAGGCCGTGCTGCGGGCGCGGTACGAGGACGCGGCGTTCTTCTGGCGGGCGGACCTCAAGACGCCGCTCGAGGAGATGAAGGCAGGCCTCGCGAAGCTCACGTTCGCCGACAAGCTCGGCTCGATGGCCGACCGCGCGGCGCGGATCGCGGCGCTGGCCGGTCGGTTCGCGGGCGTGGTCGACGTCGACCGCGAGACGCTCGACCGCGCGGGCGCGCTGGCCAAGTTCGACCTTGGGTCGCAGATGGTGATCGAGCTGTCGTCGCTCGCGGGTGTGATGGCCCGGGAGTACGCGGCACGCGCGGGGGAGACCCCCGAGGTCGCGGTGGCGCTGTGGGAGATGGAGCTCCCGCGGTCGGCCGGTGACGCGCTGCCGTCGTCGGTGCCCGGCGCCCTGCTGTCGCTCGCGGACCGGTTCGACCTGCTGGCCGGCCTCTTCGGCATCGGCGCGCAGCCGACCGGCTCGTCCGACCCGTTCGGCCTGCGCCGCGCGGCTCTCGGTGCCGTCACGGTGCTGCGGGCGTTCCCGGACCTGCGGGCGATCACTCTGCCGGTCGCGCTTTCCCTGGCGGCGGAAGGACTGGAGGTCTCGGCCGAGGCGCTGGAGACGGCGCGCGAGTTCGCCGTCCGCCGGTACGAGCAGGCGGTGCTCGACGCCGGGCACGAGCACCGGTTCGTGCAGGCCGTGCTGCCGCTGGCCGACTCGCCGGTGCTCGCCGACGAGACGCTCGCGCAGCTGGAGTCGTTGGCGGGCAACGAGTCCTTCGACGCGCTGACCGCCGCGCTGCAGCGGGTCCGCCGGATCGTGCCGGCGACCGTCGAGGCCTCCTACGACGCCTCGGTGCTGTCCGAGCCGGCGGAGGTGGCGCTGCACGAGGCGTTCGACTCGGTGCCGCGCGACGTCGCCGGACTGGCCGCGTTCGTCGCCGCCGCCGAGGGCCTGACCGGGCCGATCAACACCTTCTTCGACGAGGTGCTCGTCATGGCCGAGGACGAGAAGGTGAAGGCGGCCCGGCTCGGGTTGCTGGCGTCGATCCGCGACTTCGCGGCGCCGGTGCTCGACTGGACGCAGCTGTAGGACCGTTCCCCAGGGAGTGGAGGACCTCTACTCCCTGGGGCGGTCGTCGGGATCGTCGACGAAGTCGAGGTCGAGTCGCGTGTAGTCCGGCAGCTGTTCCGGCGAGGTGTAGGGCACCGCGCGTGCGCTGCCGCCGGGGAACGGGCCTACCCGGAAGCGGTCGACGCGCGTGGGGCCCGGCAGGTGGAGGTCGTAGCCTCCGAGCGATCTCGCCGCGCGCTCGACCGTGACGTCGCCGTCGAGCCTGAACATCTCGGACCACCTGGTGAAGTGGTAGGTCGTCTGGTCGAGGCCGGGGGTCCAGGTGCTGCCGCCGTAGCGGCGCAGGACCACCCCGCTGCTCAGGAGCAGCAGCTCGCCGGTCACCCAGCTGTGCTCGGTGTCGACCGTGAAGCCCCAGTGGGCCAGAATCCTCGCGCCGTTGCGGAAATCCTCCACGACCACCCCCGGATGTGCGAAGAGGGACGCCCCGCTCGGAGCGCCCCTCTTCTGCTGTGGCACCGAGTTTACTTGATCTCGAAGCTCTGGCCGTAGACCTTCCACTTCAACGGGGTGTTCAGGTCGAGGTTGCCGGCCTTGAGCCACAAGCGCTGCGCGGTGTCGACGCGGGTGGTGTTCTCGTGCGCCGGCTCCTGCTTCATGGCCCACACACGGGCGTCCAGGAACGCGTTGAGCCACGTCGTTTCGTTGCCGCCCTGCGACGGCGGCTTCGCCTTGGCCAGCGCGCGTTTGCGGATGCTGGAGAAGTCCAGGCTGCCCCAGCCGTCGCCGTGCATGACGATCGCGTCGTAGTAGGCGAACTGGCCCAAGGCGCGCACGCCGTCGGCCTTGGCCTGGCGCACGGCCGGGTTGAAGTAGACGCGGTCGCGTTCGGACTCCTGCGCGGTCTTGAAGACGGCGTCCTTGGCGGCGGTCTTCCAGTCCTTGGTGTAGTTGGGATCGAGGCCCGAGTGCGAGTCGGTGCCGTTGACCCGGCGCAGCGCGGGGAGGTACTTCTCCAGCACGTTGCCCGGTTTGCGTGACTTGTAGAGCTCGACCAGGTCGAGCATGTCACCGGTGCCGCTGCAGAAGCCGATGATGCCGGCGGTGTAGCCGCGGCCGTCGTCGATGTCCTCGATGTAGCCGAACTGGGCGCGCCAGTCCGTGGACGAGTTCTCCGCGCTGGACACGATCTGCATCGCGATGTCCTTCATGCGCGGGTCGTTCAGGTCTGCGGCCTGAGCGGTGCCTGTGGTCGCGGTGGCGAGCGCGACGCAGGTGAGGACTGCGGCCGCGATGCGGCCTGAGATCTTCACGCGGTTCCTCCCGGGATGTCCCGGGCGGCGGTGTGGCAAACGTAAGGGGTCTGAACCACTCTCGGCAAGAATGTTCACAAATTTACGAAACCGGAGGACGCCCAGTTCAGGGCGCCCTCCGGTTCTCATGCGTGAACCACTAGCTGATCGAGAAGCTGTCGCCGTAGACCTTCCACTTGAGCGGCGTCTTCAGGTCGAAGTTGCCGGCCTTGAGCCACACGCGCTGCGCGGTCTCGATGCGCGAGACGTCCTCGTGCGCCGCTTCCTGCTTCATGGCCCACACACGGGCGTCCATGAAGGCGTTGAGCCACGTGGTCTCGTTGCCGCCCTGCGACGGCGGCTTCGCCTTGCCGAGCGCGCGCTTGCGGATGTTGCTGAAGCTCGTCTTGTCGCCACCGTCACCGTGCACGACGATCGCGTCGTAGTAGGCGAACTGGCCGAGGGCGCGCACGCCGTCGGCTTTCCCTTGCGCCACAGCGGGGTTGAAGTAGACGCGGTCGCGCTCGGACTCCTGCGCCGCCTTGAAGGTGGAGTCCTTCGCCGCGGTCTTCCAGTCCTTGGTGAAGTTCGGGTCGAGACCGGAGTGCGAGTCGGTGCCGTTCACCTTGCGCAGTGCGGGAAGGTACTTCTCCAGCACGTTGCCGGGCTTGCGGGATTTGTAGAGCTCGACGAGGTCGAGCATGTCGCCGGTACCGCTGCAGAAGCCGATGATGCCGGCGGTGTAGCCGCGGCCGTCGTCGATGTCCTCGATGTAGCCGAACTGCGCTTTCCAGTCGGTGGAGGAGTTCTCCGCGCTGGACACGATCTGCATCGCGATGTCCTTGAGGCGCGGTTCGTCGAGGTTGGCCGCCGAGGCGGTGCCGACGGTGGTGGTGAAGAGAGCGGCGCACGTCAGCAGTGCGGCCGCGATGCGACCAGTGATTTTCACGAAGTTCCCTCCGGGACAGGGATTGGGGGCCCGGGCGGCGTGGGAGCAACGGTAAGGGGTCTGCACCTTTATTGGCAAGAGTCTTTACTAATTCGCGAACGGACAATTGCCGTCTGGCGGTTCATTCCGGCGGAAACGCTTGGCTGGCAAACGTTTCCGCCGGAATTTCAGGTCACGCGATGTCGAACCGCGGGCCGTCAGCTGGTCTCAGCCGCGCACTTCACGTCGTTCGGACGCTGCTCGCCGAGCAGGTACCCGGTGACCTTGTCGTTGGCGCACTTGTTCTTGCCGAAGATGTAGGCGCCGTGCCCGCCCTGGTCGATCGTGATCATCGCGGCCCTGTCGCCGAACGCGCGGCGCGTCGACTGGGCGCCGACCAGCGGCGTCGCGGGATCCCGCTCGTTCTGCACCAGCAGCACGTTGCGCGGGCCCCGGTCGGACGGCAGGACCTGCTTCTCCACCGGCTTGGGGAAGAAGGCGCACGGCTGGATGTTCGCCGCGGCCGCGCCGAACATCGGGTTGCGGACGCGGTCGATCGCCACGTTGCGCTCGTACGCGCCGACCGACGACGGCCAGGCGGAGTCGCCGCACATCACGTTCAGGCGGCCCGCCAGCAGGGCCTGCACGCGCGGGACCTCCGGGTACTCCTGCGGCGGCTGCGGCTTGCCCTGGTCGAACGCCTGGTAGGAGGCGGCGAGCTTCTTGAAGGCCTCGTCACCGGTGGCGTAGAGCCCCGAGAACGTGAGGAAGCGGAACAGCCTGCCGTCGATGCCCTCCACCGAAGGCTTCTTGTCGAGCCGCGCGGCCAGGTCGAAGAACTTGGCGCGCACCTGCTGCGGCGTCGTGCCCAGGCCGTACTCGGGGTGCGCCGCGGCCCACTTCGCGAAGTCGGGGAACGTGTCCTCGACACCGCGGCCCATCAGCCGGCCGCCCTCGACGTCCCAGCCACCCTTCGGCAGGTTGCTGTCGATCACGACGCGGTCGGACGCCTTCGGGAACAGCGTGGCGTACACCGAACCGAGGTACGAGCCGTACGAGTACCCGAGGAACGACGCCTTCTTCTCGCCCAGCGCGGCGCGGACCGAGTCGTAGTCACGCGCGATGTTCTGCGTTGTGTTGTAAGGCAGTTCGTCGGCCGAGTGCGACTTCAGGCACTGTTCGGCGATCTTCTTGACCTCCTCGGCGCGCTGGCGCACCTCGGCGGAGTTGTTGGCGTACGGCGGCACGCTGCCGTCCGCCATCTGCTCGTCCGTCATGTCGCACGTGGACGGTGAGCTGTAGCCGAGGCCCCGCGGGTCCATCCCGATGATGTCGTACGCGTCCTGCACGTCCTGCGGCAGTCCGACCGCCTTCAGCACGGCCGGGAACGTCAGGCCCTCGCTCGGCCCGCCGGGGTTGGTCAGCAGGATCCCCTTGCGCTTGGCGGGGTTCTTGCTGGCCAGCCTGGTGATCATCACCTCGGTCTTGCGGCCCTGCGGCTTGCGGTAGTCGAGCGGCAACTGGAGCTTGCCGCACTCCAGTCCGGGCAGCGCCACGTCGGTGGGACAGGCGACCCACTGCACCTCGGGCTTCGGCGTGGCGGCGGTCGACACCCCCGGCACCGCCACGAGCCCCGCGGCGGCGGTCACGACCGCGGCCAGCGACAACGTTTTTCGCATTGGCAAATACCTCCCCGACGACGCACCCCCTCGGTGCGCCACAAATGAGTGCTCAGCTGCTCATGCGGACGAGGACGTCCAGCTGGGCCTTGTTGTAGAGCTCGACCATGACCTTCACGACCGTCCGCCTGGCGTGCTCCACGCCGCGCGGCGCGTCGCTCCACAGGCCGGACGGATCCGGGAACGCGGCCCGCATCTGCGCCATGTACGGCATCTCGCGCATGGCGTCCGCCACCCGTTGCCGGGTCTCCTCGTCGGCGTCCGCCGGCAGCGTGTCGAACGCCACGACCGCGGGGTCACGCGAGTAGTTCTTCAACGTCTCGGCGTAGCGGGCCAGCGTCTCCGGTGAGAGCAGCTGGGCCAGCACGACGGTGAACGACCGGTCCTGCGGCGACAGGTTCGCGTCCTCGATCATCGCCGCGACGTCCGGCGGCAGGTCGGTCGGCACCTCCTGGCGCAGCACCAGTGCCAGCTCGGCCCTGATCCGCTGCAGGCGTTCGATCTGCGCGGCCAGTTCGGTGTCGAGCTCCTGCAACGCCTCGCGGGGATGTTCGTCCCCGTCGCCGAGCTCCGCGATCTGCGTGAGCGACAACCCGAGATCGGTGAGGCGCTTGATCCTCAGCACCCGCACGAGGTGGGGCACGCCGTAGCTCTTGTAGCCGTTGGCGCGGCGTTCCGGCTCGGCGAGCAGGCCCACGTCGTGGTAGTGCCGGATCGTGCGCAACGTCGTTCCCGCGAGATCGGCCAGCTGGCTGGTGCTCCACGCCACGACGTTCCTCCTCTCCGGTCGCTGACAGGACCCATCTGAAACTATGCCGCTACGGCACGGTCAAGGCAGGCCGGGAGAGTTCAGACGAAGGTGTCGGGGAGAGTCCACTTTCGTCGCACGCAAAAGGCCCCCGGCAAGACACCGGGGGCCTTTTGTTGTCCTACAACGACTTACAGGAACTGCTTGCCGCGGGTGACGGCGCCGTAGGCGTCCACGATGCCGTGACCGTAGAAGCCGTTGAACTTCGCGTCGCCCTCACAGGTGGCGTCGAACTCCGGCGAGCGGCCCACGTTGACGTACGAGACAGTGCGCGGGTTCGGGCAGGCGCGCTGGATCGCGGTCTTGTAGAGGACCTTCTCGACCTTGTCGGGGTCGAGGGTGAGGCCGGGGTTCTTCTTGTCCTTCTTGCCGTACTCGCTGACGACCAGCGCGGCGACACCGGCGGCGTGCGGGGCGGCCATCGAGGTGCCCTGCAGGTACTGGTAGTACCCGACCTTGTCGCCCTGCACGGCCTTCTTCACACCCGCGGCGAGACCGTCGGGGGTGATGTTGCCGGCCTCGTCGATCGCGCCTTCGGCGAGAGCGACGTTGCGCGGGTACGTCGAGAGGATCAGGTTCTCGTTGGTGCGGTACCACGGCGTGCCGAGGCCGTCGCGGAAGTAGCCACCGGGAGCCGAGAGCGCGGTCTGCTCGACGCCGTAGTTCGAGTAGTCGGCCTTGTTGGTCGACGGGCCGAGCGACGACACGGAGATGACGTGGTTGCCCTCGGTCGGGAGGTTGAGGCACGTCGCGTTGTCGACCGGACGCGGACGGGCGTGACCCGGCGGGTAGTTCGGGCTCTGCACGTCCTGGCGCGGCTTGCCCAGGTCCTCGTGGTTGTTGCCGCCCGCGCCGATCAGCGTGACGCCCTTGCGGTGCGCGTAGTTCAGCGCGCGCTGCACGGACGCGATGATCGTGCGCTGCTCCAGCTGCTCCTCGGCCGAGGCCGTGGGGTCGTTGGCGCAGTTCATGTACCACGGGTCGACGTAGAACGACATGTTGATGACGTCCAGGCCGATGTCGGCGCCGTAGGTGAGCGCGTCGACGACGGGGTTCAGGAAGAACGACCCCGCGTCCTGGCCGCCGCGGATGTTGACGAGCGACACGCCCGGCGCGACACCGGAGATGCCGAAACCGTTGGCAGCGGCGCCGATGGTGCCGGCGACGTGCGTGCCGTGGCCGCCGTCGTCCCAGTTCGCCGGGTCGACACAACCGCGGAACTCGCACGGGCCGTCGAAGACGCCACCGTCGGAGTCGTTGGGGATGTCGACGGTGAAGTTGCGCGAGAGCTCGTTGTTGAAGTTCGGCGCGATGTCCGGGTGGGAACCGTCCACACCGGTGTCGAGGATCCCGACGTACACGCGCTTGTCACCGGCCTGCTTGGCCCGCGCGATGTTGGAACGGACGAGGTTCAGGCCCCACAGGTCCCCGTCGAGCGGGTCCATGCCGGCGGTCGAACCCTGCTGAGCGGGAGCCTTGTTGGCCTTCTCGCTCTTGTTCTCCTTCTCGACGTTCTCGCGCTTGGCCTTCTCGGCCTTCGCCGCGGGCGCGTGCCCGATCGGCTTGGACCGTGCGGCACCGACGATCGCGCTCGAAGCGGAGACCTTTTCCACGAACCCGTTCGCGGGCGCCTTGACGGTCAGCAGACCGACGGCGTCGTTGCTCCGCAGGACCTCGCCACCCGCCGCCTCCACGGCGTCGATCGCGAAGTCGCGGTTTCCGGGCTCCTCCAGAAGGACGGTGTACTCCGTGACCGGCCCCGTGGAGGCCGGTGCGGCCCCCGCCGCCGAAGTACCCGCGGCGACCAGCGACACCGTTGCCGCCACCGCCATCACGGTTCTGCGCGTTCTCACCTAGCTGTCTCCTCACACCCGGTCAGGGCTGGATCCAACAACACGGTGCGGCCCCCGATTGCCGCCCAAGTTGGACACACTGACACGAAAATTCGTCACGCATCAGCGCCTTTCGTACGGAATCGAACTGTAGTCGATCGGCAGCGGAGCGTGATGTTATGAGAAGAAATCTTGACTTAACAAGATTCAAGGACTGGACTCCGCGTTTATGCGAAGACGGGTAATGGCATCGTCGGCGTGCCTGCTCTTTCTCCTCTCTGCCTGTGGTGAGGCTGGTCAGGGCTCTACGACGCTGCCTACGCGCGGTCCCAAACCAATCGTCGGGGTAATCCTTCCCGACCGAACGACATCCGCGCGCTGGGAAGAGCAGGACCGCCCACTGCTCACGCAGGCGTTCAACTACGCCGACATCGAACCGTTCATGGAGAACGCCGAGGGCGACGAGGCGAAGTTCGCGCAGATCGCCGACGAGATGATCCGCCGCAAGGTGAAGGTCATGATGATCACGCCGTTGTCGGCGGCCGGTGGACTCGCGGTGCAGAAGAAGGCGAAGGCCGCGGGCATCCCGGTCATCGACTACGACCGCGTGACGCTCGGCGGCCAGGCGGAGTACCACGTTGGTTTCGACAGCGTGAACGTCGGCCAGCTGCAGGCGGACGGCCTGCTGGGCTGCCTCGGGGAGAAGCCGGGCGCGCAGATCATCGAGATCGAGGGCGCGCCGACCGACCACAACGCCACCCTCTTCACGCAGGGCCAGAAGTCGAGGCTCGCGCCGAAGTACGACAGCGGCGCGCTCAAGCTCGTGAAGTCGCAGC
This sequence comes from Lentzea sp. NPDC003310, assembly GCF_040610935.1. Lineage (NCBI taxonomy): Bacteria > Bacillati > Actinomycetota > Actinomycetes > Pseudonocardiales > Pseudonocardiaceae > Lentzea > Lentzea sp. NPDC003310. Next base: position 278,608 of record NZ_JBEXNC010000007.1, read on the forward strand.
CGGTCGCCGACTGGAACAACGACCTCGGCGGTCAGCTGTTCGAGCAGATCCTGAACGACAACGGTGGCAAGGTCGACGGCGTGGTCGCGGCCAACGACGGCCTCGCGGGCGCGGTCATCGCCGTGCTCAAGAAGAAGAACCTGAAGGTCCCGGTCACCGGCCAGGACGCCACAGTGGACGGTCTGAGGGCCGTGCTCGCGGGCGACCAGTGCGTCACCGTCTACAAGCCGGTGCGCGACGAGGCCGAGGCCGCCGCCAGGCTGGCGATCGCCATCGCCAAGGGAGACCTGGAGGGTGCCGACGACCTCGCCACCGGCAACCTGCGGGACCCCGTCGCGCGGCGCGACATCAAGTCCGTGCTGCTCGGCGCCACGTTGATCAAGAAGGACACCGTCCGCACGCTGGTCACCGAGGGCATCGTCAAGCCGGCCGAGCTGTGCGCCGGCTCGCTGGCCCCGGTCTGCGCCCAGCAGGACATCGTCGGAGGGTGACTCTCGAGCCCGTCACGGCCTGTCTTGATCAGGCAGGTCGTGACGTCCCGAGATGAACTCCTGCACGGCGATCTTCGCCTTGATGATCGGCTGCCGGATCCGCGCCTCCCGGCGGTACGCGCGGGTCAGCTTCCGCGAGCCCTCCAGGTAACGCCAGCGCGCCCACGGTGAACCCGGCCGTGCGAGCCGCACGGCGCCCACGGCGGGCACCACGGGCACCAGCAGACCGAGCAGCCCGGTCCAGATCTTGCCCTTGAGCAGGGCCACGATCGCGAAGCACAGGTTCACGCCGATCGCGATCAGCCGGAGCGTGAACGTGGACGCGGGCGTTGTGTCCGGGTTGAGCTGCAGCACCTCGTCGTAGCCGAGCGGGCGCGCGCCGAGCAGGAACGTCCCGGTGAGGCCCACCGCGAGGAACACCGCGTCGACCGACAGCCGGCCCGCCTTCGTCCAGTAGACGTCGCGCAGGTGCAGGATCAGCGCGAACTCGTCGAGCACCAGCGCCGCGCCCACCCCGAGCCCGGCCGCGGCGGCCAGCCGGGCGCCGTGCAGGTCGTCCGGGATGACGAGGCTCGTCACGCTGGAGAGCAGCAGCAGGACCGTGCCGAACACGACGTGGTGGACGTGCGTGTCGCCGGCCACGATGTTGCCCGGCCACCAGCGCACCTTCGCCCGGATCAGGCGCACGCTGATGCGGATGAACACGAATGTGGTCACCAAGCCGACGAAGAAGAAGAGCAGTCTGTCGCTGCCGGTCAAAGGTCACGGCCCCCTGGGTCAACGACCTTCCAGGTTACCGGCCTTCCGGCGAGTTCATCGTCCGCACGGTGCCGTGGACGCCGCCGACCAGCTCGTTGGAGATCGTCGTGCGGCCCTCGTCACGGGCCGGGGGCGCGACGGTGACCTTGATCGACATCGCCGTCTGCCCGGACACGAGCACCGCCGCGGGGCTCATTCGGGATCTCACGGAAGCGGCGAAATCGATGGCTCGACTGAGGGCGGGGAGCCGTGGTTGACTGTCTGCGGTCGTACGTTTCGTGTTCGTGGATTACCCCGCTCGCGGAACGAGGTTGCGAGTGAGCGGGTTCTCCAGGTTCCGGAGTTCACGCCGCTGTGACTTGACCCGGTGGTCGCGAGCGCGATCCGGCACCTGTTAGAGGAGAAGTAGCAAGATGGCAGTACAGGGCACCGTCAAGTGGTTCAACGCGGAGAAGGGCTTCGGCTTCATCTCCCCCGACAACGGTGGCGCCGACGTGTTCGTCCACTACTCCGAGATCCAGATGAACGGCTACAAGGCTCTCGAGGAGAACCAGCGGGTCGAGTTCGAGATCGGTCAGGGCCAGAAGGGCCCGCAGGCCCAGGGCGTTCGCGCCGTCTGAGTCTGACTGGTCAGCACATCTGATCTGACACCGAAGCCGTCTGTCCTGTATCGGACAGACGGCTTCGGTGCGTCTTGTGCCCGGTTCATCGCGATCAGTAACTTCGGCCCATGGGGAGACTGTTCGTAGCCGCGCTGTTGCTCTTCGTGGCCGGGTGCTCGGGCGGAGAGGGTACGGTGCCGGGCGGGGGCAAGATCGACGCCCTGCTCGCCAAAGCGCCCGTTTACACAGGTCAGGTGGTCCCTGGTTCGGCTGTCGACCGCATCAAGAAGCGCGGCCGGCTGCTCATCGGTGGTTCCCAGGACGCCCCGCTGCTCTCCCAGCTCGACCCGATCAGCGGTGAGCTCACCGGCTTCGACGCCTACCTGGGCAAGCTGCTCGCGCACTACATAGTCGGCAAGACCTCGACGGAGCTGCTCTCCGCCACGTCGGAGACGCGCGAACCGTTGCTGGCCAACGGCACCGTCGACGTGATCATCCAGACCTACACGATCACGCCCGCCCGCCAGGAGCGCGTGTCGTTCGCCGGCCCCTACTACGAGTCCGGTCAGTCGATCGCGGTCCGCAAGGGCACGTCCGGCATCGCGACCCCCGCCGATCTGGCCGGCAAGACCGTCATCGTCGGCGCGAACACCCCCGGTGTGCAGGCGGTGCGGGACGCGGCGCCCACCGCGAAGATCCTCGAGTTCGGCTCCGATCCCGAGTGCCTGACGGCGTTGAAGCAGGGGCGCGGCGAGGCCTACGTGCAGGACCAGGCGATCCTCGTCGCCGACGCGTCGAAGGACAGCGAACTGCAGCTGGTCGGCGAGCCGTTCACCGAGGACCCGTACGGCATCGGCATCCGGCACGGCGACGCGGAGTTCACGGAGTTCGTGAACGACTGGCTGCGCGAGATCGGCGGGTCCGGGCTGTGGCAGGAGGTCTGGAAGCAGACGATCGGCACCGTGGTCACCGGCGACGCGCCGGCGCCACCCGCGATCGCCTCATGAGCCTGGTCCTCGAAGGCTTCCTGAACACCGTTGCCCTGACTCTGCTGTCTTTCGCGGGCGCGTTGCTCGTCGGACTGCTTGTGGCCGTGCTGCGGATCGTGCCCGTGCCGTTGCTACGGGCCGTTGGCGCGGTTTACGTCGAGGTGTGGCGCAACATCCCGCTCCTCGCGTGGCTCGTGCTGTTCGTGTTCGGGCTGCCCGAGGTGGGGGTGAAGATGCCCCTGTTCTGGACGGCCTTCGCGGCGATCTCGCTGTACGAGGCGGCTTTCGTGGCGGAGGCGCTGCGGTCGGGCGTGCTCTCGGTGGCGTCCGGGCAGGGGGAGGCGGCGCGGGCGCTGGGACTGTCGTTCCGGCAGACGTTGTGGCACGTGGTTCTCCCGCAGGCGGGTCGGCGGGTGGTGCAGCCGCTGGCGAACATCGCGATCGCGCTGACGATGGCGACGGCGCTGGCCGGGGTCGTCGGGGTGGTGGACCTGACGCGTGCGGCGCAGCGGATCAACCTGGAGCTCGCGCGGCCGTTGCTCGTGTTCACCGGGGTCGGGCTCTGCTACCTGGTGCTGGCGGCCGGGATCGGGTTCGGGGCGCGGGTGCTGGAACGGCGGTACGCCTGATGTTCGACGCTCCCGGCCCGCGGTTCCGCCGCCGGGTCTTCTGGGTCTCGGTGGCGTCCGGGCTGGTGCTGGTCGGGCTGGTGGCGCTGGGGTTGCGGCAGTTCGCCGCGAACGGCCAGCTGGAGCTGGTTCGGTGGAGGCCGTATCTGACCTGGCCCGTGTGGCGTTATCTGCTTGAAGGTCTGTGGTCGACGGTGGTGGCGGCATGTGCGACGGGTGTGCTGGCGATGGCGGGCGGGTTGCTGCTCGCGTTGCGGCCCAACCGGTTCACGCGCGCGTACGCCGAGGTCATGCGCACGGTGCCGGTGCTGCTGCTCGTGTACGTGATGCTGTTCGTGCTGCCGTCGTTCGGGGTGAACCTGCCGCTGTTCTGGAAGCTCGTGGTGCCGTTGGCGTTGTCGCACGCGGCGTCCTACGCGGTGATCTTCCGGGCGGGCGTGTCGTCGGTCGACCCCGGACAGCGCGAGGCAGGGCTGTCGTTGGGCATGCCGGACGGTGTGGTGACACGGTTCGTGGTGCTGCCACAGGCCGTGCGGCACATGGCGCCGTTGCTCGTGACCCAGGCCGTCAGTCTGTTGAAGGACACATCGCTGGGCTATGTGGTGTCCTACACGGAGTTGTTGTTCAACGGGCGAGTGCTCGCGAACTACAACGGTCTGCTCATCCAGACGTTCATCGTCGTCGCGTTCGTCTACCTCGTGGTCAACCTGGCGCTGTCCAGGCTGGCCCACCGGCTGGAGGCCCGTCGTGCCCGCACTGCTCGCTGAGGTGACCCGGTCGGGGTTCGTGGAGAGCCTGCACCACGGCAGCGTCGTCGGCCTCCTGCCGTCCGGTGCCGTGGGGGTCTCGGTCGGCGCCGTGGAGGACCCGGTGCTGCCGCGGTCGTGCATGAAGCCGTTCCAGGCGTTGGGCTGCCTCGCCGCCGGCGCGCCGCTGGCCGGTCCGTCCCTGGCGATCGCGGCCGGGTCGCACACGGGGGAGAACCACCACGTCGAGCTGGTCATGCAGTTGCTCGGCGGGCTGCCGGTGGGGCTGCTGCGGTGTCCCGTCTCCTGGCCCGAGGACGAGGAGACGCGCCAACGGCTGACGGAACCTTCTCGGGTGCGGATGAACTGTTCCGGCAAGCACGCGGCGATGCTCGCGGCGTGTGTGGCGGCGCGGTGGCCGACGCAGACCTATTTGGAACCCACACACCCGTTGCAGCAGCAGGTGATGCGCACGGTGGAGGAGCTTTCAGGCGAGTCGGTCGCGCACACGGCGATCGACGGCTGTGGCGCGCCCGTGTTCGCGTTGTCGTTGCACGGCTTGGCGCGCGCGATGCAGGGGTTGGTGCGCACGCCCGTCGCGGACGCCATGCGAGCGTTTCCCGAGTACGTGGGCGGGACCGGCCACGTGAACACGGTGGTCATGCAGCAGCTGCCCGGTGTGGTGGCCAAGGGCGGCGCGGAAGGTGTTTTGGTGCTGGCGACGGCCGCGGGCCACGCGGTGGCGGTGAAGGTGCTGGACGGCAACCCCCGCGCGACGACGGCGATCGGGCTGACGGCGTTGGCGGCCATGGGGTTCGACGTGTCGCCCGCGAAGGAGTCGCTGTCCGTGCCGGTGCTCGGCGGCGGTCAGGTCGTCGGAGAGGTGCGCGTGGTGTTCTAGAACTCCTCGGGGACCTCGAGCATGCCGAGCTGCGCCATGACGGTGGCCGTGTCGCCGTAGACCCGTTGGCAGGTGAGGACGTCCTTGTCGAAGAGAAAGAAACCGACCATCCTCACCTTGAACGACCGTCCGGTAACTTCTTCTCCGGTGAGGCTGCCGAGGTGCGTGCCCTGCAGCTCGAACTCGAGGATGACGGCGTCGTCCGCGTGGTGGACGTCGATGACCTTGTTGCGCTGGTCGGGGAAGGCCGCGCGGGTGCGCTGCCAGTAGTCGCGGACCGCGTCGACGCCCTCGAGGACCTGGCCGGACGCCATGATCTCGTAACGGGGGTGCGGAAACGTGTTCAGGGAGGTGTCGAAGTCGTGGTCGTTCTGCGACTCCATGTGCTCCAAGACGATCGCTTCACGCAGCGCTCTGAGCGCCTTGGACTCGGTCATGCCGGGTGACCCTCCTACGTACGCCGTACGTCGCAGGGAAGCTACTCCACGTCGTATGGTCTCCGCCAGTGTCCGCGTCACGTGAGCCGTTGACCCGCGACCGCATCGTCGACGCGGCCGTGCGGTTGATCGAGCGCGAGGGCGTCGAGGCCGTCTCGATGCGGCGGCTCGCCGCCGAACTGGGCGCGGGCACGATGTCGCTCTACAACCACGTGCCGAACAAGGCCGTGCTGGTGGACCTCGCCGCCGAGCGGATCATGGCCGAGGCGCAGCCGTACGAAGTGGACAGCGACGACTGGCGCGACCACATCCGGGCGCACGCCCGCGCGGTGCGGGAGCTGGCGCGCCGGCACCCCCGCGCGTTCGTGCTGCTGGCGACGCGGCGGCTGAGCAGCGAGGCGGGGTTCCGCACGATCGAGTCGGCGCTCGCGAACTTCGACCGCGCGGGGTTCCGCGGTGAGATCGCCGTCGGGATGATGCGGGCGATGGTGTCGTACCTGCTCGGTACGTTGATGCGGGAGGTCGCGACGTCGCCGGAGCTCGGCGGGATCGCGCTCTCGCCGTACGGGGCCGTCGACATGGCCGCGTTCCCGTTGTCGGCCGGGGTGCTGGACCAGCTGGGGGTGTACGACCACGACCAGGAGTTCGAGTTCGGGCTCGAACTCATGATCGCGGCGTTGGAGCGCTACCGGGGCTAGGGCTTCATCTCGTACCGGCCTGAGAGCGCGACCACCTGCTGCCACACGGCGTCGAAGCGGGCCTCGTCGACGTGCGGCTTGCGGATCTGGCCGATCGCCCACTGCTGCTGGGCCTCGGTGCTGCTGGCCTTGCCGTGCAACGCGGTCGCGTAACCGGCGAAGTCGCGGACCAGGACGTCGAAGATCTGGTCCAGCACGTGCTGGTCGGTGCCCGTGATCTTGGCCTGCTCCAGCACGAGCTGGCCGTAGACGACCAGGGTGAACAGGTGGCCGAGGTTCAGCAGGAAGTCGAGGTCCTTCTGCTGGGCCTCGTCCGGCGCGGCCGTGGCGAGCAGGGTCTTGATGGCCTTGGCCTGCTCGTGGAACAGCTTGACGTTCGGCAGGTGGGAGTGCTCGGCGTAGATCGGCTCCCAGTCGTGGAACTGGATCTTGCCGAGGCCGCGTGCGGGACCCTGGCGCCAGAAGAAGTCGTCGTCCGACGCGTCGTGGCGGGTCGGGACCTCGTCGTAGGCCTTGGGGTTGAAGAGGTAGTTCGGCATGAACTTGAGCACCAGGGCCAGGTTCACGTGCACGGTGCCCTCGAGCTTGGGCAGCGCGCGGATGTCCGCGGTGGCGCGGGTGAAGTAGGTGTCCTTCTCGAAGCCCTTGGCGGCGATGACGTCCCAGAGCAGGTCGATCACCTGCTCGCCCTCGCTCGTCACCTTCATCTTGGTGATGGGGTTGAAGAGCAGGTAGCGGCGGTCGTCGTCGTTGGCGCTGCGGAAGTAGTCGACTGACCTGTCCGCGAAGAGCTTCATGGCGGTGAGGCGCGCGTACGCGTCGACGAAGTTCTGGCGCACGTGCGGGAAGTCCGTGACCGGGTTGCCGTAGAGGATCCGGTTGTGGGCGTGGGTGATCGCCTCGTAGAACGAGTGCTCGCAGATGCCGATGCTGGCCGTGCAGAGGTTGAACTTGCCGACGTTGACGGTGTTGAGCGCGGCGGAGAACGCGTCCGGGCCGCGGTGCAGGATGTCGGCGTCGGTGAGCGGGTAGTCGTGGAGACGGAACTCGCTGACGAACATCTGGCTGTCGACGACGTTCTTGACGAGCTCGAAGCTCTCGTGCCGGCTGTCGACGGCGAAGAAGAGGTACTCGTCGTCGATCTTGCCGAAGACGCTGACCATGCCGGCGACGTTGCCGTTGCCGATGTAGTACTTGCTGCCGTTCGCGCGGTAGCCGTCGTCGGTCTTCGTGACGATCATGTCGGTGCTGTAGACGTCGGCGCCGTGCTCCTTCTCGGAGAGGCCGAACGCGAACACCGCGCCGCTGTCGAGGAGGGCGGCCGCCTTCTGCTTGGCCTCCTCGTTGCCGCTCATCCAGATCGGGCCGAGGCCGAGGACGGTGACCTGCCAGGCGTACCAGTACTGCAGGCCGTAGAAGCCGAGGACCTCGCTGAACGCGGCGTTGCGGGCGGCGTCCCAGCGCTTGGTGCCGTCGACGCCGCTCGGCGTGCAGAAGGTGGCGAAGAGCTTCTCCTGCTTCACGAAGTCGAGGAACTCGGTGTACCAGACCCGGTCCTGCGCGTCCGCGATGAGCTGCCGCTTGCCGCGGGCCTCGAACCAGTCGACGGTCGCCCTGAGCAGGCGGCGGGTCTCCTCGTCGAGGTGGGCGGGGTCGTAGTGGTTCGGGTCGAGCAGCACTGGTCGCCTCCTTGCGTCTTCTGCTCCCGGGACGCTACCAGTGAGTAACTTGTGCGGCTACGTGGCGTTTCTCGCTCGCTCAGAAATTGTCAGACCCCCGGCGTAACGTGCTCCGCATCACATCCCCCCGACTTCAGGAGGCGGCGTTGCGATGACGGTGGTCGTGGCGATCGGTACGCGCAAGGGGCTCTGGCTCGCCCGCAGTGAGGACCGTGTCTCGTGGCAGGTCGACGGCCCGCACCACGCGATGCAGGAGGTGTACGCGGTCGCGTTCGACACGCGCGCGGGCCTGCGCCTGCTGGCCGGTGTGTCCTCGCCGCACTTCGGTCCCGGTGTGTCCATTTCGGACGACCTGGGCGCGACCTGGGAGGAGCCGGACACGCCGCCGATCGCGTTCCCGGTGGAGGGCGCTGCGCTGGAGCGCGTCTGGCAGCTGCAGCCGGCCCCGGCCTCGCAACCGGGCGTCGTGTACGCGGGCACGCAGCCGTCGGCGCTGTTCAAGTCGACGGACGGCGGCCGTTCGTTCGAGTTCGTCGAGGGCCTGTGGAACCACCCGCACCGCCCGGAGTGGGAGGCGGGCTTCGGAGGCCAGGCCGTCCACACGATCGTGCCCGACCCGGTCGACCCGGACCGGGTGCTGGTGGCGATGTCGACCGGCGGCGTCTACCGCACCGCCGACGGAGGCAAGTCCTGGGAGGCCCGCAACAAGGGCATCAAGGCGTACTTCTTCCCGGACCCGTGGCCGGAGTTCGGCCAGTGCGTCCACAAGGTCGCGCAACACCCGGCCGCCCCGTCGCGCTTCTACGCCCAGAACCACCACGGCGTCTACCGCAGCGACGACGGAGGCGACACCTGGCAGTCCATCGCCGAAGGCCTGCCCACCGACTTCGGCTTCGCGATGGTCGTCCACCCGCACGACCCGGACACGATCTTCACGTTCCCGATCGAGGCCGACGGCCGCCGCTTCCCACCAGAGGGCAAGTGCCGCGTCTACCGCTCCCGCGACGCGGGCAACACGTGGCAGTCCCTCGGCTTCGGCCTCCCGGACTCCTTCTGGACAGCGGTGATGCGAGACGCGATGTGCGCCGACGACGCCGACACCACCGGCGTCTACTTCGGCTCCCGCTCCGGCGAGGTCTACGCGAGCCCCGACGAAGGCGAGACGTGGCACCAGGTGGTCTCCCACCTCCCGGACGTGATGTCGGTCAGGGCGGCGGTGATCCCGACGTGAAGGTGAAGGTCCTGATCCCAGGCGTCCTCCGCACAGCCGCAGACGGCAACGCCAGCCTGGACGTCGAGGTCCCGGACCCAGCCACCCTGGGCGCGGCCCTGGACGCACTGGCGACCACCTACCCCCTCCTGGACCGCAGACTGCGCGACGAACAGGCAGGCTTACGCCGCTACGTGAACTTCTACGTCAACGGCGAGGAGTGCCGCCGCCTGGCAGGCCCAGCCACCCCGCTACCGGCAGGAGCAGAGATCCAGATCCTGCCGTCCGTGGCAGGAGGCTGACCCCAGGCGCAGGGTGCGCCGCACGGGGATCGCGGCGCACCCCAGTCAACCCACACCACGCCCCTAACCCCGCCCGCCGCCACACGGCGCCCGCCGCGCCGCCACACGGAACCGCGCCGCCACGCCACACCGCGCCCCTCACGCCGCCGCCCTCACACCCCGCGCCGCACCGGGCTGCCAGGCCCCGCGTCGGGTCGGCATGCGCTGCGCCCCCAACACCGCCGCGTCCTCGCGCCTCCCAATACCGCTGCTCTCCTCACGCCGCGCCCCTCAACAGCGCCGCCCTGCGCGGCCGCCCTCACCGCGCGGCTCCAATCACGCGACCCCCGCCGCGCCGCCTCCGCCAGGCCCAAACTCTGGCGCTGCACCCCGCGCCCCTCACGCTGCAGCCCACCACCTCCTCGGCCCCACCTCCCCACCTCCCCGCGGCCCCACCACCCTGCGGCCCCACCTCAGATCACCAGCACCGACTTCCCCAGCGTGGCCCGCTCCTCCAGCGACCGGTGCGCCTTCTCGGCCTCCTCCAACGAGAAGGTCGCCCCCACCACCGGCCGGATCCGCCCCCGCGCAGCCAGCGCAACCGCGTCCGTGTGCAGTCCGCGCAAGGTCACCGGATCCGGCGAACCGCCAGCCAGCACGTTGTCCACCCGCACCCGCCGCCGCTCCGCCAACTCCGGGTCGACGTCGGCGAACCCGTCCGAACTGCCATAGGTGACGAACGTCCCACCCTCGGCCACGACCGAGAAAGCGGCCCTCCCCAGCACCCCTCCCACCCCGTCGTAGACGAGCCCGACGCCACCCGTCACCGACCGCACCTGGTCCTGCCAGTCGCCCCGCGAGTAGTCGACGGCGACCTCCGCCCCCAGCTCCCGGACCAGCGCGAGCTTGCGCTCACCCCGAGCCGCCGCGACCACGCGTGCCCCGGCATCGCGCAGCAACTGGACGAGCAACGACCCCGCCCCGCCTGCCGCCGCCGTCACCAGCACCCACTCCCCGTGCGGGACCGGCACGCGCCGCGCGAGCAGCAGCGCGGTGGCGCCGTCGTGCACCATGGCCGCCGCCTCCGCCGCGCCCAGGTCGTCCGGCACCTCGACCATCTCGGCCGCGGGGAAGAGCGTGCGCTCCGCGTAGCCGCCGGGCGCGCGGCAGATCACGCGTCGCCCCACCCACGCCGGATCGACGTCCGGGCCGACGGCGAGCACTCGGCCCGCGCCCCCACCGCCAGGCACGTACGGCAGGGTCAGCGGGAAGTACTCGCCGCCCCACCCGCCGCGCAGCAGCGTGTCCAGGAAGATCACGTCGGCGGCTTCCAGGGCCACCAAAGCCTGGCCTGGGCCCGCCACGGGCTCGGGCACGTCCTCCACGCGGAGCACCTCGGGCCCACCGAACTCGTGCACGCGCACGGCACGCATCGCAACCACATCCCCCACCTCGAACAACCTGGTCGTACCTGACCGTAGAAGCTCCAGGTTGGTGGAGATCAAGCTCAGCAGGTGGCGAAGTCGTCCAGCAGGGCCGAGGCCACCTCCACGTCCGGGCTGAGCTGGCGGTCGGACATGTCCGGGTTGAGCTTCGACTCGGCCGCCTCGAACGCGGTGCGCAGCGCCGGGGTCTGCGGTGTGATGCCGCGCAGCCGCAGGGCGCGGACGGCGGCCACCACCTCGCACGCCAGCACCAGGCGGAACGCGCCCAGCGAGCGCAGGGCCTGCGACGCCGACTGGAACGCGAAGCTCGAGTTCTCCTCCTGGCCGCGCGACACCACGGCGTTGCCGATGCTCGCCGGCTCGGCGAGGGTGCGGACCTCGGCCAGCGCGGAGTTCGCGCTGTACTCGAGGATCATCACGCCCGAGCTGCCGCGCACGTCCTCGGCGAGGAACGGGTGCAGGCCGGTGAAGTTCGGTTCCACCAGCGTTGCAAGGCGCGCGGTCGAGATGTGGCCGGTGTGCAGCATCGCGAGCCGCAGGCGGTCCAGGGCCTGCCCCAGGTACGCGCTGTGGAACGCGCCGTGGTGGTAGGCCGCGTCGTCCTCCGGGCCGAACTGGTCGGCGACGATCAGCGGGTTCTCCGCGGCCGCGTTGAACTCGACGTCCAGCACTCGGGCCAGGTCGGTGGCGGCGTCGATGGCCGGGCCGTGGATCTGCGGGAAGCACCGGTAGCCGAACGGGTCCTGGATGCGGGCGGGCGGCCGCGGCGGTTCGCCGATCAGGCGGCGCATCTCGGCGGCCACCGCCACCTGGCCGGGGTGCGGGCGGCCCTGGTGGACGCGTTCGTCGTAGGCCTCGACGGCTCCGTCCACGGCGAGGAACGACAGCGCGGCCACGACCTGTGTGGCCCTCAACAGCTGGTGCGCGTCCTTCCAGGCGAGGCCCGCCATGCCGATCGTGAGGGCGTTGCTGCTGATCAACGCCAGTGCGTCACCAGAGTCGAGCTCGATCGGGTCCGGGGTCTGCGTGGAGCCGAGCCAGTAGCGCTCGCCGAGCAGGGTCAGCCCGGTCTCGGCCAGCGCGGTCAGGTCGCCCGTGCCGATGGCGCCGTACTCGTGGACGCCGGGGTAGCAGCTGCCGTTCAACGCGGCGAGCAGGGCGTCGGCCACGGCCGCGCGCACGCCGGCGCCGCCCGCGAGGAGCTGGTTCAGGCGCACGACCATCATCGCGCGCACCTGTTCCTCCGGGAGCATGCCGCCGAGTCCGCCGGCGTGGCTGCGCAGCAGGCGCAGACCGTGCTCGGCCCAGCCCTCGGTGCTGACGATCTGGTCGCGGTTCGCGCCGACCCCGGTCGTGCGGCCGTACACCTGTCGCCGCACCACAAGGCGCTGGCTGGCCCGCCACGACGCATCGAGCCGTGCGAGGCCATCAGCGTGGAGGGTCACCGGCGCGTGATACCGCGCGACGCGCACCACGTCGTCGGCGCTGAGCGACTGACCGTCCAGCACGACAGGGGAGTCTTCGACCATGCCGCCAATGTGAGCACATAGGGTTCAAAGGTGCTCGTACTGCATGGCCTGTGCACGACCGACGGCGTCCTCGCGCTGTGGGCCGAGGATTCAGGGCTGCCCGCACGCAGCGAGAGCACGCGTAGGGACGCACCGCACCCCTTCGCGGCGTCGGCCGAGTCGCTCGCCGTCGCGCTCGGTCAGGAACCGGGCAAAACGACCACGCGGCAGCTGTTGCTGCCGTCCTTCGCGGCGGGGCCGATGGCGTCTCCGGAACTGGTGCGCGACCCGCTGACGGCGGGACGGGCGCCGCGCGGCAAGGTGCAGCTGAGGCAGTGGGGTGTGCCCACGGTCCGCCTCGCCGGCGTCCCGGAACTCGGTGCCGAGGTGCGGCTGAGTGACTCCGCCCGGTTCGCGTTCGACGTCTTCGGGTTCGCGACCGACCTGGTCGACCGCGGCCGCGTGCTGCCGTCGGTCGCGCCGGACCGGCCCGTCGCGCGCTGGGTGCCGGTGCTCGCGGGGACGGACTCGGCGCGGTTCGCGGCGCTGCAGGCCGCGATGCCGCCCGCCTGCCGGTGCGAGCAGATCGTCGCCGACCCCGCGGAACTCGTGCGCGCCGCGCTGACGACCGCCGTCGACGAGCAGGTGCGGAGCAGGCTGGCCGGCACCGCGCTCGCCCCCAAACGACGTGGCCGGGCGACCACGGCGGAGTCGTGGCTCGACGCGCTCACCGGCGAGCCCGCCTTCGACGCCGACCCCGTCGAGCTCTACGAACTGCGTGAGCACCTGGACCGCTGGCGCGACAGCGCGGGCAGCGAGAGCCCGGTCCGCACCTGCTTCCGGCTGCGGTCGCCGGAACAGCGCGCGGACGACGAGTGGGCCGTCGAGTTCCTGCTGCAGGCCGTCGACGAACCGAGCGTGCTCGTGCCCGCGCAGCAGGTCTGGTTCGCGGACGACGGCGTCCTGCGGCGCTGGATCCCGGCGCCGCAGGAGCACCTGCTCGCCGATCTCGGCCGCGCGAGCAAGCTGCACCCCGACCTGGACGAGGCGTTGCGCGGCCAGCACCCCTCCGAACTGGAGGTGGGCGCGGAGGGCGCCTACCGGTTCCTGACCGCGGCGCCCGTGCTGGCGCAGGCGGGGTTCGGCGTGCTGCTGCCCTCGTGGTGGCAGCAGACGACGAGGCTCGGCCTGAAGCTCACGACGAAGAGCCGCGGCACCGCGGGCACCGTCGCCAAGGAGAGCGAGATCGGCCTCAAGTCCATCGTGGACTACAAGTGGGAGCTCGCCCTGGGCGAGGACACGCTGACCGACGCGGAGCTCGCCGAGCTGGCCAGGGCGAAGGTGCCGCTGGTCAAGGTGCGCGGCCAGTGGGTGCAGGTCGACCAGAAGCGGCTGGCGGCGGGGCTCGCGTTCCTGAAGCGCGGCGGCGGACAGATGACCGCGGCCGAGGTCATGCTCCACAGTGGACTCACCGAGGAGGACGAGAGCCTCCCTCTCCCGCTGATGTCCGTCGAGGCCGACGGCTGGCTCGGCGACCTGTTGTCCGGGCGGGCGGACGAGCAGCTCGAACCCGTGGAGCCGCCGGAGACCTTCACCGCCCAGTTGCGCCCGTACCAGCAGCGCGGACTGGCGTGGCTCGCGTTCCTCGACCGGATCGGGCTCGGCGGGTGCCTGGCCGACGACATGGGCCTCGGCAAGACCGTGCAACTGCTCGCACTGGAAGCGTTGAACCGCGCGCACGGCAAGAGGCCGCCGACGTTGCTGATCTGCCCGATGTCGGTGGTCGGCAACTGGCAGCGCGAGGCGGCCCGGTTCACGCCGGAACTCTCGGTGCACGTGCACCACGGCGCCGATCGCCTGGACGGCGACGCGTTGCGCGAGGCCGTGGAGAGCAACGACCTCGTGCTCACGACGTACGCGCTCGCCGCGCGCGACGCCGACGCGTTGAGCGACCTCACGTTCGACCGCGTGGTGCTCGACGAGGCGCAGAACATCAAGAACAGCGCGACCCGCCAGTCCCAGGCCGTGCGCCGGATCCAGGCGCGCCACCGCGTCGCGCTGACCGGCACGCCCGTGGAGAACCGGCTCGCCGAGCTCTGGTCGATCATGGACTTCGCCAACCCCGGCGTGCTCGGCACGATCAACACGTTCCGCGCCCGCTTCGCCGTCCCGGTCGAGCGCCACAACGACCAGGACGCCGCCGCGCGCCTGCGCAAGATCACGAACCCGTTCGTGCTGCGCCGCGTGAAGACGGACCCGCGCATCATCAGCGACCTGCCCGACAAGGTCGAGATGCGTCAGCTCTGCAACCTCACCACCGAGCAGGCCTCGCTCTACCAGGCCGTCGTCGACGACATGCTGCAGAAGATCGAGGAGGCGGACGAGGGCATCGAGCGCAGGGGACTCGTGCTCGCGACCATGTCGAAGCTCAAGCAGGTCTGCAACCACCCCGCCCACTTCCTCGGCGACGGCTCCCGCGTCGCCGGCCGCTCCGGCAAGCTCGCGCGCCTCGAGGAGGTGCTCGAAGAAGTGCTCGCCGAGGGCGACAAGGCATTGTGCTTCACGCAGTTCACCGAGTTCGGCAGCATGCTCGTGCCGTACTTGGCCGCGCGCTTCGACACCGAGGTGATGTTCCTGCACGGCGGCACGAACAAGGCGTCCCGCGACCGCATGGTCGAGCGCTTCCAGGACGCCAAGGGCCCGTCGCTGTTCCTGTTGTCGCTCAAGGCGGGCGGCACCGGCCTCAACCTCACCGCCGCGAACCACGTGATCCACCTGGACCGCTGGTGGAACCCCGCGGTCGAGGACCAGGCGACCGACCGGGCGTTCCGGATCGGCCAGCGCCGCAACGTGCAGGTGCGCAAGTTCGTCTGCATCGGCACGCTGGAGGAGCGCATCGACGCCATGATCGAGGAGAAGCGCGCCCTGGCCCAGCTGGTGGTCGGCGCCGGCGAGAACTGGCTCACCGAGCTGTCCACCGCGCAGCTGCGGGAGCTGCTGACGCTGTCCGGGGAGGCCGTCGGTGAGTGAGCACTGGTCCGGAGAACGCCCGACCGGCGAACGCCAGTCCCGCTACGGCAAGACCATCAAGGTGGACAACGGGATCAAGGCGAAGAGCAAGCGCGGCGACATCGGCGCCACCTGGTGGTCGCGCCGGTTCATCGAGGTGCTGGAGTCGTTCGGCATGGGCGGGCGCCTGACCCGCGGCCGCAACTACGCGCGCCAGGGCCAGGTCCTGTCGTTGTCGCTGTCCACGAGCATGGTGATCGCACTGGTGCAGGGCTCGCGCCCCACGCCGTACAAGACGCGGATCGCCATCAAGTCCTTCACCGGCCAGGAGTGGCAGCGCATCGAGCACGCCCTGGCCGGCAAGGCCCTGTACGCGGCGAAGCTGCTCGCCG
Source organism: Lentzea sp. NPDC003310 (assembly GCF_040610935.1). Classification (NCBI taxonomy): domain Bacteria; kingdom Bacillati; phylum Actinomycetota; class Actinomycetes; order Pseudonocardiales; family Pseudonocardiaceae; genus Lentzea; species Lentzea sp. NPDC003310. Next base: position 294,384 of record NZ_JBEXNC010000007.1, read on the forward strand.
GCGAGATGCCGCAGGACATCGAGGAGCTGTTCGCTTCCCTCGGGCTGCGGCTCTTCCCCGCGACGCAGCGCGAGATGACGATGGACTGCAGCTGCCCTGACTGGGAGGTGCCGTGCAAGCACCTCGCCGCCACCTGCTACCTGCTCGCCGAGTCGTTCGACAACGACCCGTTCGAGATCCTCGCCTGGCGCGGCCGCGGCCGCGAGGACCTGCTCGACCGCCTCCGCACCCTGCGCGGCACGACGCGCGCGGCGGTGACCCGCGAGGAGGCACCGCCGCTCACGAAGAGCCTGGACACGTTCTGGCAGAGGCAGACCACGTCGAGCCTGTCCTTCGGCGACCCGACGGCCGCGGTGCGCGCCGACGCGGTGCTCGACCAGCTCGACGGCGTGCCGATCACCGTGGGCCGGTCCTCGCTCGCCGACCTGCTGCGCCCGGCCTACCTGTCCCTGCCACCCGAGGCCTAGCCCGCTCCGTCAGTGGACCCAGCCGAGGCGCAGGAACACCGACTCGCCCGGAGCGTCGTCCAGCCCGTCGTTGTCCACGACACCGACCAGCCGCTGCAACGGCCACGTTCCGACCACGGCGAGGCCCTCGGGCTTGTCGTGCGTGGCGGCACCGTCGGCCCGCAGCGCCGGCAGCAGGTCCTGGGCGAGCCTCTTGGAGACCACGGGCTTCTCGACGCCCGCGGGCACCGGCGTGAGGCCACCGAGGTCGACGCGGAAGACCTTCGTCGTCCTGGCCGCGTCACCGCGCTGGTTGTCGCGCTCGAGCACCAGCACCGTCCGGTCGTTCAGCGCGGTGATCTCCGACAGCCCGATCCACGCACCGGCCTGGGCGGCGTCGAGCGGGTAGGCGGCGAACGCCCACTCACCGGTCGCCGGCGTGTAGCGGGCCAGCGTGGCCTGGCCGGGCTCGTCGGCCTTCCACTCACGCTGCACGGCGAGCCACACCTGCTCGGACCGTCCCGCGCCGACCACCGTCACCCCCTCGAACCCGTTGCCGGTGGCCGTCTTCGCGACCGCCTCGGGCAGCGGGATCTCCCTGGTGACGGCGCCGTCCGCCGCGACCTCGAGCAAGAGGTTCGGCTTCTGCTTGCCGTCGCCCTCCACCGCGACCCAGTACCCGCTCCGGCGCGCGGCGATGCCCTCACCGTCGTACCCGACGGGCTTGCCGTCCTTGGTCAGCGTCACCTCCTTGCGCACCTTCGCCGGCGCGGCGACGGTGTCGATCGTCAGGATCCTGGTGGGCGTGTAGGCGGCGTCCGTCACGGCGACGACGTCACGGGCGTTCCCCGGGATGCCGGAAAGCCCGGACAGGGCACCGAAACCGATGCCGTCCGACACGATCGACGGCGTCCCCTGGTTGTGCGCCAGGGACACCGCCAGCGGCGTGCGCGTCAGCCGGTACCCGCTGAGCGACGACCGGATGCCGTCCTCGGCCGAGTCCTCTTCCGCAGACACCACGAGCGTCCCGGTCGCGGGGATCGGCAACAGTCCCTCAGGCCCGACCCCGGTGGGCAACGCCTGCAGGAACCGCGGCCGGCGCGGGTTGCTCACGTCGTAGACGGCGACGAGGTTGGCGCGCTCCATGCCGACGAACGCGTACCGGTCCCGCCCGAACTGCGCGACCGCCAGGCCCTCCGGCTCGACGCCCTTGTTGTCCGACCGCCCGTCCGGGTACTGCCCCTGCCGCACGGCGATCTGCTGCAGCTCGTTGCCCGACGAGAACACGACCTCGCCGGACTCGGCGTCGAAGACGGTCCACGTCCGCGAGCCACCGAGGTAGTCGCCCTCGTCGGCGGTGCCGAGCGTCCGGTCGTCCAACCAGGCCACCGCGTCGGGCTCGCGCGCCGCGGTGATGGTGTCAGTCGGTTCGAACCTCCCGTCGTCCTTCGTGTCCGTCTTCGCGACCGTGGCGGTACCGGCCGAGAAGTGCCGCACGACCCGTCCCGACCGCAGGTCGACGACCGCGATGTGGTTGTTCTCCTGCAACGTCACCGCGACCTGGTTCCGGCCGTTGACGCTGACGTACTCCGGCTCCGGGTCACCCGGCGCGACCTGGGCGAGCCCGGTCAGCTCGACCCGGCGCAACTGCCACGCCGCAGGCTCGCGGCCGACCAGGTCGACGATCGTCAGGAACCCCGCGGGCGCCTGCGGGATCGCACCGCCGTTCACGTCCTCGTCCCGCTCGTTCTCGATCGCGATGGCCGCGTACCGGCCGTCCTTCGAGATGTCGATCGAGTCCGGCTGCCCACCGAGATCGTGCGTGGCCACGACCCGCCGCGCCCCGAGGTCCACGACCACCAGCACCCCGGAAGGCGAGGTGTACGACGCGGACGTGTTGACCGCGACGAGCGCCAGGCCACCGACGATGTCGACCGACGTCGGCTCACCGGGCATCGCCAGCACACCGTCCTGCACGAGCCGCTGCCCCGCCCGCGCGAACCCGATCCGCCTGCCGGGCGAGTCGGTGTAGACGACCAGCTTGCCGTCCGAGGTGGCCGCCGCGATCTCGGCGGCCGTGTGCTCGGCGGCAGAGCTGTTGCGGAACACCGGCATCGTGTCGAACCGCTGGAACCGCGACGGCGCCGCCGCCTCGGCGGGGGCGGCCGAGACGAGCAACACCAAGGCCACCAGGCCTGTGCACAACCGGACCACTGGTCCTCCTCAACCCTCGGAGGCGCGCATTGTGGCCGCCCCAGGGGTCTGGAGGATGAACGGTCGCTGATCAGCCGGTGTGCTTCGGGTGCCGGCTGGGCTGTGGTGGTTGGAGGTGGGTGGGGAGTCGGTTGGTGGGTGGGGGAGTTGGTTGGTAGGTGGGAATCGGCTGGTAGGTGGAATCGGCTGGTGGGTGGGAAATCGGTTGGTGGGGTGAGGAATCGGCTGGCGGTCGGCGGATGGTGGACAGGTTGGTGGTTGTGGACAGGTTGGTGGATGGGTGATCTGTCGGTGGAGGCAGACAGGCGGGCAGGGCGTTGTCGGTGGGCACGGTGGTTGGCCCGGCGGCCGGGTGGGTGATGCACGGTGGCCGGGTGGGTGGTGCAGGGGTGGCGTTCTCGGGGTGCGGGACGCTCGCCGGTACCGGCAAGCGCCGACCTGCGGACGGGTGCGGCGGTTGCCGAGTCGCTGCGGCGAGACGTCTCGCGGGGAGAACGCCTGGCACGCGTGCGACTCTCGGATGAAAGGCGAGCACCCGGCCTCAGGCCGGCGGACCCGTTGGGAGCGCTGGGGTCTCGACGCGTTCGTGCGCGAGACGGCAGCGCTGCTCGGGTCGGCCGGAGGCCTCACGTGAGTCGCTGGACCCGTTGGGTGCCTGGCGGTCCGGGCGCGGTGGTTGGTGGGCGCGCGGAGGGCCGACGGCTCGGGTGCGGCGAGCGAGCGGGTGTGGGTGGGCGCGTCGGGCCGCCCTGGCCCGTGTGTCAGTGGTGGACCTTCTGCCTGGAGCGGTTGGCCAGCAGGGTCACGCCGGCGCCGGCGAGGCCTACCTGGAGGGCCAGTTCGATCCAGTCGATTCCCGGGGTGTCGGCGACGCCCAGGACCGTGGCCGCCGCAGTGCCCAGCAGGGCGGCGACGATGCCCACGAAGACCGTCGCGAGCAGCGACACGTGTTGCCTGCCCGGGACGACCAGGCGGCCGAGGCCGCCGATGATCGCTCCGAAGAGCAGTGCGGTGAACAAGCCGCCGATCTCCACTGTGTACCCCCTGGGCTCTGGTGCCTGTCACTCCAGAGTCCGCCGGGCGCGGGGCGGACGAATCAGGTCTTTCCCTGAGCGGCCCCTGAGTTTCCCCCTAGCAGGACCGCGGCCGTCGCGGAGAGCTCGCGGCCCGGTACGTCCGGGTCGCAGCCCACTCTCGCCAGCCGGGCGCGGATGGCCGTGGGGGAGCGTTCCATGGTGTCGGCCAGGGTCCTGATCAGCTTCGGCGAGTCGGTCTCCGGTGAGGTGAGCCACTCGGTGCGCAGCTCCGTGTCGAGGGCCTCGGTCCAGGGCTGGTTGGCGTTCGCGTGGCGGGACGGCCGGCTGCGCAGCCGCGTGTGGGCGCCCAGGACGCGGGCGAGCAGCTTGCCGATCGTCACGCCGCCCTCGACCGGCAGGCGGAGGCGGCCGTCCGCGACGACCTCGCCCGAGTCGAGCGAGCCGAGCAGGTCGAGCACGAGGGACTCGTCGGAGTCGGTCGTCGCGCTCAGCCGGTAGTTGACCTCGCCGAGCTTGATCTCGTTGTGGAAGGTGGTTGTCATGGGGGCGACGTTAGGGAGGGGGTCTGACGGTTTTTCCGGGGTGGGACCCCGGGAGGGCTTCTTGGGACCGGGAGTTCACCCGAAGGGGTGGAGGGGTCAGCCCGACGTCACCGAGTTGCGGCCCGTGCCGATGTCCGCGACGTCCGCCGCCGCCCGCCCCGCGCCCCACCCGGCGGCCGACCGCACCGTCACGCGGGACGTGCGCGTCCGCGTGAACATCTCCTCGAACAGCGTGTCCACGGCCTTCTTGCGGTCCGCGAGCACCGGCAGCAACCGCTCGTCCGCGGCGAGCGGTTCGGGCGCCGCGGCCGCCTCCAGCCGTTCGCCGATCCGGGACGCGTAGGCCACCAGGAACGACTTCCGGAACGGCCGCGAGCGCGCCTCGCTGCCCTTGCCGGCCTTTCCGCCCACGGCCACCATCGCCCGTGTCGCCTGCACGAGCAGAGAGGTCGACAGCAGCTCCACGCTCTCCAGGTCGACCTCGTCGCCGACCAGCGCGACGAACCCGAACCCGTCGTACGCCACCGCCCGCGACCGGAACGCCCCCGACACCACGTGCACGAGCTGCGACTTCTCCTTGAAGTAGCTCTTGTCGAGCCACATCCGCCGCGACGTCGCCAGCGCCGGCAGGTCCGCGTCGAGCATCGCTCGCTCCAGCGCGTGCCGGTTCATCAGCTCCTGCGCCTTGGCCGACAGCGCCTCGGCCTCCTCCGGGAACGCCGTCGACTCGGCCTTCGCGAGCAGCCCGCGCACCCGGTTGAGCACCTTCGGGTCCAGTCCCGCGCGCACGGCCGACATCAGCACGTCGCCCGGCAACGGCAGGATCTGCGGCAACGACGGCAACCTCCCGAGGAACTTCAACAGCTCCGAGGCCGTGCGTTCGGCGTACGAGAGCGTCTCGATGTGCCGCGTCGCCCACGCCTCCAGCAGCGGTCCCTCCCACCACACCGAGGCGCCGATCTCGTCCAGCTGGCTCTGCCAGCGCGGGTGCACGGTCGCCGCCGCATGCGGCGAACAGGACAAAGCGATCACGTCCACCACGAGAGAGGTGGCCGACTCGTCGAGTTCACGCGACACGATCTCGCGCACGTCGTACGGCAGCCAGCCGCGCTGCCACAGCGCGTCGACCGCTTTCACCAGTTCCACGCCACGCAGTATGAGACGTCCGCCATGTGCAAAGGTCGGGGACCACCTGGTAGACACGGGATGTGATCGAGCTCCAGTTCCGCGGCCGGACCGTCGTCCGAGAGCACGCGCTGGTGATGGCGATCATCAACCGCACCCCGGACTCGTTCTACGACAGGGGCGCCACCTACGCCGAGGACGTGGCCATGGAGGCCGTGCACCGCGTCGTGGACGAGGGCGCGGACATCGTGGACATCGGCGGGGTGAAGGCCGGGCCGGGTGACCTGGTCGACTCTGGTGAGGAGGTCCGTCGCGTCGTGCCGTTCATCGCACGCGTGCGCGACGCCTACCCGGACCTGATCATCAGCAGCGACACGTGGCGCGCGGACGTCGGCAGGCTCGTCTGCGAGGCCGGCGCCGACCTGCTCAACGACACGTGGGCGGGGGCCGACCCGCAGCTGGCCGAGGTCGCCGCCGAGTACGGCGCCGGCTACGTCTGCTCCCACACGGGCGGCGCGGTGCCCCGCACCCGTCCGCACCGGGTGAGCTACCCGAACCTCGTCTCCGACGTCATCGCGGAGACGACGACACGTGCCGAGAGGGTGGTCTCGCTCGGTGTGCCACGCAAGAGCGTGCTGATCGACCCCACACACGACTTCGGCAAGAACACATGGCACAGCCTCGCGCTGGTGCGGCACACGGACGCGTTGGTGGCGACCGGGTGGCCGGTGCTGATGGCGCTGTCCAACAAGGACTTCGTCGGGGAGACCCTCGGCGTGGAACTGCACGAGCGCGTCGAGGGCACCCTCGTCGCGACGGCGATCGCGGCGTTGGCGGGCGCCGCGGTCTTTCGCGCGCACGAAGTGGCGCGCACCAGACGAGTACTCGAGTCCGTCGCTCGACTTTGAGCTGGAGGTAACAGGTGGACGACGTCTTCGCCCGGTTCTCGGACGACCGGTGGGACGACTTCCTCGACGAACTCGACAAGATCCGCGTGAGCGTGGTGGATCCCGCGGAACGGCAGCAGGTGAAGGCGACCGCACGGCGCGATGCGCGGGAGGTGGCCACGCAGCCGTTGCTCGTGCGGATGGCCATCGCGAGCCACTACCTGAACCTGCTCGCCATCGGCGTGTGGGCGGGTGACGAGAGCTGGCGCACCGATCTGCGCGACCTGGTCGTCTCTCTCGTGCCCGAGGACGACGAGGCGCGTGACGACGCACTGCTGAGCTCGGTCATCGCCGTGGTGCTCGCACAGCTCTTGCAGGACGCACGCCTACGTGGCGGCTCCGAGGCCGATGTCATCGCACGGTCGGCGTGGGACAAGGCCCAGGAGTGGGCGGCCTACGCGGAGGACCGCCACGTGGAACGGCTGTTGCAGCACTCCACGGAGGCTGGTGCGCGCGTCGTGACGACCTCGGAGGTGCAGGAGGTCGTCGAGCTCGCGACGGCCGCAGCGGACGACCAGCACGCCGAGACGATCGCCGCGCTGGAGGCGGAGGGTCTCTCCGCGGAGTTCATGGCCGGCGTGTGGGTGGTGGAGGGCGAGTTCCGCAACCCCGTGCGCGCCGCTGCGCGCGCGATCACGCTCACGGGCCATGGCTGCGTCCTCGCGCGCAATGTGCGTCAATCCGCCGTGATGCTGTGGCACGAGAACACGCTCGCCATGGCCGACTCGAAGGTGCCGCGCTGGCGCGTCTACCCGATCCTGGCCCCCGTCACGCCGCAATCGAAGTTTTCCGGCGGTGAAGGCCTGCCGTTCACCCGCGAGACACACCCGTTGGCACCCGCTCCGGAAGTCGTGCGCCGGTTGGCGGACGCCGTTGGTGTCAACCTGTCCCATCTGCTGGCTGCATTGCGGTGAAAGGGTGATCTTTGCCTTTCCGCTACCTCGACTCGTTATCTTGGTGTCATGCCCAGATTTGCCGAGTTCGATGTGGAAGGCCTGCGGAAATCCAGCGCCGTAGCGGACTTTCCCTGGTCAGAGACGTGGGTCACGTTGATCCGCGTTGACGCCAAGGGAGTTGTCCGGCAAGCCAACTCGTTGACGGAGAAAGTTTCTTTGCTGACCGTTGCGTCGGACAAGGACCTCGTCATCGCCTCCTGTCCCGAGATTTACGCGGTCGACGACCTGTCGGCCGCCCGTGCCGCCGTCAGGGCTTCGGTCGCACGCGAAATGATCCCAAGCCTCGGATGAACGACTCCCTCCACTCGGGCTCAGCGGCGAGCGCGAGTTCCGGGAATCGCCCCAGGAGGGTTCCGAACGCGATCTCACCCTCGATGCGGGCCAGCCGCGCCCCCACGCAGTAGTGGATGCCGTGACCGAACGCGACGTGCGGGTCTCGACCCAGCTGCAACACGTCCGCGTCCGGGTACCGGGACGGATCCCGGTTCGCCGCCCCTAGTGAGACGGTGACCTGCGAAGATCGCGGAATCGTGACCCCTCCGATCTCCACGTCGGACGTGGCGACGCGACCCACCCCCACGGCGAGCGGCCCGTCGAAGCGCAGGAACTCCTCGACGGCCTCCGGGATCAGGATCGGATCGTCGGCCAGCTGCCGCCTCAGGGCGGGGTCGCGCAGCAGGGCGAGCAGGCCGTTGCCGATGAGCTGCACGGTCGTCTCGTGCCCCGCTGTGATGAGCAACACGAGGTTCATCAGCAGGTTCGGTTCGTCGCGGAGCTCGGTGATGACGTCGTCACCGGGCTCCTTGGTGGCCAGCAGGCGCTCGACGTAGGCGGCGAAGCGGCCGAAGGCCTCGGCCATCGTCTCGGGTTCGACCATCTCTCCGGAGAGCCTCCGAACCTCGTCTCTGTCCTCTTTGGGCACTCCCAGGAGTTCACAGATGACGGTGATCGGCAGGGGATAGGCGAACGTCTCGATGACGTCCACCTCCTCCGCGTCCTCCCACGCGTCGAGGAGTTCGTCGGTGATCTCCTGGATGCGCGGGCGGAGGGCCTCCATCCGGCGCGAGGAGAACGCACGCGCGATGGGCTTGCGCTGGTGCGTGTGCTCCGGTGGGTCCGTGTGGTTCAGCATGCCGCCGGGGATGAGGGCGCTGCTGAGCCCTGGGTGGTCGAGAGCCGCGACGACGTCGTCGTAGCGGCTGATCATCCACGACTTCTGGCCGTCCGGGGTCTCGACCAGGGCGGGGCCCTGCGCACGCCACTCGTGGAAGTACGGGGTCGGGTCGGTGAAGAAGCTCATGCCCCCATGGTGGTGTTCGTGCAGCTCAGAGGCATGAGTAGGCGATCACCCATCTTGATCGCGGGGATCCCCTAGCCTGGCGTCATGGGGTGGCCGTTCGTGGGGAGGGACGCCGAACTGACCGCGGTCCGGCGCGCAGTGCGAGGCGCGGGGCTGATCGTGGCGGGCCCTGCCGGCGTGGGCAAGACACGGCTGTTGGACGAGGTCGACTGCGACGTCCGGCTGCGCGCCACGGCAGCGATGGCGGAAATTCCACTCGGGGTGATGGCGCCCTTCTTGCCGTCGACGAACCCTTCGCCGTTGGCGATGCTGAACGCCGCACGGGCCGTGTTGCGCGGTCGGGTCGTGGTCGTCGACGACGTTCATCTGCTCGATGACGCGTCAGCGGGACTGCTGCACCAGCTGGTGCAGCACCGCGAAGCCGTCGTCGTGGCCACGCTGCGATCGGGTGAACGCGCACCCGAACCGGTGGTGGCGCTGTGGAAGGACGAGCTGCTGCCGCGCATCGAACTCGAGCCGCTCGGCCGTGCGGCGGTGGTCGAGGTGCTGGAGACGGTGCTCGGCGGTGTGCTGGACAGCGTGACGGCCGATCGGCTGTGGACAGCGTCCGCCGGCAACATGTTGCTGCTGCGAGAGATGCACTTCGCCGCGCAATGGGTGTCGCACGGCGGTGTGTGGTCATTGGACGGTCCGCTGCCGTTGTCGCCGCGACTGGTCGAGTTGATCGAGGCGCACCTCGCCGCCGTGCCCGCCGAGGAACGCCGTGTGCTCGAGCTGCTCGCGTTCGGCGAACCGCTGGACCTGGCTGCATCTGAGGCGTTGGACGGCCTCGTGACCGTGACCGACGACGGACTGAGGCTCGCGCATCCGTTGTACGGCGAAGTCCTGCGCGCGCAGTGCCCTCCTCTGCGCAAGCGCAACCATCAGCGGTATCTGGCTTCCGTGCTCGACGACCCATTGCGCGTAGCGGTGTTGCGTCTGGACAGCGGTACGGCGGACGACCCCGCGTTGTTGCTGAAGGCCGCGCACATCGCCGGCTCGACCGGGGGAGTCGTGCTGGCGGAACGGCTCGCACGGGCGGCGTGGTCCATCGGTGGCGGTGTCGAAGCGGCGCGGCAACTGGCGTTCGTGCTGCTCTTCACGGACCGGGCCGAGGAGGCCGAGGAGGTGTTCGCTTCGGTCGCGTCCGACGACGACCCGATCGAGGTCACCACCATGCGCGCGATGAACCTCGGCTGGGCGCTGGGGCGCACGAGCGAGGCCGCGGCCATGCACGTGATGCCGGCCGCCCAGGCCATCATGCTGTACTTCGACGGGCAGTACGACGAAGCCCGTGCGCTGCTCTCGCACGACGACCCGGGCGAGGCGGCGATCCTCGCGATGATCGACGTCGTGCAAGGCCGGTACACGGGCCCGTTCCCGGTCATCCCGCCGCACCCCGGCGTCGGTCCGGGGGCCGAGATGACCGCGTTCTCCGAGGTGTTCGTGCACTCCATGCACGGCGATCTGGCGCGTGCGGAACGTCTCGCCGTGCAAGCACACAGCGAAAAAGCCGAGTGGGACTCCATGAGGGCGATCTGGGCCGTGTCGTGTGCGGGCCTCGCACGGGCGGGTGGCAGGCTGCTGGAAGCTCGCCGCCTGCTGCGGGAGGCACGGCCCGCCCAGCCGTTCGTCAAAACGATCGAACTCGCCCACGTCGAGGCGTTGCTGGGCAACGACGCCCGTGCGTTGCTGGCCGAGGCAGAAGCTCTGGCGCCGCAGGGCATGCGTCCCTATCGCATCGGTCTGTGGCAGGCGCGGATCTGGGCGGGCGGGGCGTCGCCGTTCGACGCGGCCGAAGAGGCTCGAGCGCACTCCGAACTCGCGGCCGAGGCGCTGTTGCTGCACGAAGCGGTGCGGCTCGGTCACGCCGCCCAAGCCGTCGAACGGCTGCGGGAGCTCGCGGCCACGACGACCGGGCTGCTCGTCCCGGTGTTCGCGGCTCACGCGGAGGCGCTGGTGCGCAACGACTCCACAGCGCTGCAGGAGGTCGCGGCGAGTTTCGAGGCAGCCGGATTCCTTCTGTACGCCGCGGAGGCCGCAGCCGCGTCGGGCAACCGTGCACTGGCCGGAAGGTTGATCGGTTTGTGCGAGGGCGCGCGCACGCCCGCGCTGGCACAAATCGCTCTGGAACCACTCACGTGCCGCGAGAGAGAAGTCGCCGTGCTGGCCGCACGAGGCCTGACCAACAAGGAGATCGCCGAGTCACTGGTGATCTCCGTGCGGACTGTGGACAACCATCTGTCCAACACGTACTCGAAGCTCGGCATCACGACCAGGGGCGAGCTCGCGTTGGTCTTTACGGATGACCTGGGCGGCCGGGGATAACGTCCGTACGGGACCGGACGACATCCCGGCATGGGCAACGGTTACGCGGCCGTCCACGTGGAGACCGCCGGGCTCGAACGCAGGCTCGTCGAGGTCGCCGTCGTGCACCTCGACGGGACGGGTCGCCGCACCGACGAGTGGTGCACGCTGGTGAACCCGCGCCGCGAACTGGGAGAACTGCCCGGCATCGACGCGGCGGACGTGCACCGGGCGCCGGACTTCGCCGGTGTCGCGGGCGAGCTGGCCGCGCGCCTGTCCGGACGGGTGCTCGTCGCCCACGACCTGCCGTTCGCCCTGCGGTCGCTGGCGGCCGAGTTCCACGGGCTCGGTTACGAGCTGCCGGAGAGCTCCGGGATGAGCACGCGGGACCTCGCTCCCGCGGCGGCGGGGACGGCGTTGCAGGCGGCACGAGCGTCCGCCCGTGCTCTGGTGCGGTGCCTGGACCGGGCCCGTCAGCTGGAACCGGTGCGGCTCGCGGTGCCGCGAACCGTTCGAACGTATGCCGTGCAACGCAGCGGAGGTGTGCGATGAGTGACGACATCAGGCGCGTGGCCGGGCTGATCGGCGAGCGCAACCGGATCGACGTCGCGTTGTCGGCGTGCATCCGCAGGCCGGCGACGCCGGGGCACCTCGGTGACTGGATCGCGGCGCGGATCTTCGGCATCGCGCTGGAGCCGCACGCCAACAATGCCGTCGACGGGTGGCTCGCCGACGGCCGGACCGTGAACGTCAGGTGGTACCCGAAGCGGGAGAGCATCCTCGACCTGCACGAGGACGGTCCCGAGGTCTACCTGGTGTTGACGGGTCCGAAGTCGGCCGCGGCGAGTTCGGTCGGAACGTCGCGACCGCTGGTCATCGAAGCCGTGTACCTGTTCGACGCCGCCAAGCTCAAGGTCGATCTGCAAGGCCGCCGGATCGGTACCGCGACCAGCGTGCGAGCCGAGCTGTGGGAGGCCGCGGAGGTCTATCCGCGGCCCAGCGCGGCGTTCCCGCTCACCGAAGACCAACGAGAGTTGTTGGCGTTGTTCAGTCATCAGCCGTGAGGCTGTGTCCGTCCCATGTGAAGCGCACGGTCGTGACGGCGTCGTCTCCGTCCGTGCCGGTCGTGAGCTGGTGGATGGCGATGCCGGTCAGCTCGCGGTAGTCGCACCACTCGTGGTCCGACGTGAGCACCAGGTCCAGGTCGAAGTCGACCAGCAGCTCCAGGAGTTGGCCGCGGTTGGTGGCGTCGACGCCCACGAAGACCTCGTCCAGCAGGATGAGCCGTGGTGCGGTCGGTGTGGCGTGGTAGTGCGCGGCCGCCGCGGCGAAGAGCGGCAGGTGCAGCACGATCGCCTTCTCGCCGCCGGACAACGCGCCGTGCACGCGTTTGGTGACCGGCACCCAGCCTTCGCCTCGGTCCACCTTCACGACGAACTGGTGCCACGTCGTGTAGTCGAGCACCTGGGCGAGTTGTTGTTCCCAGCCCGTTGCGGAGTCATGGGCCCGTGCCTCTTCCACGCGCTCGCGGAAGAACTGGTGCAGCAACGCGCGCTCGTCGTCGTTGAGGTCTGAGCGCAGCAGGAGGTCGCGTGCCTCTCGGGTGCCCGGCGGGAGTTGCGGGTCCACCTGCCAGTCGAGCTGCACGCGGATGCCCGACGCGGTCTGCACGCGTTCGAGGCGCTCGTTCATGATCTCGACGAGCTCGGCCGCGCCCTGGATGCGCTGGGCGATGTGCCTGCGGGTGTCGCCGGTCAGGGTCTGGTCGAAGAGGTCGCGCTCGCCGTCCGTGATGTGCGTGCGCACGCGGTCGCGTTCTGCCTGAAGCGTCTGCAACAGGGCGTGTGCGCCCATGCGCGCGCCGTCGAGCGTTGCGGTCAGCACGGTGACCTCGTCGTCGGGGTCTAGCGACAGGTGGATGCGGCCCGCGAGTCGTTGCTGCGCCTCGTGGACGGCGGCGCCGAGGCGGGACTCGGAGTCGCGGATCAGGCGCGGGTCCACCGGGCCGTCGGGCACCTCGCCGGCGTCCGCGGGCAGGTGGCCGCTGGTCAGGTGGCGGTAGCGCGCTTCGGCTGCCTCGTGCACGATCTTGGCTTCTGCGGCGCGTGCGGTGTCGCCGCGGCGCTTCTCCTCCAACGTGCCGAGTGTGCGCGCTAGGCCCGTTTGCTTGTCCTGCAGCAGCTCGCGTTCCTCGGCCAGGGCGAGTGCCTTGGCGCGCAACGAGATGAGCTGCTGGTCCAGGGCGTGGAACTCGGAGCCCGCGGCACGCTCGACCGTCTCCAGCGTGACGGCCAGGTCGGCGGCCTCCTGCTGACGTGCGGCCGTGGTCTCCTCGGCCTCGTCGGCCAGCGCGCTGCTCGTCGAGGCGCGACTGACGGCCTCCGCCGCGAGCGCCTCGGCCGAAGCCGCGTCGTGGCGGTCGTCCAGCCAGCGGTGGGCCGCCGTGCCGAACGTCGTCAGCGCGTCCGCGTCCGGGACCTCGGCCGGGGCGGGGTGCCGGGCGACCTCGGCCTCGGTCTCGGCGACCCGCAGGTTCGCGGCCGCGACGGCGTCCTTGCGCGCCGCGCACCGCAGCTGCGCCTTCGTGCGCTGCTCCTCGGCGACCTCGATCGGATCGGTCGAGGGCTGGCGGGCCAGTTCGCCCGCCAGCGTCGCGCGGCGCACCGAGATCTGGTTCAGCGCCGCGTCCACCCCGGACAGGTCGGTGGCCAACTGCTCGATCAGACCGGTCAGCTCCGCGATCCGGCCCGCACGGGCGCGCTTGCGGGCGTCCGCGCCGATGTAGGTCGGGAAGTCTTTAGTCCACTGGCCGTGCGCGTTGGCGAGGCGCCACGTGCCGTCCGCGCCGATCGCGATGGCGTGCCCGGTCGCCGTGTCGCCGAACGCCACGCCCTCCAGGAACCGGCGGCAGCGCTCGTCGTCCGTGAGGAGCACTTCCAGCAGCGTGTAGCCGGGAGCAGGAGGCGCCAGGGACGGCTCCACGAACCGATCCCGCTCCGTCACGCCGTAGGAGTTCTCCGGCGTGAGCCACGCGTCGAGCAGTCCTGACGCCTCCAGCGCCGCCTCGACCGCGCCACGCACAGACTGTGGCGTCTCGGGCCGGAAGTCGACCAAACGCCACAGAGGGGCCCCTCCGGCGTGCAAGCGGTAGTCGCCGTCACGCGTGTACGGCGCAGGCGGCGGTACGTCGACCTGGTTGGCGAGCTTCTCGCGGATGGCCCGGTACTGCGAAAGCTGACCGTCCAACGCCGCGCGCGTCTCGTGCAGGCGTGCCTCGATGCGGCTGAACTCCTCGCGGGACATCGCTGCGGCCTCGACGACCTCACCGTGTTCGGCGACGTTCAGCTCGGAACAGCCGTGCGCCCACGTGTCGAAGTCCGCGCGGAACTTCGCGGACGCTTGCTTGAACGCCTGCTCCGTGACGGATTCCGCGTCCGTGGCGACGTCGAGCTCGTCACGGGTCTCTTCAAGCCGTTGGCGTGCGGCGTTCCGTGCGTCGAGCGCTCTCTCGTGCGCGGTGACGGCACGCACGATCTCGTTGATCTCGATGGACCGGGTCTGGATGGCGGCGGTGAGCAGCTGACGGCTCGAGCGGGCGTCGGTACCCGACTCGATCTCCTCGAACACCGACCGCATGCCCGCCTGCTCCGCGGTCTCCCGTGCGATGACCGCGGAACGACGCAGCTCATCGGCGCGTGCGGCCGCATCGGCCTTCGCTTGGCCCGCCAGTTCGTCGTCGGCGGCCGCGCGCGCACGCAGCTTCACGGCGTGTGCGGAGGCCTCGGAGGCACGCAGGGTCGCGGCGGAAAGCTGCTGCCGCAACAGGTCGAGCTGCTTGCCCTCCTGGTAGGCGGGCAGGTCGGAGATGCCGGAGATCTCCGCGTCGACCGCGCTCGCCTCCCGCCCCAGGGCCGCGAGCTGGTCGAACGCCTCGTCGGTGAGCGTGATCTGACGCTCGAAGCGCCGGTCGCTCATCCGCGCGGCCCTGGTCAGCTCGTCGAGCTGCTCGGTCGCGGTCTCCAACGCCCACGACGCCGCGCCGAGCACGCGCTGGGCGTAGCCGCGCTGCACGTCCGCGAGCCGTTCCGCGGTGGTGATCTCCTCGTCGAGCCGACGCAGGTCCTCGCGCTGCCGGTCGAGCCGTTCGAACCCCTCGGCGATCTCGGTCAGGTCGGACTGGTCCAGCGGCGGGAGCGCCTTGGACAGCAACGACGACAGCACGCTCGGGTCGAGCCGCTCGGACAGCTTGGGCGTGCGCAGCTGCAGCAACGCCGTGATGAGCGAGTCGTACCGTTGCTCGCTCACGCCGGGGAACAACGTCGTCCGCACCGTGTTGCGGTAATCGGCCGGTGAGGTGTGCACGACGCCGTGGTCGCCTATCGCCGCCGTGAGGTCGGTCGTGGTCAGCGGGCGCCCGGCCTCGTTGACCAGCGCCAGGTCACCGATCCGCAGCGACGTCGTGAAGTACGTGGCGGAGACGTTCGAGGTGTTCGTGGTGGCCTGGAGCCGCGCACCGCACGTGAACCACTCTTCGCCGTGCTGGAACTCCAGCCACACGTACCCCACACGCGTGCTGCCCTGGTTTCCCTCGCCCATGAGGTTCCAGTGCATCGTGCGGTCCGCACTGCCGAACGTCGACAGGCGGTGCGGACGCAGGTTCGCGTCGAACAGGTACGGCAGCAGCAGCTCGAGCGCTTTCGACTTGCCCGTGCCGTTGGGGCCTCTGAGCAGCAGTCTGCCCTGGTAGAACGAGAAGATCTCGTCGTAGTAGCGCCAGACGTTGATGATGCCGGCGCGGCTGGGTTGCCACCGGTCAGTCATGCAGCTCCTCGACCGCGTACCGGGCTGCGGCGGGCAGCCTGTGAACGGTGCCGTTCTCCGTGCGGGCGAGACCGAACGCCTCCAGCAGTTCGAGCCCGTCCGCCGCGAGTCTGCCCGCCCCGCCGTCCGACTGGTAGGCCTTGGCCCAGGTGCGGAACTTCGTGAGCAGCTCGCGTGCCTCCTCGGCCAGGTCCTCGGTCGTCGCCGGACCCAGCGCCAGCCGGTCGAGCAGCAACAACGCGGCGACCTTCGCGTGGTTGTCGTCGTCCGGGAACCTCGTGTCCGTGGCGATCGCGTCGGCGTCGACCACGAGGTAGCCCTCGGCGCGTTCCTCCAGCGTGCAGCCGGCGAGCCGGATGCCCGTCTGGACGACCTTGCGCCCCGAGGGGGACGTCAGGAAGGAGAGCTGGCTCGCGGTCAGGTCCTCCTTGTAGAGCACCGGGTCGTCGATGAGCCGGCGCATCACCGAGTGCCGCTGCCACAGGCTGCGGTGGGCGTTGTCGTAGCGGGTCTCGCGGGTGAGGTCCGCGATCGTGTCCACTGTGGAGGGCGGCACCGGCGCGGCGAGCAGGCGCGTGATGAGAGTCGGGTCCGCGCGGACGTGCTCACCGGCCTCCACAGCGCCGTGCTCCTCGAGGAACGTGAGAACGTCGTTGAACGCGTTGCGATCGCCACGGCGCGAGGGGTCGAACGGCGTGAGGCCGTCCTCTGTGGCGGCTTGCTTCGTGCGGGTCGTCAGCTCGTCAAGCGTCATCACGGGCGTGGTCAGCAGTTCCGCGCACACGAGGCACAGCAGCGTGTAGCGCCTGCGGTCGAACGCCGGACGCGAGCTATCAGGCCGTTGCGTGACTTTGAACAGACGCGCGTATCCGGCCCGTGGCTCGACGACCACTCGCCAGCCGCAGTAGTAGTCGAACCACTTCGTGATCGGCTCACGGCGCCGTCTGATGAGGTCGAACCCGTCGTGGTCCAACGTCGCCGTGATCAACGGACGCGCGAGCAGCAGACGAACGCCACGCGCCACTTCTTCGCTTTCCAGCCGTGCGAGCTGGTTCCCCGTGCGGCTCATCGGCTCTGCACGTCGATCACGTAGTCAGGCCCGCTCAAAGTGCCCTTCTGGGTGGTCATCGTCGCCCAGCCGCGGGCGTTGCGGAGGTTGATCTGCATCCGTCCGTCGCTCGTGCCGGCCGTGCGCGTGCCGGTGCTGTCCGGATCGCTGCCGAGCGCCCGCCCGACCAGGTCGATCAGCCGGTGGAAGGTGTCGTGGTCGAGGTTGGTGAGCGTGGAGATCCGGATCGCGCCGTCGGTCTGGATCAACGACCAGGCGTGCTCGAGCTCCGCGCGTTCCTTCTCGGCCTGGATCCGGCGGTTGCGCCGCACCTCGTCGACGTTGCGCACCTTGCCCGTGCTGCCGATGTGCTCCTGCTTGCCGGTAGCGCGCAGCTGCGGCGACACGGGCACCGGCGGCGTGTTGTGCCAGGCCTCGGCGGTCGGCAACAGCTCACCGTCGGCGTGCGCGAGGTGCGCGTGCCGCGCGGACCACAACCCGAACGCGGCGTTGAACAACTCGTGCGCCTCGTCCTCGGTCTCGGTCCGCGCGAACCACTTCGCGAGCGCCCGGAAGTCGGCGGCGGTGTTCGTGGGCTTCTTGCGCTGCTCGCTGATCCGGTCGAGCACCCGCAGCAACTGCACGATCGCCTTGCGCGACACGTCCTGCAGCTCCTCGACGCGCGGCGGGTTGTCCGCGAACCAGGCCCTCAGGTCGTTCCAGCGCTCTTTCCGCTGCTGCACCCAGTACTCGGGGACGAGCCCGGCCCCTTTGCGCGCGCGTTCGTGCAGCTCGGCGGCGTCGATGGCGGTGACGGCCTCGCGGATCTTCTGCTTGCGCGCGTCGAGGTCCGCGACGAACTCACGCAGGTGGGTGACGGTCGTGCGCTTGACGTCCTGGAAGGTGGCGAGGTCGGTCTCGTCGTCCCGCAGGATGCGCTGCAGGTCGGCGTTGAAGCGCGTGGTGCCGACCTTGAAGGCGTCGAAGTGGGCTTCGAGCTCGGTGAGCGCGGTGAAGGCGCGGCGTTCGTCGAGCGGCGTCCGCAGTTCGTCGAGGTGGCCGGCGATGGCGTCCAGGACGGCGGTCTGCAACGCGCCGGTGGTGCCGAGCGTGTGGGTGGCGTTCTGCAGGCCGGCGCACGCGGCCTCGCCCGCCTTGGTGAGGCCGTAGCGGTGCTGGGTCGCGTCGAGCAGGCCCCACCCACGCAGCGCAGTGAGGGAAGCCTGCAGCTCGTCGTCGGTCACCTGCTCGGACCAGCCGACTGCCCTGAGTCGTTGCTGCACGTCATCGGGGGTGAGGACGGTCTGCAGGCGCTCGTTCGCCACTCCGAACACGCGCATCACTGCAGTGTGCAGGTCTGCTTGGTCGGTGGTGGTGAAGCGGAACAGGTCCGCGGGCACCCGTGGAAACGTCGTCACCTGTGCCACCGTAGCTGGTCGCTATGGGGCTTTCGGGTGACAGGGCGGGCACTCGGTCACCTGACGGGGAGGAAGGGCGCCGGCACGTCGGGGCGCTCCAGATCCCGAACTCTCGCCAGGTCGTACGTCGGCTTGATCAGCAAGGCCACGCCGGCCGCCAGCAAGAGGACGAACAACGCCTTGGCGAACCTGTGCTCGTAGGGCTGGTCGACGGCCTCCCACCTCGCACCGGTGGCGGTCACTGGCTTCGGAACACCGACGTCCGCCGGCGTGAACTGCGAGTGGCTCATCACCTGGGTGAGCCTTTGACCGGTCTCCGCCGTGATGTCGACATCGCAGCGCCACTGGGCGCCCAGATAACGCCAATCCCGGTCGCACGAGGTCGCCACACCGATGCCTTCTGCCCGTCGCGGCCAGGTGTCGGCGCGGGCGGTGATCAGCAAGCCGTGGACGAAGTAGGCGGCGAGGAAGGCGAGCACACCCGCGCCGACGTACCAACGGGCCTGGGCGCGCAGGCGCCGCACCTCGTGCTTGACGGCTGGTCGGTTCGCGAGGCTGTTCTGCCACAGCACACCGGCGCCCACGAGGCCGAGTGCGACCAGGGAGACCGCACCCACAGCGGGCCACGGTGCGGGGTTCGAGGACGCGCGGGCGGGGGCGAAGTGGTGCGGGGCGAGGCGTTGCATGGGGACGGAGGTGTCGGCGGGGGTCAGCAGGGAGGAGTCGCTGGTGTAGCGGTGGCGCACACCTTGATCGGTGACGATCGCGGTGCAACTCCAACGGGTGCCGAGGAGGAGCCAGTTGCGCTCGCAGCGGATGTCGTCGGCTTGGGCGACGGGACTGCCCTTGGAGCCGTGGTCTTCCCAGAAGAGCATGAGGAACGCCGCGCCGTACGCGCACAGGCCGAGCCAGACGACGGCGAGCCAGCGTTGGTGATGCCCTTTCACGGGACCGGCTTCTGGTCGCGGAACAGGCGGAAGGTGACGAACAGCGCGATCGCGGGCAGTCCCAGGAGGCACAGCATGTACGCGACCTTGTTCGGCTCCCTTCGTTCGGCGAGCGCCCATGTCGGGCTCGCCTGGGACGACCTTCCGGATCGCACGAGGTTGTTGGTCATCGGGACCTGCTTGCCGACGTCCGCGGGGGTGAGACCGGAGTTCTTGCTGCTGTAGCGATAACGCTTGCCGTCATCGGCCACGATCGTGGCGTCGCAATGCGGGCGTGTTGCTCTTCGACGGGTTGTGTGCCGTGGCCACGCCTGGCTCGGTCCGTTGGAGAAGTGGGAGGCACCAAGCTTGGTGGCTGCTGACCGGTAGCCGCAAGGGGATGACGCCTTCCGTCTTCATCACCCAGCGCGACCGGCCGATTACGTCAAATCCAGACTTGTCGGCGATATGGCGCTACGGTCGGTTCGCAACTGCAGCTGTACCTGCAATTTGGGGGGAGGCATTGTGCCGCTTGAGCACATTGAGCTGGCCAACCTGAACATCCCTGATGATCTGCAAACGAGAGCTCGCTACGCCGAACTCACCCGTCCGGGTGGTGTTGAACTGCGGCCAGCCGAAACGTACGAGGCCTGCGATCCCGGCGGGCTCATCACCGTCACCGTGAACAAGTCGCAATTGGTGACAAATGTTCGGATTCGTCCTCGGTGGTACGAGCACCTCAGGCCGGAGGCATTCCCAGCCGCGCTCTACAACACCTACATCACCGCGGTTCAGCGCGCGCTCGCTGTGGAGTTTGCTCAGCCGCCCCAGGGCCAGGAAAGCACCGGGAGCACGCCCGCGCCGGGCGAGTCCTCTGTGGACTCGGCCGAGTTGTCGCTCGAGGAGTTCCTGGCGAGGAACAAGTCCCGGCTCGACGCCGTCGACGCCGAGTACGACGCGATCCGCCGGCGGGAAAGGGCGCCGCAGGTGGACACGACCGAGATCCGCAGTCCACTCGGGTATCTCATGATGCAGGTACGAGACGGCGGTCCGATCGCGCTGCACGGCAATCCCCAGGCGCTCGACAACCCGTCCGACACCGTGCTGGCCGAGGACATCCTCCACCTGTTCGCCCGTGCCGGCTTTGGAGTCGGTCCGGGTGAACGCCCAAGCCCGGTCGCGCGAACTGAGCGGCCTCGCGGCGACGGCGATGATGCGGACGACGAGTACTTCGACGGCTTCAAGGTGCTGGGCAAGGGGGACGGAAGTGGCTGACTTCAAGGTTGTCACGTCAGAACTGCGCAAAGAAGCCAAGCTCTGGCAGGAGAAGGCGGACAAGGCCGAACCAATCGTGACGGCGGTGCAGAACGCTTACCTCTCGGCTACCGCATTCTTCGTCGGCGACCTCGCGACTCTCGGGGCGGGAATCGTCAACGCGGAGCTTGAGGCTCGTCAGTATGAGGAGTTCCGCGTCTTCATGGAGAAGGTGCTACAAGGCGCGGTCACCGAGTTCGGCCAGATCGACGTCGCGTTGCGCAGGATCGCCGACGAGTACGACCGCACTGAAAGCGTCAACGAGATCGACCTCGCGAAGTTCTACAGCGTGTAGGAGTTGATGACAGCAATGTCAGGTTCTGGCGAGATGAAAGGCCAGTTCGACCGAGGGTTCGCGGGGCTGGAAGACAAAGCGCGGGAGTGCGGCGACAAGTTCAACGCCGCCGTCCACCACATCAACGACTGGCGGTTCGTGCTCGGTCCGGCGATGATCGCTCTCCGCCCCGCGCTCGACAAGATCCGTGACGGTCTGGAGAAGCTGTTCAAGCTGATCAGGACAGCTGTCGAACACCACTTTCCCGTCGTGTCACTCATCGTGCAGTCCTTCAAGTGGATCGATGACGTCCAGGCGCCGGTGAACGGACTCGGCCAGCAGCCGACCGCGACGTTCCTGGCCGATCATTGGGAGGGGCCTGCGGCCAGCGCTTACAAGGCGCGGGCCGCGGCGCAGAACGAGGCGATCACTGCCGTGTCGACCAAGGCGGATGGCGTGAGCAAGTGGCTGATGGACATCGCCAAGTACAACATCGAGTACATGACCGAGCTGTCCAAGATGGCGACGGGCTTCCTCGGCGCGCTCGTCACCGCCGCGATCGAGGCGGCGACGGTGGTCGGAATCCCGTTCGCGGTCAAGGATCTCGCCGGCGCCATCGGCACCCTCGTCACTCAGGCCCTCGACAACCTGGTGGGCATCGCCAAGAGGTTCGCGGAGGCACTCAGCAAGGTGCGGGACATCAAGAGCATGATGACCGATCTCAAACTTCCCGGTCAGCAGTGGCCACAGGCAGTCGCCGGCTGAAGTCGTACCCATCACAAGAAGAGGCCATGAGCACGAAACCTCACCGCACACGCAATCGACTGGTTGTCGCCCTCGCCACGGCCGCGATCGTGATGGCCGGCGGCTGCAGCGTCCCCAGCGTCCAGCAATACCCGACGCCCACTTCGGACAGCGCACCTCCGCCGACGCTCAAGTACAGGTTGGACGCCTTCGCGACCTGCGCTGAGATCCAGCGGAAGGCGCCCGACCTGCCTCCGCCCCTGGCACCCCAGGTCTCCAGGTCCGCGACGAGATTGGTGAGCACCTGCGAGTTCACGGCCTCGGCCGGCGCCGGACCCTTCATCACCTTCCAGGTCCAGGCGTTCGGCAACGAGGAGGACTCCGCCGGAGCCGAACTCGCGAAAACCGCCTTCACCGCGCCTTCGTCGTCAGGCGCTGAGAAAGACACCAGGCTCAACCTCGGATCGGAAGCCCGCTGGCCTGATCGTGCAGGGGGAGCCGGCTGCAAACTGGAGGTTCTCGACGAGAACGCGGTGATGACGTTCACCTACAGCTCTGGGGAGAACGACGACGACCCGCGGAGCGAGCTGTGCCGCGAAAGTGCGCGTGACGTGACGAGGAAGGTCTTCGATGCCGTGCAGCCGCAGTGACCCCTGGATGACCGAGGCTTGACCCGACGAATGGTCAGTCCAATGTGGAAGCTGGATTGACCCGGGGTGGCCTCGTTGCTGATCACTGCACCACCAGGAGATCATGTAGCCCCAGTCGCGCAACCCGTCGCCGGCTTCGGACGCTGCCGGCGACCACGTCGGGTGGTTCGGCGGGTGACGCAAGCACACATCGAGGAACACGAGAAGACGTCCCAGGAGATGTTCAGCGATCTCGTCGCGAGGTCGGCGGCGATCTCCAAAGGGGCAGGGTGGCACGCGGACTGGGCGGACATCACGGTCGGACGGCAGGCGGTCAACGCCTGCGGGGTTCCGTTGGACGGACCGTGTGACGTGATCACGATGGGGTGATCCGCGTGGTGGCGTGGGTCGACCCGAGGGGCGCGTTGCTCCGATCGGCCTAATCTCCCGCCATGCGGACGAGGCTGACCCCCATGCAGCAGGCGGTGGTGGACGCCGGGCGCCCCTTGCCGCAGCTCACCGATCCGCTGGAGGTCGAGCTCCAGGTCAGCGCGCTCGCGGGGCCGTTCGCCGACAACGAGGAGTTGTGGGAGGTCGTCGTCCGGCACCTGGGGGAGGTGCCGAGTCGGCGGAGTGCCGCTCTGCTGACCGCGTTGGGGCACCTGTTGCCGGGGCGGCCCGGGGTGTGGGCTCAGGAGGCCGCGCGGCGCCAGCCTGGGCCGGCGTGGGATCTGGGAGCGCTTTCATTCGGGGACTGCTGGATCGGGGACCGGTCGATCGACGCGGGATATCTGGCACTGTTGTGCAGTTATTCGTACGGGGACTCGTCGCACGGCATGGTTTTCATGATCGATGAAATCAGCGGGAGTCTCACGCGGCACGCGTTTCTCACGCGGCAGGTGGAGGAGGCGCTGGCGCGGTTGCGGGACGAGATGCGGCTCGAGTTGATCAGTCCTGAGGCTGCTCACTGGCTGCTCAGCCGCAGTTACGACCGTTTTGAGCGGCGGCCCGGGCTCGGGGTGAGTCTGGACGTGCACCAGACTCGGTTGGTGGCGCGGCGGCGGATTGCTCTTGCGATGAATTGAGTGGCTGTGCGAATCGCAACGTGGTGATTCACCCGACTGTGCACATTGTCTGTAGCTCGATCGTGACTGGGCTATTACTGTCCGGGTTGTCGATCACGGGGCGGAGGGATGGTCGTGGCCGCTCTTCTCGGGCGTGATGATCAGGCCCTCAGCCGTGTCCCTGACCAGGCGCGGTTTCCGTGGTTGTCAGTCGCGACCCAGCGCATCGGGCAGACGACCGCGCTGAGCCAGTTGCTGCTGGGCGCGACTCTCGGCTTCGGCATGTCGTTCTGGGACGCGTTCGTCGCGCTCACGATCGGTGCCGTGGTGCTCAACGTCGTGGCGGTCGCTGTCGGGGTGATCGGGCAGCGGGAGGGGCTGTCGACGGCGTTCCTGGGTCGGTGGACCGGGTTCGGGCACGCCGGGTCGGCGATGCTCGGGTTGATCATCGCCTTGGCGTGCACCGGGTGGTTCGGGGTGCAGACGGGGCTGGCCGGGGCGGTGCTCGCCGGCGTGGCCGGGGTGGTGCCGGTGCCGGTGTGGTCGCTGCTGTTCGGGGTTGTCGTCACTGTTGTCGCTGCCTGCGGCGTGCGGTGGGCGGCGTGGACGTCGTACGTGGCGGTGCCCGCGTTCCTGCTGTTGGTCGGCTGGGTGTTGGTCGGCGGTGTCAACGATGTCAGCGCCGTCGTGAGCAGTCCGGCGGCCGGGGTGCCGATCGGGATGGGGACCGCGATCACGCTGGTGACCGGCAGTTTCATCGTCGGGGCCGTGACGTCGCCGGACCTGACCCGCTTCCAGCGCGGTGAGAGCGACGTCGTCAAGCAGACGGTTCTCGGGATCGCGCTCGGCGAGTGGGTCGTCGGGCTGGCCGGGGTGGCCATCGCGCACGGGCTCGGCACGACGGACGTCGTGGGCGCCGTCAGCGCGTCCGGTGGGTGGATCGGGGCGCTGGTCGTCGTCACGGCGGTGTTGAAGATCAACGACTGGAACCTCGGCTCGGCCTCGCTCGGGCTCGTGAACTTCGTCGACGCCGTGTTCGCGCGGCGGATCAGCCGGGCGCAGGTGACGGTGGTCGTCGGGTGTGCCGGGACGCTGCTCGCGACGGCCGGGATCGTGCACCAGTTCAGCCACTTCCTGGTGCTGCTCGGCGTGGTGTTCCCGCCCGTCGCGGGGATCATGGCCGCCGAGTACTTCGTCGTGCGGCGGTGGCGCAACGAGATCATCTCGACCCGGCCGCTCGTGCCGCGGTCGGCGCCGTCGTGGGTGCCCGTCACGGTCGTCGTGTGGCCCGCTTCGGCTGTTGTCGCCGAGGTGCTGCCGTTCGGGCAGTCCAGTGTGAACTCTCTCGTGCTCGCCTTCGCGCTGTACGTGTCCGCTGGGCGGTTGGACCTTCTCCGCATGAGGACGCGCAGGGCCACCAACCGTAAGGTGGTCGTCGAGGAAGCGTCGGCCGCCTGAGGGGTGGACATGCACATCGGGATCGACGTCGGCGGTACGAACACCGATGCCGTTCTCGTCGAGGGCCGGCGGGTCCTCGCCGCGTGCAAGGCCACGACCACGGCCGACGTCACGACGGGGATCGTCGAGGCGGTCGGCGGGCTGCGGCACGCGTTCGGGCCCGCGGACGTCACCGCGGTCATGATCGGCACGACGCACTTCGTCAACGCCGTCGTGGAGGGCAGAGGTCTCGCGCGCACGGCGGCCGTGCGGCTCGGACTTCCCGCCACCACGGCACTTCCGCCGTTCGTCGAGTGGCCGGAGCCGCTGCGGCAGGCCATCGGCGGGTACGCGTACCTCTGCCACGGCGGCCACGAGTACGACGGCCGGGTCATCTCCGAACCGCGAGAGGACGAGCTCAAGGCGGTCGCCGCCGACCTCGCCGCGAAGGACGTGCGGTCGGTCGCCATCTCGTCGGTGTTCTCGTTGGTCAGCAGCGAGTTCGAGCGACGGGCCGCGGACGTCCTCACCGCCGAGGTGCCGGGACTGCTGGTGAGCTTCTCGCACGAGATCGGCCGGCTCGGGCTGCTGGAGCGCGAGAACGCGACGATCATCAACGCCGCCCTGCGCGTGCTCGCCGAGCAGATCGCCGACGGGCTCACCGAGTCGCTGGCGGCACAGGGCATCGACGCGCCCGTCTACCTCAGCCAGAACGACGGCACGCTGATGGACCTCGAGTACGGGCGCCGCCACCCGGTCGTCACGTTCTCGTCCGGACCCACGAACTCCATGCGCGGCGGCGCCTTCCTGTCCGGAATGGACGATTGCGCGGTCGTCGACGTCGGCGGCACCACGACCGACATCGGCGTGCTGCACCACGGGTTCCCGCGCGAGGCGTCGTCCGACGTGGTCATCAGCGGCGTGCGCACGAACTTCCGGATGCCCGACGTCCGCTCGACCGGTCTCGGCGGCGGCAGCCTCGTGCGGCGGGAACCGGAGCTCCGGGTGGGCCCGGACAGCGTCGGGTACCGGCTGGCCGACCGCGCCCTGGTGTTCGGTGGCGACGCGCTGACCGCCACGGACGTCGCGGTCGCCGCCGGTCTCGCCGACATCGGCGACCGGAGCCTCGTCCGCCACCTCGACCGCACGCTCGTTCGGGCCGTGCTCGACCACGTCGGTGATCGGATCGCCGCGCAGGTCGACCGCATGCGCACGGGTCCGGAGCCGTTGTCCGTCGTGCTGGTCGGCGGCGGCAGCATCCTCGTGCCGGACGGGATCGAGGGCGTCAGCGAGGTCGTCCGGCCCGCGCACCACGCGTTCGCCAACGCCATCGGCGCCGCGATCGCGCAGGTCGGCGGCGAGGTCGACCGCGTCTTCCCGATGGACGCCGCCCGCCGCGACGAGGTGCTCGACGCGGCCGGGCAGGAGGCCGTGGACAGGGCGGTGGCGGCGGGCGCGGACGCGGGCAGCGTGCGGATCGTCGAGGTCGAGGAGATCCCGCTCGCCTACCTGCCGGGCAACGCGAGCCGCGTGCGAGCGCGTGCGGTGGGTGATCTGCTGCTCGGCCACTAATGTCCTGCGCATGCACCTGCTGCGGCCCGACGAGGTGGACCGGCTCGCCCTGGGCGTGGTCCTGCTCGGCAGCGGGGGCGGCGGGGGCGAGCAGGAGACCCGCGCGTTCGCCGCGATGCTGCGGCACGAGATGCGGCAGAGCGGCCCGATCACCGTCCTCGAGCCCGGCGAGGCCGACCCGGACGGGTACGGCGCGCGCGTCGGGTTGCTGGGCGCGCCGACCGTGATGATCGAGAAGCTGCCGTCCGGCCGGGAGGCCGAGGAAGCGCTGAAGGTGTTGCAGGCGCACGACTCCACGCCCGCGACCGCCGTCATCGGGTGGGAGGTCGGCGGGTGCAACGGACTGCTGCCGCTGCTCCTCGCCGCCCGGCTGGGCCTGCCGTACGTCGACGTGGACGGGATGGGGCGCGCGTTCCCGCGGATCGACCAGACCACCTACGACGCGGCCGGACTGCCCACGACCCCGCTCGCCGTCACCGAGCCCAGCGGCAACAGCGCGGTGCTCGACTCGACCGGCATCGAGAAGCTCGCCCGCACGGTCATGGTCGACTTCGGCGGCTGGGCGATGATGGTCGCGAAGCCGCTGAAGCTCGCGGACGCGGTTGCCGCCGGCGTGACCGGGTCGCTGCACCGCGCGCTCGAGCTGGGCGAGATCTGGTCGCGGCACGCGGACCCGGTCGAGGAACGGGCCAAGGCCTCCGGCGGCTTCCTCGTCGCGCGCGGCAAGGTCGTCGAGGTGTGGCGTGAATCGATCGGCGACTTCCCGCGCGGAACGGTGGCGCTGCGCCGCCTCGACGCCGACGATGCGTACGTGCGCCTGGAGATGCAGGGGGAGTACCTCATCGCGCTCGCGGACGGCGAGGCGCTCGTGACGACGCCCGACCTGCTGTGCTGCCTCGACGCCGAGACCGGCCAGCCGGTGTCTGCGGAGCGGCTGCGGTTCGGCGCGGTCGTGGACGTGGTCGCGCTCCCGGCGCCGCCGCAGTGGCTGCGGCCCGAGGTGCTCGGCCGGGTCGACCCGCGGGCGTTCGGCTACGACCTCGACCACGTGCCCTTCCGGGGCGCCGGGTGATCGACGACGCCGGTTCCCTGACCGTCCGCGACCTGCTGGAGATCGGAGCGCTCGGCGACGC
Organism: Lentzea sp. NPDC003310; assembly: GCF_040610935.1. Taxonomy (NCBI): domain Bacteria; kingdom Bacillati; phylum Actinomycetota; class Actinomycetes; order Pseudonocardiales; family Pseudonocardiaceae; genus Lentzea; species Lentzea sp. NPDC003310. Next base: position 321,677 of record NZ_JBEXNC010000007.1, read on the forward strand.
GACCCTGCTGGCGGGCGAACGCGGTCTCGGCACGGAGGTCGCGGACGTGCGGCTGGCCGCCGACATGACCGCCGTCGAGGCCTGCTCGGCCGGCGACCTGGTGATCCTCACTGGCCACCAGCCCTACCTCGTCGAACTGGCGCTACGCCGGGCCTACAGCGCCGACGTGCGGGCCGTCGTGCTCGTGCGGCCGTCGACCGGTGCGTACCAGGCTCCTTCGACCGCCACCACGTCGTTCGCGAACCGGCTCGGCGTGCCGCTGCTGCAGACCGACGCGGACGACCCGCTGCTGGTCGCGGACGCCCTGCGCACGGCCGTGCGGCGCCCCGAGGTCGCGGCGGCCCGGCTGCTCCACGCCGTCACCGCGCGGCTGGGCCGCGGCAGACCCGACCCGCGGTCGGTGATCACGATCCTGTCCGGCGAGCTGCGCGTGACGTGCGCGGTGATCAGCGCGGACGGCACGGTGATCGAGGGCGCGTTCCCGCTCGACCTCCCACCGGACCTGCTCGCGGGCTCCGTCGCCGCGACCGCCGAGCTGGCCGAGGGCTTCGCCGTGGCCGTGCCGGTGGAGGCCGACCGCACCGGGCACGTGCACCTCTGGCTGGTCTCGCACGCGCGCGGCAGCACCAAGCGCTGGGCGGAGACCGTCCTGCGGATCAGCCAGGTCGCGTCGTGGGCCCTGGGCAGCTGGGTGGCCACCGAACGCCTGGAGGACGAGCGCCGCGCCCGGTCGCGCGGCTCGTTGCTGGCCGACCTGCTCGCCGCCGGTGACGCCGTGCCGCCCCAGCTCGTGCAACGGGCCGTGCTCGCCGGGTGGCGCCTCGACGGCTGGCACACCGGCGTCCAGGTGGTGCCGCCCGCACCGGGCGTGCTCGACACCTCCGGCACCGAGCGGCTGCGCGTCGAGCTGTCCCGGCGCGGCCTGCACGGCCAGCTGGTCGAGGGCGTGGACGGCTGGTCGTTCTGGCTCACCAACGACACCGAACCGCCGCTCGCGCAGCACCGCGAGCTGACCGCGAAGATCGCCCAGGTGCTCGGCGGCTGCACGCTCGTCGCGGGCATCGGCCGTCCCCACCCCGGCGTCACGGGCGTGGGCAGGACGCTCGCCGAGGCGCGCGAGGCCGCCGCGATGACCGGCTCGGCGAAGGTCGTGCACGTCGACGAGCTGGGCGTGCGGCGCCTGCTGTCGATGGCGGCCGAGACCCCGGCGCTGGTCGACCAGGCCGCCCGGCTGCTCGCACCGCTGGCGGGGGTGGAGGACGGCCAGCTGCTGCGCACCCTCGCGGTCTACCTGGACGAGGAGTCGGTGACGTCGTCGGCGGCCGTGCGGCTGAAGGTGCACCGCAACACCGTGTCGCAGCGGATCAACCGGGTCGAGCAGCTGCTCGGGGTCAGTCTGCTGAACCCGGACGAACGCTTGGCGGTCCACCTGGCGTGTCGTGCGGTGCGCGCCTCGGACGAGGTCACGTAGGCACGAACGCGGGCAGCACGGCGTCGACCTCGAACCCGCCGTCGGCCGTCGGGCCCGCGGTCAGCGTGCCGCCGACCATCTCCACCCGGCCGCGCAGGCCCAGCAGGCCGCCGCCGGAGCCCGGGAGCGCGAGGACCGGCGCGGACGGCCGCGCGTTGCGGATCACCGCGCGGACGCTGCTCGGTCCACAGTGGATGGTGACCTCGGTGTGCGCGCCGGGCGCGTGCTTGTGGACGTTCGTGAGGGACTCCTGGACCACCCGGTACATCGTGCGGCGCATCGCGGGGGAGATGGTGTCCGCGTCACCGTGTTCGTGGAGGGTGACCGCGAGGCCGGTGCCGGAGTCGGCGACCAGGCGGGAGAGCCGGTCCGGCAGCACGTCCGGGATGCGGGCGGCGCGGCCGGACCGGAGCACGCCGACGAGGTCGCGCAGTTCGGCGAGCGCCTGGCAGCCCGCGGTGCGCAGCTCGCCGGCGGCCTCGCGCACGCCGTCGTCGTGCGCCGCGATCCGCAACGCGCCGGCGTGCAGCACCATCAGGTTCAGCCGGTGCGTGACGACGTCGTGCATCTCGGCGGCGAGTCTCGCGCGCTCGTCGGCTCGGGCCTGCTCGGCCCGCAGTTCGCGGTCCCGCTCGGCCAACGCCCGCGTGAGGCTGCGCCGCGTGCCGACGTAGAGGCCCGCGAGCACGGCCGCCACGAGCAGTGGCAGCACCACAGCCAGGTCTCCGGCGTGCGTCACGCGCGTGACGATACTGCCGGTTTTGTGCCTTGGATCACCTACTGGAGCAGGGGGTTGTCCCTACTTTCGCAGGTGGCGGCACCGGATCATTCCGCCTGCCGGACACGTGTGTCCGTTGGCTGCACGTCTTTGCGGAACAGGGCCGTCCACAGGAACCGCTTCCCGAACGACGGCGAGTCCGCGGGCTCCTCGGACATCCGCCGCACCTCGACCTCGGTGAGGTCCTGGAAGATCCACCGCAGCTCGTCCGGTGTGTACCCGACGCCGCCCGACAGACCGGTCCGCTGGTACAGGTCCGCGTCCGGCACGGCGGTGCCTTCCTCGGCGGTGAAGCAGGTGAGCCCGAAGTGGCCGCCCGGGACGAGCGCGCGGTCGAGCAGCGCCAGGTAGCTGACGCGCCGGTGCGGTGGCAGGTGGTGGAAGCACCCGGAGTCGTAGATCAGGTCGTACGCGCCCTCGGTCGCGAACGCGTCGCCGTGCCGCAGCCGGACGTCCAGTCCCGCGGCGCGTTCCCCGGCCCACGCGATGGCGGTGGCCGAGATGTCCACGGCGTCGACCCGAAACCCGTTGCGCGCCAGGAAGACCGCGTTGCGGCCGGGTCCACACCCGACGTCGAGCGCACGGCCCGGCTTCAGCAGTCCGCTCGCCACGTGGGCGGCCAGGTTCTCGTCCGGCTTCTCCACGAAGAACGGGACCTCGCGGGACCGGTCCGCGTAGAAGCGGTCCCACCAGTCGCCGTCGGACGGTGCGGCCAGCTCGTCCAGCAAAGCCATGACGTCGTCGATCGTGCGCACGTGCCGTTGCACCTGAAACCCCCAGGTAGACGCCTTGTCAGTCTACCCGGGGGAGGGGTGTCAGAGGCCGCCTTCGCTCAACCTCTTGCGGTAGCCGCGCGCGCCTTCGGAGCCGACGTTCTCGTGGAAGTCGATGCCGTTCGGGTTGGTCTGCACGTGGTAGTAGCAGGCGCCCCAGAGGCTCGACGCCACCGTGTCGTCGAAGTGGATCAGGCTGCCGTACTTGTAGCCCTTGTTGTACGGCGTCACGCGCGTGGTCCGCATCGAGTACTCGGTCGCGATCACGGGCTTGCCGGGCCACTTCTGCGCGCACCGCGACAGCGTCTCCGCGTACGTGAGCTCGTTCCAGCCGCCCTGCGCGGCGAAGTTACCGTCGTCGGCGTTGCTGTAGAAGTGGACGCCCACGAAGTCGCACTTCTTGATGGCGTTGACGAAGTTCGGGTTGGCGTACCAGGTGTCCGGGTTCGTCGTCTTGTTCGGCGAGAGCGCGGTGCCGCAGATCTTGGCTCCGGGGAAGGTCTCCCGGATCCGGTCGATCGTGACGCTCAGGTTGTACCCGTACGCCCACGGGTCGGCGACGCGGATGTTCGGTTCGTTGCCGAGCTCGATGATGCACTTGTCCGCGCCGGACCGGATCCTCTTGAACTCGAAGAAGCGCGAGTCGCGGATCTCGGCGACGGCCTGGTTCGGGTCGATCATCTTGTCGGTGTCGCCGGTGACGGTGCGGACGATGAGGAAGTTGGTCGCGCCCGCCGCGGTCCAGACGTGGTCGGGGAAGTTCTGCCACGGCCCGGGGCCCGGCATGCCCCAGCCCGTGACGACCTTCGCGAGGTCGGCGCCCTGGTTGGTGATCGCGTCGAGCCACGTCTGGTAGCCGTCGGTCAGCAACGGCCCGTGCGCGCGGTAGTGCGGTGCGGCCGAGGCGCTGCCCGGCAGCGACGCCATGCCCGCCGCCGCGAGGGCGCCCGCCGCCAGCTTGCCGATCGAGCGGCGGCTGTACTGCCTTTCGCCGGACATCGCCGGTCTCCCTTCGTTCGGTGAACAGGGGAGATGCAAACGGGGGCGGGTATGCGGGCGGTATGCGCTTGCCTCCTCGTACGGTGTATGGCAACATCGGTTAGGTGATCTACTGACCCCGCCTTCAGCGCATCCGTGTCCGAGTTCCTTCGGCGGTGTGGGGGTCCCTCATGTCAGCTCAGTTGACGATCAGAAAAATCACCAAGAACTACGCGTACAAGCGCGTCCTCGACGACGTGTCCCTGACGGTCCGGCCGGGTGAGAAGCTCGGCGTGGTCGGGGAGAACGGCTCGGGCAAGTCGACGCTGCTGCGGCTCATCGCCGGGCAGGACGTCCCGGACGACGGTGAGATCACCGTTGTGGCGCAGGGCATCGGCTACCTCGGGCAGGTGCTGGACCTGCCGCCGGACGCCACGGTCGGTGACGCGGTCGACGCCGCGCTCGCCGAGATCCGCTTGCTGGAACGGCAGATCGCCGCGGCCGCGGCGGAGGAGAGGCTCGACGAACTGGGCGATCTGCTGACGGCGTTCGAACTGCGTGACGGCTACTCGGCCGACGCACGGGTCGAGGCCGCGATGTCCGCTCTCGGGGTCGACATCGGCCGCGACCGCGCGCTCGGCACGGTGTCGGGCGGTGAGAAGGCGCGGCTCGCGCTGGCCTGCGTCCTCGCGGCCGACCCCGAGTTGCTGCTGCTCGACGAGCCCACCAACCACCTCGACGACCGGGCGCTCGACTGGCTCGAGGCCAGGCTGCGCCGGCACCGGGGCACCCTGGTCGTGGTGACGCACGACCGCCTCCTGCTGGAACGGGTGACCACGGCGGTCGTCGAGGTCGAGAACCGGTCGATCACCCGCTGCGGCAACGGGTACGCGGGTTACGTCGCCGAGAAGCGGGCGGCGCGGCAGCGCTGGGAACAGGCCTACGCGGAGTGGGTCGGCGAGATCGGCCACTGGACCGGGTGGCGCGGCACGACGGCCCACCGCGTCGCGCCGGGGCGGGCGATCCCGGACCACAACAAGTGCAAGTACAACGGCGACGGCCGCCGCGTGCAGGCGTCGATCAGGACGCGGGTGCGCAGCGCGTCCGAACGGCTGGAGCGGCTGCGGGCCGACCCGGTGCCGAAGCCGCCGGACCCGTTGCGCCTCAACGTCCCGCCCGCCGCGGCGGTGCGCGAGGGCGTGGTGCTGGCGTTCGGTGACCTCGAAGTCGAGGCGGGACAACGGTTGCTGGTGACGGGACCGAACGGCTCCGGCAAGTCCACGCTGTTCAAGATCCTGGCTGGAGAGCGCGAACCCGAGCGGGGAACGGTCGTCCGCAACGGCGTGGTCGGCTACCTGCCGCAGGAAACCGTGGTGCGTCAACCGAAGCAGACGGTGCTGCAGGCGTTCGGCGGGAGCAAGGACGAGCTCGAAGCGCTCGGTCTGCTCAGGACAGAGGACTTCGCCACTCCGCTCGGCGCGTTGTCGGTCGGGCAACGGCGGCGGGTCGCGCTGGCCCGCCTGCTCGCGCGGGAGGCCGACGTGCTGCTGCTGGACGAGCCGACGAACCACCTGTCGCCCGCCCTGGTCGAGGAGTTGGAGGCGGCGCTCGCCCACTACCCCGGCGCGGTGGTCGTGGCGACCCACGACCGGTTGTGGCGCCGGAGGTGGGGAGGAGAGGAGATCACGATGTCCAGTCATATTCACAACCATCGTTGTGCACCTGTGCGGTGAGTGCCAGGATGGGCGCCGTGGACCTGATGGACATCGACGTCGCGACCCTCGCGTTCCTGGCGGGCAGTTCCGCGAACGACGCAGTTCTCCAGCAGCTGCGCGAGATCGGGCACGAGGGTGTGCGGATCTCGCACGGCTACGTCATGCAGCACCTGGTCGAGGGCGAGCCGACGGTGTCGGAGCTGGGCGAGCTGCTCGGCGTCACGCAGCAGGCCGCGTCGAAGCAGCTGATGGAGCTGCAGCGCCTCGGCTACGTCGAACGCGTGCCGGACCGCGTGGACAGCCGGACCCGGCGCGCCCGCCTCACGGAGCGGGGCCGGCAGCTCGTCGAGGACAGCCGCCGGCTCCGCCGCGAGCTCGACGTGTACGGCAGTGAAGAGGTCAAACGCGTCCTGGTCAAGCTCCTGGTGGCGACCGGCGGCGCCGAGACGGTGCTGCGCCGGAAGGTGCCGCAGGCTCGTTAGGGAGATCGGTCGTGCACCCGTTCGGCTGACGGTCGTACCCGCATGGGCCGGATGTCGTTGACGAGTACATGACCTGTGACAACGAAGTCCCGGTCCCTGCAGCCCAGGTCCCGGTTCGACGCCGGCGGTTCCTCACGTTCCTCGTGGCGGCCCCGGTGCTCACCGTCGCGGTGCCCGGCACGGCCGAAGCCGTCATACCGACACTGCCGCAACCGGCCGAGATCCTCGATCTCGGCGACGTCCTCATCCTCGCCGGAGCCCCGACGGCCGGCGCGCTCGCCGTGCTCAGCGTCGGCGAGGACGGTGTCGTCACGCTCGACCTGCCGCGCGCCGAGGTCGGTCAGGGCATCACCACGGCGTCCGCGATGCTCGTCGCGGAGGAGCTCGACCTGCCGCTCGGCCAGGTCCGCGTCACGCTCGCCGACGCGCGGCCCGAGCTGCTGATGAACCAGCTCACGGGCGGGTCCAACACCATGCGGTCGGTGTACGGGCCGGTCCGCCAGGCCGCGGCCGCCGCCCGCGCCCGGCTGCTCGCGGCGGCGGCGGAGCAACACGGCGTCGAGGTCTCGCGGCTGTCCACCCGCGACGGCGCGGTGATCCTGCCGGACGGCCGCCCGGTCCTGTACGGGCTGCTGACGTCGGCCGCCGCGCAGCTCACCGGGGCGTTCGCCGCGCAGCCGAAGCCGGAGGGCGAGCACCGGCTGGTCGGCACACCGCAGTCCCGCATCGACGCCCGCGCCATGGTCACCGGGCAGTTCCGGTACACCCTCGACCACGACATGCCGGGTGCGATGCCGACGGTCGTGCGCCGGCCGCCGACGATCAACGGCTCGGTGAAGTCGGTCGACTCGGCGGCGGCACGCGCCATGCCCGGCGTGCTCGCGATCGGGGTCGTGCCCACGGGCGTCGCGGTGGTCGCGGAGACGTTCGGTCAGGCCATGGCCGCACGGGACGCGCTCAAGGTCACCTGGAACCCCGGCACGATCGACTCGTTGTCGGACAAGGAGATCCGGGCGAAGCTGCAGGCTGCCGCACTGCCGTTCGTGGTGCCGCCGCTGCTGACCCAGCACCTCGACCTGGAGTTCGACTTCGCGTTCGTCAGCCACGCGCCGATGGAGACGAACTCGGCGATCGCGGACGTCCGGGACGACCGCGCGGAGATCTGGGCCGGGCTCAAGTCGCCGATCGTGGCGCGGCAGACCATCGCGGCGGCTGTCGGGCTGCCCGAGTCCGCCGTCACCGTGCACGTGGTGCAGGGCGGCGGCTCGTTCGGGCGCAGGCTCTTCTTCGACGCCGCGATCGAGGCCGCGCAGATCTCGAAGGCGTTGAAGCGCCCGGTGAAGCTCATGTGGTCGCGCACCGACGACATGCGGCACGGACGGGCGCGCGCCGCGAGCCACCACAAGCTCCGGGCGACGTTCGCGCTCGGCAACGTGCTGACGTTCGAGCACCGGGTGGCCTCGGTCGAGACCGACTTCCGGCACGGCCTCGGCGAGATCCTCACCGCCACGGCCGCGAAGCTGCCGGTCGGCGGCAACCTGTCGTTCGCGCAGACGGTGTTCCTCACGACGTGCAAGGTGCCGTACAACTTCGGCGTCGTGACCTCGTTGCTCAACGAGGTGCCGCTGCGCATGCACACCGGGTCGTGGCGGTCGGTCTACTCGGCGAACACCCGTGGCGCCGAGGAGATCCTGGTCGACCAGTTGGCCAAGAAGATGGGCAAGGACCCGGTCGCGTTCCGCCGCGAGTTCCTCAAGACCGCCCGGCAACGCGCCGTGCTCAACAAGGTCGTCGAGGAAGGCCAGTGGGGCAAGGCGATGCCGAAGGGCTTCGCGCAGGGCATCGGGTTCCACGACGAGTACAAGTCCTGCACCGCCTGCCTGGTCGAGATCGACGCCCGCGACCCGAAGAACCCGCGCGTGGTCAGGGCGACCATCGCCGTGGACGTCGGCCGCCCGATCAACCCGCGCGGCCTCGAGGCGCAGATGCTCGGCGGCCTGACCGACGCCATCTCCACCACGCTGCGCGCCGGTCTGCACATCGACAAGGGGCTGCCGCTGGAGGGCTCGTACTCGCAGTTCCACTACGCCCGGCAGAAGGACGCCCCGCTCGACGTCAAGATCCACGTGATGCCGGCGACCGGGGAACCGGGCGGCGCGGGGGAACTGGGCGTGCCGGCCGCGGTCGGTGCGATCGCCAATGCCTACGCGCGGGCGACGGGTGTGGTGCCGCGCAGCTTCCCGATCATCTTCCCGGTCGACTTCGAGCCGTTCCCGCGCTGAAGGAGCGTCCCCTGTGCCCACCTACACGTTCGTCGTCAACGGCAAGCCGGTCACCGTGGACGCTCCCGCGGACCTGGCGCTGCTCTGGGTGCTGCGCGACAAGCTCGGCGTGCGCGGCCCGAAGTTCGGCTGCGGCATCGGTGTGTGCCGCGCCTGCACGTCCCACCTGAACGGCGCGGAGGTCCAGCCGTGCGTCACCCCGGTGTCCGAGTGCGCCGGGCAGGAGGTGACCACGATCGAGGGCCTCGCGTCCGGTGAGGACCTGCACCCCGTCCAGGAGGCCTGGCTGGAGCAGGACGTCGCGCAGTGCGGCTACTGCCAGCCGGGGCAGATCATGGCCGCGGCGGCGTTGCTCCGGACGAAGCAGGAGATTTCGGACGAGGACATCGACCGGATCGCGAACGTCTGCCGCTGCGGCACGTACTTCCGGATCCGGCAGGCCATCAAGAGCGCGGCGGCCAAGATGAGCTGACGCGGGGCAGCACCTAGAGTCAGCGCGGCCGGATCCCTTGCCGGCGCAGGAGGATCCACCGTGCTGGCGCTGTCCGTTTTGTTGCTCGTGGCCGTTCTGGTCTGCGCGGTCGTGCGGCCGTGGGGCTGGCCCGAGGCGGCGGTCGCGGTGCCGGCGGCGGTCGTCGTCGTGCTGGCCGGAGCGTTGCCGCTCGACCACGTCGTGGACGAGGCGGTGCGGCTGGGGCCCGTGATCGGGTTCCTGGCCGCGATCCTCGTGCTGGCCCAGCTCTGCGACGACGAGGGCCTCTTCCACGCCTGCGGCACCTGGATGGCGCGCGCGTCCGGCGGCAGACCGCGGACGTTGCTCGGCGGGGTGTTCGTCACGGCCTCGGTGACGACGGCGGTGCTGAGTCTGGATGCGACGGTCGTGCTGCTGACGCCCGTGGTGTTCGCGACGGCCGCGCAGCTCGGGGTCCGGCCGAAGCCGCACGTCTACGCGTGCACGCACCTGTCGAACAGCGCGTCGTTGCTGCTGCCGGTGTCGAACCTGACCAACCTGCTGGCGTTCGCGTCGAGCGGGCTGAGCTTCACGCGGTTCGCGGCGCTGATGGCGCTGCCGTGGGTCGTCGCGATCGCGGTCGAGTACGTGGTGTTCCGGCGGTTCTTCCGCACCGACCTCGACGCGCCCGCGCACGCCCCGGTGGTGCACCCGCCGCAGGAGCTGCCGGTGTTCGCGCTGTCCGTGGTCGGTCTGACGCTCGTGGGGTTCGTGGTCGCGTCGGCCACCGGGATCGACCCGGCGTGGGCGGCGTGCGCGGGCGCGCTGGTGATGGCCGGACGGGCGCTGGTGCGGAAGCGGACGTCGGTCGGCAAGGTCGTGCGGGCGGCCTCGTTGCCGTTCCTCGCGTTCGTGCTCGGCCTCGGGATCGTGGTGCGGGCGGTCGTCGACAACGGTTTGGACGACGTGCTGAAACTCGCGCTCCCGGACGGCACCGGGCTGCTCGCGCTGCTCGGGGTGGCCGCTGTTGCCGCCGTGCTCGCCAACGTGATCAACAACCTGCCCGCGGTGCTCGTGCTGCTGCCGCTGGTCGCCCCGCTGGGACCGGGCGTGGTGCTCGCGGTGCTGCTGGGCGTGAACCTCGGCCCGAACCTGACCTACGCGGGGTCGCTCGCCACGTTGCTGTGGCGGCGGATCGTGCACGACCACGACACCGAGGTGAACCTGCCGGAGTTCACGAAGCTCGGTCTGCTCGCCGTGCCTGCCACCCTGGTCGCCGCGGTCGTGGCACTGTGGGCGTCCCTGCGGCTGATCGGAGGATGACCATGGCGGTGGTCGTGTGGATCGCCGACGACACCTGGCCGGACTGCGTCGACGCGGCCCGTGCGCACGGCGGTGAGGACTTCCTGTTGCTGCACGTCAGCGACCACGACGTGCCCGGCGCGGCGCACGGAGCGCTCGCCGGGTTGTTCGGACGCCATCCCGCCAGGGACCCCGGCGCGCGGGTCGACGACCTGGCGGCGGGCCACTCCACCCGGTTGCTCGAAGCGGCCGCCGAACGGCTCGGGTTGCCGTGCCGCACGGAGACGCGGACCGGCCGGGTCGAGCACGAGGTCGTCGCGGCGTGCCGGGACGCGTCGTTGCTGGTGCTGTGCCGCGACGGGGACGTGAGCCACGCCGGCCCGCGCAGCCTCGGCCCGGCGACCCGGTTCGTCGTGGACCACGCCCTCTGCCCGGTGCTGCTCGTCTGGCCGTCGTAACTGCGCTCACGCAAACTTGCGCGCACGCACTTTTCGCGCCTAGTCTCGTCGGCATGCGCGCCAAAGGCATCGCGTACGACACCGGTTTCGTGCGCCACGGAGAGATCTCGCTGGAGAAGTTCGACCTCGACGCGGTCCGCCGGGACCTGACCGCGATCAGGGACGACCTGCACTGCACCGCCGTCCACCTCGTCGGCGGGGACCCGGACCGGCTCGAACGGGCCGCGGAGATCGCCGCCGACCTCGGGCTGGAGATCTGGTTCTCGCCCTACCCGCTGGAACTCACGCCCGCCGAGATCCTCGACCTGTTCGCCGACTGCGCCCGCCGCGCCGAACGCGTCCGGGCGCGGGGTGCCGAGGTCGTGTTCATGACGGGCGTGGAGCTCAGCATCATGAACTCCGGGTTCGTGCCCGGCGACGACATCCTGCAGCGGCTGGGTGGGCTGCTGGGGCAGCCCGAACGGATGCGGGACGCGGGCGCGCGGCTGGGGGAGTTCCTCGCGGAGGCCGTCGCCCTGGTGCGGCAGGAGTTCCACGGCAAGGTCACCTACGCCTGCATCCCGTTCGAGAACCCCGACTGGAGCCTGTTCGACTTCAGGACGTACGAGCTGATCCGCTCCGCCGAGGTCGCCGACGTCTACGCCGAGGGCATCAGGAGCGCGGTGGCGCAGGGGCAACCGGTCGCCATCACCGGCTTCAACACGGCCGCGTGGCGAGGGTCGGGGGCGGTGGCGCCGCGGAGCATGGAGATCGTCGAGAACGACGACACCGGCCGGCCCGTCCGGGTTCGGGACGGGTACCTGCGCGACGAGGAGGAGCAGGCCACCTACCTGCGCGAGGTGCTGACGACGTTCGAGGAGACCGGGGTCGACAGCGCGTTCGTCTACCTGTTCGCGCTGCACAGCCATCCGCACCGGCCGGACGACCCGGAGCGCGACCTCGACATGGCGAGCCCCGGCATCGTGAAGGTCCACGACGACGGTTCGTGGGAGCCCAAGGCCGCGTTCGCCGCCGTGGCCGAGATCTACGGCCGCGGCTAACTCGCTTGGCGTTCCTCCCGGCGCCGGTCAGACTCGGGGCATCATGAGCGCAAGGTTGCGAGCGATCGCCCACGACACCGTCGCCATCGCGGTGCGCGGTTCCTACTCCACCGCCGCGGGCGAGGTCGCCATCGCCGTCCGTCCCGCCGTCGAGGGGACCCGCCTGCACCTGCCGGACGAGGTGCTGCCGCTGCCCGCGGAGGTCGGGGCGGCGCGGGTCGACGTCACCAATGAGTCCACTGTGGACGCGACCCGCCGTCTCGGCGGGGACGTCGCCGCCCTGAACTTCGCCTCCGCGCGCAACGCCGGCGGCGGGTTCCTCAACGGCGCGCAGGCGCAGGAGGAGAGCATCGCCCGTGCGTCGGCGATCTACCCGTGCCTGCGCGCCGCCGGCGAGTTCTACGCGTACCACCGCGCGCACGAGGACCTCACCTACACCGACCGCGTGATCTACTCGCCGCGCGTGCCGGTGTTCAAGGACGACAAGGGTTCTCTGCTGCCGCAGCCGTACGAGGTCTCGTTCCTCACCGCCGCCGCGCCGAACCGGTCCGCGATCCTGCGCGGCCAGCCCGAGCGCGCCGACGGCATCCCTCTCGCGTTGCTGCGGCGGGCCATCCGGGTGCTGCACGTCGCGGCGTCGCACGGGCACCGGAGGCTCGTGCTCGGCGCGTGGGGGTGCGGGGTGTTCGGCAACGACCCCGCGACCGTGGCCCGGATCTTCGCGCTCGCGTTGCGGGACAACCGCTACTTCGAGCACGTCGTCTTCGCGGTGCTGGACCGGCAGAAGGGCACGCCGACGTTCACCGCGTTCGCCGATGCCCTGGGCTGACACCCCCTCCGACCTGCCCTGAGCCAAAGTGATGCCAGGCTGAGCCAGAATTGCTTGCCGGTGGTGCCACCGTGTGCCATAGTGGTGCCATGGATCTGACCCCGTATGTGGCCTCCCTCGGCCGCGAGCTCCTCACCGCCGTCGAGACCGGTGGCGAGGAAGCGAGCGCGCTGGTCGAGCGGCTGACCGTGACGATGGAGTCGGCGATCCGGCTGGCGCTGCTCGAAGCCCTGTCCGCCGCCGCCGACGAGATCACCGCGGACCTGGCACCGGACTCGGTGCAGGTGCTGCTGCGGGGCCGTGACCCGAAGTTCGTCGTGACGCGGCGGCCGCCCGAGCCGGCGGCCGCCGTCGCACCGCCGCCCGCCGCCGCCCCCACCGAGGACGTGGCGGCCGGCTTCGACGACGGCACCACCGTGCGGATCAACGTGCGCCTGCCCGAGCCGCTCAAGGCCGCGATCGACGAGGCGGCGGCCAAGGAGGGCCGCTCGGTCAACGCGTGGCTCGTGCGCGCCGCGTCGGCCCAGCTGAGCCCGAAGCGCGAGTCCATCGCGGACGCCATCACGTCCGAGATCACCGGCTCGACGCGTTTCGTCGGCTGGGTCCGCTAGCTCCCGCACCGCACCACTTCGCCCCGACCTGCGGGGATGCTCCACCACCACCTTCTGAGGGGACAGCCATGCCTTCTTACGCCACACCGGAACCGATTTCCGTACTCCTGGACATCTACGCGGGGCACGTGCAGTTCGTCGCCACGGACCGCACCACGACGAACGTCGAGGTGCGGCCGACCGACTCGTCCGACTCCTCGGACGTCGAGGCCGCGCGCAAGACCACGGTCGACTACGCCGACGGCGTGCTGATGGTCCGCGGGCCCAAGCGGACGTTCGACTTCTCGAAGAAGACCCGGTCGGTCGACGTCGTGGTCGAGCTGCCCGCCGGGTCCAAGGTGGACGCCGACGTGACGGCGGGCAGCGTCCGCACCATCGGCGTGCTCGGCGTGACCGAGGTCGACATGTCCGCGGGCAACATCCACCTCGACCGGACCGGCCAGCTGAAGGCCGACACCGGCGCGGGCTACGTCAAGATCGGCGCCGTCGTCGGCAACGCCGAGGTCAAGACCGGCAGCGGCCACCTCCGCGTCGGCACGGTCCACGGCTCGCTGGTCGTCAAGAACTCCAACGGCCACATCGACGTCGGCTCGGTCGACGGCGACCTGAGGGCGCGTTCGGCCAACGGCGACATCAACGTCGAGCGCGCGGGGTCGCTCGTCGAGGCCAGGACCGCGATGGGTTCGATCGAGGTAGGCGAGGTCGTCCGCGACACCGTCACGCTCAACACCGCGATGGGCGGCATCGAGGTCGGGATCGCGCACGGCACCGCCGCGTGGATCGACGCCAAGACGTCGTTCGGCCGCGTCACCAACTCGCTGGAGGGCAGCGACGGCCCCGGCACCTCCGCGGAGACCGTCAAGGTCACCGCCCACACCGCTTTCGGCGACATCTCCGTCCGCCGTGCCTGAGGGGAACACCGTGAACGCGATCACCGCCACCGCCCTGCGCCGCTCCTACGGCGACACCGAGGTGCTCAAGGGCGTCGACCTGAACGTCCGGCGCGGCACCGTCTTCTCGTTGCTCGGCGCGAACGGCGCCGGCAAGACCACCACCGTCAAGATCCTCTCCACGCTGATCCGCGCGCACGGCGGCACCGCGTCCGTCGCGGGCCACGACGTGGCGGACGATCCCGACGCCGTCCGCGCCGCGATCGGTGTCACCGGCCAGTTCTCCGCCGTCGACAACCTGATGACGGGCCGGGAGAACCTCAAGCTGATGGCCGACCTGCACCACCTCGGCAAGGCGGCCGGCGTGCGGAAGGTCGGCGAGCTGCTGGAGCAGTTCGACCTGGTGGACGCGGCCGACAAGTCCGCGTCGACCTACTCCGGTGGCATGCGGCGCCGGCTCGACCTCGCGATGACCCTGGTCGGGTCGCCGCAGGTGATCTTCCTGGACGAGCCGACCACCGGCCTCGACCCGCGCAGCCGCCGCACGATGTGGGGCATCGTGCGCGGCCTGGTGGCGAGCGGCGTCACGATCTTCCTGACCACGCAGTACCTGGAGGAGGCCGACGAGCTCGCCGACCGTATCGCGGTGCTGGACCAGGGCAGGATCGTCGCCGAGGGCACCGCGGACGAGCTCAAGCGCCGCATCCCCGGTGGCCACGTCCTGTTGCAGTTCACCGAACTGCGGCACCTCGAAGCCGCCGCCCGCGTCGTGCGCGACGCCTCGCGCGACGGCGACGCGCTCGCCCTGCGCGTGCCGAGCGACGGCGACGTCCGCTCCCTCAAGGCCCTGCTCGACCGGCTCGACGAGAACGCGGTCGAGGTCGAGTCGCTCAGCACCCACACACCCGACCTCGACGACGTCTTCCTCGCCCTCACCGGCACTTCCGACAAGGTGGCCCCGCGATGACCTACGTGCTGACCGACTCGGCGACGATGGTCCGCCGCAACCTCCGGCGGATGATCCGCTACCCGTCGCTCACGTTCCAGCTGCTGATCATGCCGGTCGTGTTCCTGCTGCTGTTCGTCTACGTCTTCGGCGGCACGCTGGGCGCCGGGCTCGGCGGCCCGTCCGGTGGCAGGGCCGAGTACCTGAACTACGTCACGCCGACGATCATCCTGATGGCGATCACCGCGGCCGTGCAGGGCACGAGCATCTCGATCGCGATGGACATGACCGAGGGCATCGTCGACCGCTTCCGCACCATGAAGATCGCCCGCGTGTCCGTCCTCACCGGACACGTCGTCGGCAGCCTCGTCCAGACCGTGCTCGCGATGTCGTTCGTGTTCGGCATCGCGGTCACGATCGGGTTCCGGCCGCGGGCGAACGCCCTGGAGTGGCTCGTGATCGCACTGCTGCTGGTGGGCATGTCGTTCGCGCTGATCTGGCTGTCCGCCGCGCTCGGGCTCGCGAGCAAGTCCGTCGAGTCGTCGAGCAACGTCGGCCTGCCGCTGATCCTGCTCCCGTTCTTCGGCAACGGGTTCGTGCCCACCGACTCGATGCCGGTCGTGCTGCGGTGGTTCGCCGAGTACCAGCCGTTCACGCCGTTCATCTCGGCCCTGCGCGGGCTGCTGACGGGCACGCCGATCGGCAACAGCGGCTACCTGGCCTTCGCCTGGTGCCTCGTCATCGGGCTCGGCGGCTACCTGTGGTCCAAGAAGCTCTTCAACCGCGAATCCACCCGCTGAAGGAGAACCCCCGATGTTGCACGGCCTTCCCATGGACCGCGACGTCACGCCGTTCGACCCGCCCAGCCAGATCACCGCGGTGCGCGCGACGCGCCCGGTCAGCCCGATGCTCTTCCCCGACGGCCACGAGGGCTGGTTGATCACCGGCTACGACGCGGTGCGGCAGGCGTTGGCGGACACCAGGTTCAGCAGCCGGCAGGACCTCGGCATCATCCACGTGCCGTTCCCGACGCCGGGCATGCCCGAGCAGACCGAACCCGTCCCGCAGACGCCCGGTCTCTTCATCAGCATGGACCCGCCGGACCACACCCGGTTGCGCCGCAAGCTCACCGGCGCGTTCACCGTCCGGCGGATGAAGGCGCTGGAGGAGCAGATCGTCGAGATCACCGAGCGGCAGCTGGACGCGCTGGCGGAGCTCACCCCGCCGGTCGACCTGGTCAAGGAGTTCGCGCTACCCGTGCCGTCGCTGGTGATCTGCGAGATCCTCGGCGTGCCGTACGCCGACCGCGACACGTTCCAGCACAACTCCTCCAAGTTCATGGAACGCCAGGTGACGCTGGAGGACAAGATGGCCGCGTACATGGCGATGAACACCTATCTGTACGAGCTGGTCGCCGCCAAGCGCGCGGAGCCGGGCGACGACCTGCTGTCGGACCTGGCCCGCGACGAGGACCTGAGCCTCGAGGAACTGACGGGCATGGCGTTCCTGCTGCTGCTCGCGGGGTTCGAGACGACCGCGAACATGCTGTCGCTCGGCACCTTCGCGTTGCTGGAGCACCCGGACCAGCTGGCGGCGTTGCGCGCCGACCCGTCGCTCGTCCCCGAGGCCGTCGAGGAACTGCTGCGCTACCTGGCCGTCGCCGACGTCTTCTTCCGCTACGCGGCAGAGGACATCGAGTTCTTCGGCGAGACGATCCGCGAGGGGTCGATGGTGGTGCTGTCGTTGCTCGCGGGCAACCACGACCCGGACCGCTACGACGACGCCGACACCCTCGACGTGCACCGCAACGCCCGCGGGCACCTGGCGTTCGGCCACGGCGTGCACCAGTGCCTGGGGCAGCAGCTGGCCCGCATCGAGATGCGCGCCGGCTTCGAGGGACTGCTGCGCCGCTTCCCGAGCCTGCGCCTCGCGGTGCCGGCGCGCGAGGTGAGGCTCAGGACCGACATGAACATCTACGGCGTCCACGCCCTGCCCGTGACCTGGGCGTAGCCGCTGTCAGACGGTGAAACCGCCGTCGACGTTGATGCTGGCGCCGGTGACGTACGCACCGGCCTCTCCAGCCAGAGCCGCGACCACCGCGGCGATCTCCTCCGGTTCTCCGTAGCGCCCCAACGCCGTCAGGCCGCGGATCTGCTCCGCCATCGGCCCGTCGGCCGGGTTCAGGTCGGTGTCCGTCGGACCGGGGTTGACCACGTTCACCGTGATGCCCCGCGGACCCAGGTCGCGCGCGAGTCCCTTGCTCATCCCGATCAGCGCCGTCTTGCTCGCCGAGTACAGGGCGAAGCCGGGAAACGGCGCGTGCACGGCGACGTTGCTGCCGATGCTGATGATCCTGCCGCCCTGGCCCATGTGCCGTGCCGCGGCGCGTGCCGCCAGGTAGGGCGCACGCACGTTCACGGCCATGGTGTGGTCGAACTCCGCCGCGCCCAGGTCCTCCAGCGGTCCCACCTGGAAGACCGCGGCGTTGTTCACCAGCACGTCGATCCGTCCGAAGTGGACCGCGGTCTCCTCGACCGCGGCCACCACGGCGTCCGGGTCGGCGCTGTCCGCCCGGATGGCGAAACCGTTGTCCGGCTTGGTGTTCTGGTACGTGACCGCGACGCGTGCGCCGAGTGCGGCGAGCTTCCCGGCCACCGCGGCCCCGATCCCGCGGCTCCCGCCGGTGACGAGAGCCGCCTTGTCTTCGAGTGATCCCATGCGGATCAGCCTGCCGCGATCACCGCCCGCGGTCTGGCGGGAATCGGACCGTCAGTTGGCGCCCCTGGTGTACGCCCACGCGGTGCGGTTGAGGGAGTCCTCGATCCCGGTGAAGCCCTCGTTGGGGTTGAGCACGTCCTCGTGGAAGTCGACGTCGACGTCGTCGGCCGTGCCGCCGACGGCGTCCGGGCCCACACCGAACATGCCCTTCGGGTTGCCGCCCTGGTCCATGATCGCGTCGAGCGCGTTGAACTGGTCCTGGTGCCAGCTGCCGGACATGTGGCCCGCCTCGTGCGCGGTGATGTTGCCGATCGCCCGGCCGATGAACGCGACCTTGTCGCTGGCCGGGGTGATGTAGCGGTTCAGCGACGTGCTCGTCTGGGCGGCGGGCGCGCTGAGGATGTCCAGCAGCACCAGGGAGGTCTCCTCCTTGCCGAAGTTGCCCGCGTCGATCGACTGCGCGATGCCGACGGTCTGGATGCCGGACTCGGCGATCGAGCCGCCGACGACCACGCGGCTGACGTTGCGCTGCCCCCACGGGTCGGCGTGGTCGCGGCTGTTCAGGATCCGCACGGCGAAGCGGTTGTTGGTGCCCTTGGCGGCGAGGTCCTTCTCGATGTTCTCGCGCACGGTCGCGACGACGCCGTCGATCAGCTTGTTCTCGTCGGCGTCGGAGAGGCCCCAGCCGGGCAGGAACTTCTTCAACGGCGAGAGGTCCTTGTTGCCCGCGGTCGGGTCGCTGCCGAAGATCCGCGTGTTGACGCGCGCGCCGTCGAAGTCCAGGAAGAGCGTGAGGACCTCGGGCCGCTGGTTGAGCTCCGAGCCGGGGCGGTAGGCCTCGACGGTGACGTCGTACGCGCCGTCGCCGTTCTCGACGCCGACGGTGTAGCGGCCGTCCCTCGGTGCCACGAAGTCCGCGACGGCGTTGCCCCCGGCGGGCATCGGCGAGTTCTCGGCGTACAGGAAGCTGAAGTCCTGCGACGAACCGAAGACCTCGCGTCCGGCCGGGTCGTGCACGACGACCCTGGTCGCCTTGCCCGCGGCCGACGCGCCCAGCACGTCACCGGCCTTCAGGTCGACCGAGAAGTGGTCGGCGTCCCGACGCTCCGACCCGGTCGTGACGGTCAGGTCGTACGCGCCCTCGGTGAGCACGCGCTTGCCGGTGCCCGGCGTCAGCGGATCGGCCGGGATGCCGCCCGGTCCGGCGGCGGCCACCATCACGTACACGTCCTGTCCGGCGTTCACGGAGAGCTGGAGCCTGCTGTCCGTGGTGCCCGCGAGGTTGTCGTGCTCGGCCAGCAGCCGGCCCTGCGCGTCGAACGCGGCGAGGAGCGTGTCCAGGCCGCCGGACGGGGTGTCCGTCTCGACGGTGACGAGGGTGCCTGCCGCGCCGCCGGTGACCTTGAAGAAGTCGTGGTCGCCGGTGCCGTCACCCCCGCTGCCGTACGGGCCGTCGCCGATCGTGCCGCTGGTCCGCACGGGCGTGCTGATGGCGTTCGCGAGCGGGATGGCGTCGTTGGTCTCGGCGGGCGGTGGCACCACGGGGAGCGCGGGATCGCCCGCGAGCGTGCCGGTCAGCGCGAGTTTCGGGTTCTTGCCCCGGCCCGTGCCGAACCCGGCCACGTGCTCGGCCCGCGCGGGCGCGTCGTTGGCGCCCTGGCCGGTCTCCTTCTCGGCGTAGGTCAGCGGCGCGCCCGCGCTCTTCGCGGCCACGCGCGCCTTCTCCCTGGCCTGCTTGCGGATCTCGCGGCCGCGCTCGACGGCGGCCTGGTCGATCTTCACCTCGGCGGGCAGGAAGGCGAGCGCCGGATCGGGCTGCATCAGTGCCGGTGCCGGGTCCGCGGCGGACGGGCCGGCGGCCACCACGGCGACCGCCACACCTGCTGTGAGCACGCCGAACAACTTCTTGCGCATGTGAACTCCCCCAAGTTCGGTCTCTGCTCCGAGGAAACCAGCGGCCCGCGGACCGGGCGGGCGTTTCGGCCGACCTTTGTCCGTTTTCGGACAACGACAGCGGGACCGGTGATCCGGTACCGCGCGGTTCCGTTCGGACACGATGGAGTGATCATGATCTTGGTCCTCGGCGAGCCGCGCGCACGCGCCCGTGTGGCTGTTGTCCAGTGCTGCCGAAAATGGATCCGCAGAGAGGACCAGAAGGCGTGGTCGACCACACCACCGTGCTCATCGCGGGCGCGGGGCCGGCAGGGCTCGTGTTAGGAAACCTGTTGCAGGCGCAAGGAATCGGCACCCTCATTGTCGAGCGGGCCAGTCGCGAACAGGTGCAAACCCGTGCCAGGGCTGGGTTTTTGGGACCGAACAGTGCGCGGGTCCTCGTCGAGCACGGCCTCGGCGCCGGATTGCTCCACAAAGGACGATCGCACGGCGTCTGCGCCTTCCGGGGCGAGGACGGGGAGTTCGAGCTCGACTACTCCCGCCTCGGGCAGGGCGAGGTGCACACGGTGTACCCGCAGCAGGACCTCGTCACGGACCTGGTCGCCGAGTACCTGGACCGCGGCGGCGAGATCCGCTTCGGCGCCACCGTCACGGACGTCGATTCCGGTACGGCGACGATCCGTTACCGCGGTGAACAGGGCGACAGCGTTGCGACGGGCCGATTCCTGGCCGGGTGCGACGGCAGCAACGGCGTGACGCGGCGGGCCGTGCCGGGTCCGCGCCTCACCCAGGACCACGGCGTCAGCTGGCTCGCGGTGCTCGCCGAGGCACCGCAGAGCATGGCCGCGGTGACCTACGCGATCCACGACGACGGCTTCGCGGGCCACATGGCGCGCAGCCCCGAGGTGACGCGGTACTACCTCCAGGTCCCACCCGGCGACGACCCGGAGACCTGGACCGACGACCGGATCTGGGCGGCACTGCGCACCCGGATGCGCGTCGACGAGTTCGGTCAGCTCAAAGAGGGCCCGATCACCGAACGACGGGTCGTGCGGCTGCGGTCCGAGGTCTCCGACCGGATCCAGCACGACAGGCTGTTCCTCGTCGGCGACGCGGCGAGCCTGATCAGCCCGTCCGCCGCCAAGGGCGCCAACCTCGCGATCATGGAGGCCGAGGTCCTCGCCTCCGCCCTGATCTCGTTGCTGCACAACGACGACGAACGGCCGCTGGCCGCGTACTCGCGCACCTGCCTGCCCCGCGTCTGGCGGGCGCAGGAGTTCTCGCGCTGGATGATCGACCTCCTCCACGCGCCGGACGACGACTTCCACCGCGCCCTCCGCCGCGCCCGGCTGCACAGCCTGCGCGACTGCCGCGCCCACCAGAACTTCTTCGCCGAGCACTACGTCGGCATCTGAGCCACCGGGAACCGCCACCATGACCTCTGCAACAACCACGCGCATCATCGCCGCGGCCGACCTCGGCCGGCTGACCGCCGCGATCTCCCTCATCGGCAGGCACGACACGCACTCGGCGCTCGCCGCCGCCGTGCCGTCGCTGCCCGCCGACCAGCGCGCCGCCGTGACCCGGCACGCCGCCCTCGACCACGCCGCGTTGCTGATCTTCCCGGAGACCCTGGTGGGGCTGACGGACGAGCTCGCGCGGCTCGGCCTCGAGGTCGGCACGATGACGCCGAGCGTCGTCGTCCGGGAACGGCTGAGTGCCCGCTACTCCGTGCCCGTCGCGGACCTGAAGGTCGGCATCCTGCGCGCACCCGTGCCCGACCGCAACGGCTGGCCGTGCGAGCTGGAGATCTTCGTGATGGTGACGCCGCCCGAGCTGGCGCACATCGCGGAGGACGAACGCCGCCACGAACGCGAGAACCACGTCGCGCTGGCCGTGCGCCGGCCGGATCCCGTGCTGTTGCGCGGACTCCGCACGATGATCACCGGCGTCATGCGCCCGGACGGCGGCGGCTACAACGGCTACGAGAACAACTCGGTCCTCTACTTCCGCGACGCGCACTGCGCCGATCCCGCGTTCCGCCGGCTGGAGCTGATCGCCGCGGGCCGGTTCCCGCAGCTGCAGTCGCTGCACCAGCGCGAGTCCTGCGCCGGCACGGAGCTGCTGCGCCTGCTGACCGGCGCGTGGGCGACCCAGGCGATCGCGTCCGCCGCCGAGCTCCGGCTGCTCGACCACCTCGCGACGATCGAGGACCTCCCCGGTCTCGCGGAGGCCACCGGCACCGAGCCGCAGAGCCTGGCGAGGTTGTTGCGCTACCTCGCCTCGCTGGGGGTCGTGCACGTCTCCGGCGACCGGCACCGCCTCACCGACCTCGGCGAGCTGCTGCGGTCGGACCTGGCGGGTTCGATGCGCCCGCTCGCCCTGATGTACGGCGGCCCGTTCTACCTCTCGTTCGCCGAGCTCACGGAGGCCGTCCGCAGCGGGGAGGAGTCGTACGCGAAGGCGTTCGGGGCCCACCACTTCGCCCACATGGCAACGGATCCGGCGTTGGCGGAGCTGTTCCACGGGTCCATGGCCGCGAGCAACGCCATGTTCACCGGCGTCACCAAGCTCGTCGACTTCTCCGGCGCCCGCACGGTCGTGGACGTCGCAGGAGGCAACGGCGAACTCCTGTCCCGCGTGCTGCACGCCAACCCGCACCTGAGCGGCGTCCTGCTGGACCTGCCGAACGCGCTGGCCGCGGCGGAACCGCGCCTGGCCGACCTCGCGGGCCGCGTCACCCTCGTCCCCGGCGACTTCACCGAGTCCGTCCCGGCCACCGGTGACGTGTACCTGCTGTCGCGCGTGCTGCACGACTGGGACGACGAGCAGTGCCGCACGATCCTCGCGACGTGCGCGCGGAACATGCCCGCGCACGCCGAGATCCTGGTGATCGAGCGCCTGCTGCCGGAGAACGGCGAGGCCGACTCCCTCGCGATCCCCTGGGACATCCACATGTTGTGCAACACGGGCGGCCGGGAGCGCACCGAATCGCACTACCGCGCGTTGCTCGACGAGGCCGGGTTCGACCTCGTCGAGAAGCACGCGCTGCCGCTGGACGCGCACGTGATGCGCGCCCGGCTCCGCCGGCCTACCAGCTGACGAGGCAGAAGGGGTGGCCGGCGGGGTCCGCGTAGACGTGGAACCGCTCGCCACCCCCTTCGAGCCGGCGTGCCCCCAGCGCCAGCACCTCCGCGCCGGCCGAAGAAAGTTCCTCCACCCGGACGTCGAAGTGCATCTGGGCGGTTTCGGCCGGCCACCGGGGCGGTACCCACCCTTCGACCCGTGCGAACGCCACGCCGGGTCGGTCCGGGGCGTCGCCGATGACGACGAACGCCCCGTCGTCCTGCACCCGGACCATGCCGAGCAGCTTCTCGTAGAACTCCGCGAGGGCCTGCGGATCAGGGCAGTCGATCACCAGGCCGTGCCAACGTCCGATCATGCGCCGCATGCTGGCAGGCATCCAGGACAGCCACGGCCCTGGTTCACGCGAGCGGCATGGCCATCACCGCGGGCGTCGTCGGCTGCTCGGACCCTCCCGTCGGCTCCACGGTCAGCGCGACCTCCTTGGCACCGGTCAGCCCGCTGATCACCACCGGCGCGGATCTGGAACCGAGCAACCCGGCCGAGTGCTTCTCGTTCGCGCCGTCGATCAGCCAGAGCTGGTAGGTGTGCCCGTCGGGCGCGTCCGGCAGGTTCTTCGCGAGGAACAGCGCCTCGTCGCGGCTCGCCGACACGACCGCGGTGCCGGAGGCGCCGTTCGGGGCCGTGCCGTTGATCAGCCTCGCGTCCGGTGTGGACAGGAAGTCGGCGAACCTGCTGTATTCGCTGGACAGTTGCGCCAGCTGCCGTTCCTGGTCCGACGTGCCCGTGTACTGGACCGTCACGAAGACGGCGGCGACGAGGCAGGCGGCGGCGAGCAGTGCGCCGGCCCACCGCGCACGCCGCGGCTTGCGCAGGCGCACGGGGTGGGGGGAGAGCTGCCGGGTCTCGGCCGCGGCGGCGAGCACCCTGGCGCGCAGCTGGGGCGGCGGCGGTGCCTCCACGGCGAGGCCGAGGCGCGCGGCCGTGGCGGCGAGCTCGGCCACCTCGACCGCGCAGCTCTCGCAGCCGGTCAGGTGGGCCTCGAAGGCCTCCCGTTCGGCGTCGGACAACGCGTTCACGGCGTAGGCGCCGGTGAGCGTGTGCAGATCAGCGGATGTCGTCCTCATCCGGTCACCCCCATGCAGTCCCGCAGTCGGATCAGGCCGTCGCGCATCCTGGTCTTCACGGTGCCGAGCGGTATGCCCAGCAGACTCGCGACCTCCGGATAGGAATAGCCCTGGTAGTAGGCGAGCAGCACGGACTCGCGCTGCAGTTCGGTCAGGAAGCTCAGACACCGGCGCACCTGGCGTTGTTCCAGGCGGCCGTTGACCTGTTCGCTGACCTCGTCGAACGGCCTCGCCGGGTCGAGGCGGGCGGCGCGGTCCTCGCGGTGCGAGGCGGCCTGGGCGGACCGGACGCGGTCGACGGCGCGGCGGTGCGTCAGCGTGAGGATCCAGGTCGTGGCGCTGCCCCGCTCGGGATCGAACCTGGTCGCGGTCCGCCACACCTCGAGCATCACCTCCTGGAACACCTCCTCCGACTGCGCCTGGTCCCGCACCACTCGTCTGATCAGCCCGAACACCGAGCCGGACACCACGTCGTAGAGCCGTTCGAACGCGGCCTCGTCACCCCGTGCGACCAGGGTGAGCAGGTCGTCGGCGCTCGGGCCGACGTCACGCGGAGTGCTCTGCAGGCTTTGCAGCGCCCGCTCACGCTCTGGCATCCCAGGTCCTCTCTCCGGTCTTCTCCTCTGGTGTTCGCAGCCGGGACGCCGATGGATCGGTCCTGAATGCGCAATCACACAGACTGTCTTTCCAGCAGCGCGGTGAGTCCGTTGTGGACGGTGCCGGGTAACGGATTCATAACCGCACCCATCCGCTTCCCGAGGGGCGGCGAATCACGAGCAGCAACTGCTCGATCACCCTTGGAGATGTCCGTCATGAACAAGACCGTCCGCAACACCGTTCTCGCCCTCGGCGCCGCCTCGCTCGCCCTGTTCGGCGCAGCGTGCGGCTCGGGTGACATGGCCAGCACCGGCACCTCGTCGAGCGCCGCCCCCACCTCGACCGCGGCGTCGTCCTCGGCGATGGCCGACCCGGCCGCGAACCTCGTCGGCCCCGGTTGTGCCGACTACGCCAAGCAGGTCCCGTCCGGCGCCGGTTCCGTCGCGGGCATGGCCGCCGACCCGGTCGCCGTCGCCGCGAGCAACAACCCGCTGCTCACGACGCTGGTCAGCGCCGTGTCCGGCAAGCTCAACCCGAAGGTCAACCTGGTCTCGACGCTCAACGGCGCCGAGTTCACCGTCTTCGCGCCGGTCGACTCCGCGTTCGCCAAGATCGACCCGGCGACGATCGAGACGCTCAAGACCGACGACGCGCTGCTGACCAAGATCCTGACCTACCACGTCGTCCCCGGCCAGATCGCGCCCGACAAGATCGCCGGCGACCAGAAGACCGTGCAGACCGGCACCGTCAAGGTCACCGGCTCGGGCAACGCCATCAAGGTAAACGACGCCAACGTGATCTGCGGTGGCGTGAAGACCGCCAACGCGACCGTCTACCTCATCGACTCGGTCCTGATGCCCGCCTGACGCTTCACGCGTGACACTGCAGGCACCCGCGCCACCGGCGTGGGTGCCTGCAGTGCTGTCCGGAAAGTCCACTGTGGATTTTCCGGCGGGCCAATCCACCCAGCGTGCTGTCTCGAATCCCTTGTGTGAAGGCAACACGCTCCATCCTCATCGGCCTCGTGTCCGTGGCCGCGGCTCTGGCAGCAGGCCATCTCGTCGCCGGCCTGGTGAGTCCGCTGGCCTCGCCGTTCCTCGCGGTCGGCAACACCGCGATCGACCTGACACCGCACCCGGTCAAGGACTTCGCGATCCGCACGTTCGGCGAGAACGACAAGGTCGTGCTGCTCGCGGGCATGGCGGTCGTGCTCGCGGGGCTCGGGGTCGTGGCGGGACTGCTGTCCCGGCGCAGTCCGTGGCCGGGCACCGCGCTGGCCGGCGTCCTCGGGCTCGTCGGCATCGCCGCCGTGCTGGCCCGGCCCACGGCGAGCGCGTGGGCGGTGCTCGCCCCGGTGACGAGCCTCCTGGTCGGGATGGCCGCGTTCCGCTGGCTGTGGTCCCGCGAGCCCGCCGAAGCACCCGGCAGGCGGAGGTTCCTGCTGTCGACGGCGGCAGTAGCGGCGGGCGCCGCCGTCGCGGGAGTGGGCGGGCAGCTGCTCGCCGGACGGGTGGACGTCGAGGCCTCGCGGCGCGGGATCGCGTTGCGGCCGGGGCGCAAGGCGCCGGAGATCCCGTTCGACGCGGACTTCGCACGCGAGGGCACGCCGCCGTTCCTGACGCCCAACGAGAAGTTCTACCGCGTGGACACCGCGCTCAGCATCCCCCGGCTGCGGGCCGAGGACTGGCGGATGCGCGTGCACGGCATGGTGGACAACGAGATGGTGCTGACCTACGACGACCTGCTGCGCCGTCCGCTGCTGGAGAAGACCATCACGCTCGTGTGCGTGTCGAACGAGGTCGGCGGCCCGTACATCTCGACGTCGAACTTCATCGGCGTGGACCTGGCCGACCTGTTGCGCGACGCGGGCGTGCGGTCCGGTGCGGATCAGCTCGCGACCCGCAGCGTGGACGGCTGGACGTGCGGCACGCCGGTCTCGTCGATCATGGCCCCGGGTTCGAACGCGATGCTGGCCATCGGGATGAACGGCGAGGCGTTGCCGCTCGAGCGCGGCTTCCCGGTCCGCATGGTCGTGCCCGGCCTCTACGGCTACGTCTCGGCGACGAAGTGGCTGGTGGACATGGAGCTCACCACCTTCGACGCGTTCGACCCGTACTGGGCGCAGCGCGGCTGGGCGAAGAAGGCCCCGGTCAAGGTGATGTCGCGGATCGACCGGCCGAAGTCGTTCGAACGCGCGCCGGCGGGCCGGTTCGTCGCGGCGGGCATCGCGTGGGCCCAGCACCTCGGCATCGACAAGGTCGAGGTCCGGATCGACGGCGGCCCGTGGCAGCAGGCGACGCTGAGCAGGGAGGTCAACGTCGACACCTGGCGGATGTGGCGGATCGAGCTGGACGTGGCGCCCGGCAACCACACCGTCGAGTGCCGCGCCACCGACCGCAACGGGCTCACCCAGACCAACGACCGGGCCGCGCCCATCCCGGACGGCGCCACCGGCTGGCACTCGATGGTCTTCACTGCCGAATAGAGATCTGGACCGATCGAGCACCCGTCTGACCTGCGGCTTTCGCAGGCTCAGGCGGGTGCTCGCCGCATGCCCGCCCTTGTGCCCGGCGCACACCTGTGCCTAACCTGGCCGAAACAGGCGCATGTAAGCGCTTACATAAACAGTGGGCATGTAAGCGCTTACATCAACCAGGCGGGGCGGCACGATGGCGAAGCAGCAGGCGTCTCCCGAGGTCAAGGCCTCGGGAGCGACGATCTACTCGGTCGCCGAGCGCGCCGGGGTGTCGATCGCCACCGTCTCGCGCGTGCTCAAGGGCGGCGCCGTCGTCGCCGAGACCACCCGCCAGAAGGTGCTCACCGCCGTCGACGAGCTGGGGTACGTGCCGCTCGGCGCCGCCCGCAGCCTCGCCGTCCGCCACCACGAGGCGCACGGCCTGGTGCTGCCGGAGCTCGCCGGTCCCTACTACGCCGAGCTGCTCATGGGGTTCGAGGCGCGGGCGGCCGAGCTCGCCCAGTCCGTGGTGCTGGTGCTCGCGGGCAGCCGCACCGACCTGCCCGCGGCCGTGCGGCAGCTCGCCACCAGGGTCGACGCCATCGCGGTGCTCGGGTCGTCGGCGATCCCGGACAGCGTGGTGCGGCTGCTGCGCGACATGAAACCGGTGGTCGTCATCGCCGGCGAGGCGGGCGTCGGCGTCGAGGCGGTCGCGGCGGAGAACCTGGAGAGCGCGCGGGAGCTCGCGGGCCACGTGCTGGACCACGGCAGGCGGCGGGTGCTCTTCGTCGGCGACCCGGACAGCGGTCCCGACCACCGCGACCGGCACGCCGGTTTCGTGGCCGCGCACCGCGACCGCGGTCTCGAGCCCGCCGATCCCGTCCGGGTCGCGCCGAGCGAGGCCGACGGCACCGCGTTCGCCCGGCGGCTGCTGCGCGGCGAGCACGAGGCCGACGCCCTGATGTGCGCCAACGACGAACTCGCGTTGTCGATCATGACGACGCTGCAGGACGCCGGCCGGGACGTGCCGGGCGACCTCGCGGTGGTCGGCTGGGACGACGTGATGACGGCGCGGTACGTGCGGCCCGGCCTCACGACCGTCCGCCAGCCCGTCCAGGAGCTCGGCGCGCTGGCCGCGAACCGCCTGCACGAGCTCGTGAGCGGGGAACCGCCGCTCGGCCACGCGCAGACGCTGCCCACCCAGCTGGTGGTGCGCTCGTCCTGCGGCTGCACCTGATCACCACCCGACCCGACCGAACGCCAAGAGGGAGCGAGGAGCAATGGCGCGCACGACTTCCAAGACGCTCGCGGGGGTGGCAGCCCTCGTGCTGGTGCTGGCCGCTTGCGGCCGCGGTGACGAGAAGGCGGGAGGTCAGGCGGGTGCCGACATCTCGCAGGGACCCGCCACCGGCACCATCACCGTCTGGGCCATGGGTGCCGAGGGCGAGAAGCTCCCGGCGCTCGCGGAGGAGTTCGAGAAGGCGAACCCCGGCGTGGACGTCCAGGTGACCGCGATCCCGTGGGACGCCGCGCACAACAAGTTCACCTCGGCGATCACCGCGGGCCAGACCCCCGACGCGGCCATGGTCGGCTCGACGTGGATGGGTGAGTTCGCGGGCATGGACGCGCTCGACCCGACGCCGTCCTCGATCGACAAGAGCGCTTTCTTCGACGGCGCGCAGAAGACGACCGAGGTGGACGGCACGTCGTACGGGATCCCCTGGTACGTCGAGACGAGGCTCCTCTACTACCGCAAGGACCTCGCCAAGACCGCGGGCTACGACAAGCCGCCGAACGACTGGGCGGGCCTCAAGGAGATGGCCAAGGCCATGCAGACCAAGGCCGGCGCCAAGTTCGGCATCGGGCTGCAGGCCGGTGGCACCGGCTCGTGGCAGACGCTCCTGCCCTTCGCGTGGTCCAACGGCGCGCAGCTGACGAAGAACGACAACGGCGCCTACAACTTCGACAGCCCGGAGATGAAGGAGACGCTCGAGTACTACGGCTCGTACTTCTCCGAGGGCATCGCGGACAAGGAGGCGCCCGCGCAGCCCACGACCGAACCGGACTTCGTGAGCGGCCGCGTGCCGATGTTCATCTCAGGCCCCTGGATGATGTCCGCCGTCGAGAAGATCGGTGGCGCCGACTTCAAGGACAAGTACGACGTCGTGCCGATGCCGGTCAAGAAGACGTCGTCCAGCTTCGTCGGTGGTTCCGACTTCGTGGTGTTCAAGCAGACGAAAAACCGCGACTCCGCCTGGAAGTTCGTGACCTGGCTCGCCGACGCCAAGACCCAGGTGAAGTGGTACCAGTCCTCGACGGACCTGCCGTCGGTGAAGAGCGTCTGGCAGGACCCCGCGCTCACCGCGGACACCAAGCTCGCCGCGTTCGGCAAGCAGCTCGACACGGCCCAGGCGCCGCCGACCTTCGCCACGTGGGAGCAGGCGATCACCGCACTCGACACGGAGGTCGAGAAGGTGGCCCGCTCGGGTGCCGACGCGGGCGGTGCGCTGAAGGCGGCGCAGGCCTCCGCCGACTCCATCGGGACCGGCAAGTGAGGTCGTCCGTCGCGGCGGGACGGGCGGCGTGGCTGTTCGTCCTGCCGTTCTGCCTGCTGTTCGGGATCTTCACCGCGTGGCCGGTGCTCCAGTCGCTGTTCATGAGCTTCACCGACACGCGCAACCGCGACCTGCGCACGCCGTTCGCGGTGGAGTTCGTCGGGCTCGACAACTACGCGCAGGCGTTCGCCGACCCGCTGTTCCGCACGGCGGCGGCGAACACCGCGTACTTCGTGCTGGTCGGCGTGCCGCTCACGCTGCTGATCGCGCTCGCCGCCGCCGTGGTGCTGGACAAGGGGATCACGCGGTTCCGCGCGTTCTTCCGGCTGGGCTTCTACACCCCGGTGATCACGTCGATCGTCGCGGTCGCCGTGGTGTGGAGGTTCCTGCTGCAGGACGAGTTCGGCCTGATCAACACCGCGCTCGGCTGGATCGGGATCGACGGCCCGAACTGGCTCGGCGACCCGGACTGGTCGATGCCCGCGCTGATCCTCATGGCCGCGTGGCGCAACTTCGGCACCGCGATGATCATCTTCCTGGCAGGGCTGCAGGCCGTCCCCGCGTCCCTGCACGAGGCGGCGTCGATCGACGGCGCCGGGTCGTGGCGGCGGTTCCGGCACATCACGCTGCCGCTGCTGCGCCCGACCCTGCTGTTCGTGTCGGTGACCACGGCGATCGGCTACCTGCAGTTCTTCGAGGAGCCGTACGTGATGACCAACGGCGGGCCGCTCAACTCGACGATCTCCGCGTCGATGTACACCTACCGGCAGTTCGGGTTCGGCAACTACGGCTACGCCTCGGCGATGAGCTACCTGATCTTCGTCGTCATCGCGGTCGTGACCGCCCTGCAGTTCCGCCTGCTGCGGGAGAGGAGCTGACGTGAACCGGCAAAACCGTTGGTGGCTCTACGTCCCGCTCAGCGTGGCGCTCGTCGTCGTGGTCTCCCCGTTCGCCTGGATGGTGCTCGGCAGCTTCAAGGGCGAGGGCGAGATCCGGTCGAACCCGCCCACGTGGTGGCCCGAGTCCGCCTCGCTCGACAACTTCACGCAGCTGTTCTCGCGCCTGCAGTTCGGCACGTACTTCCTCAACTCGGCGATCGTGGCCGTGCTGGTGACGCTGGGGAACCTGCTCTTCTGCTCGATGGTCGGCTACGCGCTCGCCATGCTCGAGTTCAAGGGCAAGCGGGCGTTGTTCGGGGTCGTCCTGGCGACGCTGATGATCCCCGGCGTGGTGACGTTCGTCCCGTTGTACGTGCTCGTGGTCAACGCGGGCCTGGCGAACTCGTTGCCGGCGTTGATCCTGCCGTTCCTCGTGTCGCCGTTCGGCGTGTTCCTGATGCGCCAGTTCATGGTCGGGCTGCCGAAGGACCTGCTCGACGCCGGACGGGTGGACGGCGCCGGCGAGCTGCGCATCTTCGCGCGGATCGTCCTGCCGCTGTGCGGACCGGCGCTCGCCACGCTCGGCATCCTCACGTTCCTCGGCAGCTGGAACAACTTCCTGTGGCCGCTGGTGGTGGCGCAGCAGGAGAGCGAGTACACGCTCCCGGTCGCGCTCGCCCTGTACTCCACCGGCCAGAACTCGATCCAGTACGGCCTGCTCCTCGCCGGGGCGACCATCGTCGTCGTGCCGGTGCTGCTCGTGTTCCTCGTCTTCCAGCGGCGCTTCATCGAAGGCATCGCGACCACCGGCATCAAGTGAACGTCCAAAGGGGACTCACATGACATCGCCAGCCAGGATCACCCGCCGAACCCTGCTCGTCGCGGGCGCGGCCGCCCTCGCGGTCCCGTCGTCCGCCCTGGCCGCCACCCGCACCGTCGACCCCGTCCGAGTGCGGCGCTGGGCGAAGGACACCTGGCGCAGCCTCGTCGCCATGACCCCGTCGAACACCGGCCTGCCCGCCGACAACATCCCCGAGTCGCTCGCGGCCTCCGACCGTTCCGGCTACACGTCGCCGACGAACATCGGCGGCTACCTGTGGTCGACGGTCGTGGCCCGCGAGCTGGGCCTCATCTCGGCGGGCGAGGCCTCCGCCCGGCTGATCCGCACGCTGTCCACAGTGGAGCGGATGGAGCACCACGCAGCCAGCGGCATGTACTTCAACTGGTACGACGAGGCGACCGGGAAGGCGTTGCGCGCCTGGCCCGGCACCGGTGCCGTCGTGCACCCGTTCTGCTCCAGCGTGGACAACGGCTGGCTCGGCGCGGCCCTGCTCGTCGTGGCGGGAGCCGACCGCGCCGCCGCGGGACTCGCCCGCCGGATCTTCTCCCGCATGCGCTGGGACGCGTTCTACAACCCCGGCGACGACCCCGCGCACCCCGTGCGCCCGGGAGGTCTGATCCACGGCGGGTTCTTCCCGTTCGACCACGACCGGCCCGGCGGGGTCTACCAGGGCACGCACATCGTCGGCGAGCCCGTCTGGCTGACCACGCACCACTACGACACCACGGTGTCCGAGACCCGCATCACGAGCTACCTCGGCATCATCACCGGCCAGATCCCGCCGAAGCAGTACTTCGCGATGTGGCGGACGTTCCCGGCGTCGTGCGACTGGTCGTGGC
This sequence comes from Lentzea sp. NPDC003310, assembly GCF_040610935.1. Taxonomy (NCBI): domain Bacteria; kingdom Bacillati; phylum Actinomycetota; class Actinomycetes; order Pseudonocardiales; family Pseudonocardiaceae; genus Lentzea; species Lentzea sp. NPDC003310. The sequence continues at coordinate 353,670 of NZ_JBEXNC010000007.1, forward strand.
ACGAGACGCAGCCGGTGGGGGAGACCCGGACGTACTACGGCATCGAGGTGTTCGAGGGCGCGTACCCGTACCGCGGCATGAAGATCGTGCCTGGCTGGGGCGGATCGATGTTCGAGGAGCTCATGCCGGACGTGTTCGTGCCGGAGGCCCGATGGGCGCCGCGGTCGTGGGGCCGCAACCACCCGTTGCACGTGCGGGCGCAGCGCGAGCACGGCCTCGTCGAGGCGAAGTACGGCTTCTGGGGCTTCAGCCCGTCGAGCAACCCGGCCGGCGGCTACCGCGAGTACGGCGTCGACGCGCTCGGCATGGGGCCGGGCAACGAACCGGGCAACGGCGCCAACGGGTACTTCTCCGACCAGGAGATGACGAACTACGACATCGGGTTCGGCACCTGCCGGCCCGCCACCGCGCCCACACCGGCGTTCGGCGACGGTGTCGTCACGCCACACGCGGCGTTCCTCGCGATGATGCACGAACGCGACGAGGCGTACACGAACCTCGTCCGCATCGAGGAGGACCTCCGCGCGTACGGCACCGGCGGTTTCTTCGACGCGGTGGCCGTGCGGTCGGGCACGATCGCCCGCCGCTACCTCTCCCTCGACCAGGCGATGGTGATGGGAGCGATCGGGAACGTCCTCTGCCGCGACGTGATCCGCCGCGCGTTCGCGACCCCGGCCGTGGAACGCGCGCTGCGACCGGTGATCGGCGTGGAGGAGTTCGGCGCGAGCCGAGTCTGAACAGCTACGGAGGTATTGGCATGCGGCCCGTGCGGCTGATTTCCGAGGACGGCGTCGAGTACCGCGACCTCAACGGCAACGGCGTGATGGACCCCTACGAGGACCCGCGCCTGCCCGTCGCCGACCGCGTGGCGGACCTGCTGGCCCGGTTGTCGTTGGAGGAGAAGGCAGGCCTGCTGTTCCACACCGTCATCGAGGCGGGCGCGGACGGCACGGTGAAGGAGGCACCGGGCGACATCAGCAAGTCGCCCACCACCGTCGTCGTGACGGGCAAACACCTGTCGCACTTCAACGTGCACGCCCTGCACGACGCCCGGATGGCCGCGCGCTGGCACAACAACCTCCAGCGCATCGCCGAGAGCACCCCGCACGGCATCCCGGTGACCATCTCCACCGACCCGCGGCACGCGTTCATCGAGAACGCCGGCGCCTCCTTCAGCGCCAAGGCCTTCTCGCAGTGGCCCGAGTCGCTGGGCCTCGCGGCGTTGCGCGATCCGTCCCTCGTGCAGCGGTTCGCGGACATCGCCCGCCAGGAGTACGTGGCCGTCGGCATCCGCTACGCCCTGCACCCGGCCATCGACCTCGCCACCGAACCGCGCTGGGCGCGGCAGGCGGGCACGTTCGGCCAGGACAGCACCCTGACCTCCGATCTGGCCGTGGCGTACGTGCGCGGCTTCCAGGGACCTGTTCTGGGCCCGGACTCCGTCGCCTGCACCAGCAAGCACTTCCCGGGCGGCGGCCCGCAGAAGGACGGCGAGGACGCGCACTTCCCGTACGGCCGCGAACAGGTCTACCCCGGCGGCCGCTTCGCCGACCACCTGGCCCCGTTCCGCGCGGTCGTCGACGCCGGCACCGCCGCCGTGATGCCGTACTACGGCATGCCGGTCGGCCTGGAGGTGGACGGCACCGCGATCGACGAGGTCGGCTTCGGCTACAACCGTCAGGTCGTCACCGGCATGCTCCGCGAGGACCTGGGCTTCGCCGGCGTCGTCCTGACCGACTGGGAACTGGTCATGGACAACCACGTGGGCGACAAGGTCCTCCCGGCCCGCGCCTGGGGCGTCGAACACCTGGACGCCCACGGCCGCATGGAGCTCATCCTTCAAGCGGGCGCCGACCAGTTCGGCGGCGAGGAGTGCGTCGAGGTGCTGCTGGACCTGGTCGCCCAGGGCCGCGTCACCGAGGACCGCGTGGACGAGTCGGCCGCCAGGATCCTCGCCCTGAAGTTCCACCTGGGACTCTTCGACGACCCGTACGTCGACGAGGACCGGGCGGCCGAAGTGGTGGGACGCCAGGACTTCCGCGACGAGGGCCACCGCGCGCAGGCCCGTTCGGTCACCGTGCTGACGCTGGGTTCGGACACGGCCCGCCTGCCGCTCGCTTCCGGACTCAAGCTGTACGTGGAGAACGTCTCACCCGAGGCCGCCGCGCGCCTCGGCACCGTGGTGGCGACCCCGGAGGAGGCCGACGTCGCGCTGATCCGCCTGATGGCGCCGTTCGACCCGCGGTCCGACCTGTTCCTGGAGTCGTGGTTCCACCAGGGTTCGCTCGACTTCCCGCCGGGCCTCGCCTCCCGCCTGGCCCGTATCCCGTGCCCGCTGGTGCTCGACGTGACGCTGGACCGGCCCGCCGTCCTGACGCCGTTGCTGGAGGTCGCGTCGACGGTGGTGGTCAGCTACGGCACCAACGACGAGGCCCTGGCGGACGCGGTGTCGGGGGTGATCGCGCCGGAGGGACGGCTGCCGTTCGACCTGCCGCGGTCGATGGAGCAGGTGCGCCGGCACCACGAGGACGTGGCCGGGTACGACGACCCGCTGTTCGCGTTCGGGCACGGACTGCGGATCGACTGAAGCGGAGGTCAGGCCGGGTTCTCCGCGACGGCGAGGTAGTCGGTGTAGATCTGCGGCGAGCCCGAGAACGAGGCGAGCTGCTTCCACTCCTCGTACATCTGCTTGGTGTCGCGGTGGGCGGCCGCGAACACCGCGGCCTCCCCGGTGGCGATGTCGGGTTCGGGGTAGAAGACGTCCAGCGCGTCCAGGCTCGCGATCTCCATCATCATCACGTACTGGTCGAGGCGGTTGCCCCGCTCGCCCTTGAGCACGTGGAACCGCCAGTCCGGGTAGTCGTCGATCCGGTGGTGGTTCTCGGCGATGAAGCGGTCGAACACCTCCTCGGTCACACCGGCGCGCAACGCGAGGTTGTGGATCCCGACGACACGGGCGACCGGGGCCTCCCCGGGCCGGTCGCGGTACCGGGGGCCGGGCGCGACCGTGCTCCGCGGGTTGTCGGCGAGCAGCCGGTAGTCGGTGAACAACGTCGGCAGCTCACCGAACGTGCCCAGCCGCCGCCAGCGCGCCAACACGGCCTCCGCCTCGGGGTGCCGCGCCCAGAACGCCCTGGCCTCCTCGGTCTGCTCACCTCGAGCCGTCACGTAGCGGTCGCGCTGCTCGGCGCTCTCGATCTCGTACAACATCAGGTACTGCCCGGTCCGCTCGCCGCGCAACCCGCGCAGCAGGGTCCACCGCCACCCCGGGTACAGGGGCAGGTGAACGCCTTCGGCACGCACGAAGGTCTCGAACTCCTCCGGCGTGACACCGGCCTCCGTGTCGATGGCGATGTACTGGAAGGTGAACACCGACGAGCGTCCCATTGCGTCCAATCCTCGGGCCGGGAAAGGGGAACGCGCGTCCGCCGGGCACGACCCCCCCGCACCGCATCCTGCCAGCCGGAGAACGGGGCCTGCGAGTCTTCGCCGCCGCACGCGAACGGGAGAATCGGGATGAGTGCCCCGGAAAACGGAGAAGCGGGCCAACTCGACAGTTGACCCGCTTCTCCGGTGTACGCCGCCAGGGACTCGAACCCCGGACCCGCTGATTAAGAGTCAGCTGCTCTAACCAACTGAGCTAGCGGCGCCTAATCCACGTCGGAGCCTTGCTCGTTCCGACATGAAGAACGTTAGCACGGGGGTTCCACCGAGTTTTCACGGGGGTCACCCGTCGGACTCCCGGAACCCCGTGTGCAGCAGCCACTGCGCCGCCGCGTAGGTCGGCATGACCCCGGCCGACGCCACGCGCGCGGCACGTCCTTTGAGGACGAACCGACTGGCGCCGAGCAGGCCGTCGGAGAGCGCGAACAGCGCCGCACCACCGAAAACGCGGCGTGCACCGGGGCCTCGGGCCGTGGAGGCCGCGGCCACCATCGTGCCGAGTGTGAGGGCGTAGAGGCCCACCGGTTTGCCCATCGGGCCGGCCGCCTTCGCGAACGCCAGTGCGCCCGCGGTCGACGCCGCGACGATCGGGACGACCAGGCGGCGGGAACCGGGGGTGGAGCGGCGGGCCAGGGCCGCCGTGTAGCCGAGGTGGGCGGCCAGGAAGCTGAAAAGGCCTGTTCGGAAGGCCTTGTCCGAGTCTCCGAGCAGGGCGATGTCGCCTGCCCAGGAACCCGCGAGGCCCACGGCCATGCCCGCGTCCCGGGGTGGGCTGGCGACGGCCAGTGCGGGCATCAGTGCGGTCTTCGTCACAGGGCGCACGGAGGTTGCGCCGCGCACGGTGGCCGCGATCGAGTCCACGACCGCGGCCACCGCGTACGCCTGCTTCTTCATGAGTGCCTCTCGCCGTTGAGAGGCTCAGACTAGAAGCGCCGGCTCGACGTCGCCGCCGTGTCGTCGATCACGGAGGACCCCCGCCCGGAGAAGTCGTAGTCCGCCAACGGGAAGCTGCGCGCGGCCCGGCGTGCGCTCACCGTCGAGGTCGGCCGCAGCAGGGTGGCTTCACCGTGCTGGTTGAAGTAGTAGCTGTGGGCCGTGGCGCACTGTCCCAGTGAGAACACGGTGTTCTCCACGACCTTCGTGCGCATCCGGTCGAGGAACTCGTCGTTGGCCCGCTGGGTGACCTCGAAGAACGCTGATCCTCGCGCGCGCATCGCGGTGAACAGCCGTCGCATGTGCGTCATCTGGCACTCGATCGTCGTGAAGTACGAGAGTCCGCTGTAGGAGTAGGGGCTGTTGAGCGACAGGTAGTTCGGGAACCCCGGCACCGTCACGCCCTCGTAGGCCTGGAACCGGTGCTGCCGCCACCACGCGCCCAGGTCCTTGCCGTCGCGCCCGATCACCTCGAACGCCGGGAAGTTGGTGTCCCACAGGTTGAAGCCGGTGGCGAGGACCAGGACGTCGACGTCCGTGCGACCCGCGGCCGTGACGATCCCGGACGCGTCCACCCGGTCGATCGCCGAGGTCTCCAGGCGCACGTGCGGCTTCGTGAACGTGCGGAAGTAGTCGTTGGAGAACGTCGGCCGCTTGCAGCCGAACGAGTAGTCGGGCGTGAGCCGGCGCCGCAACAAGGGATCGCGCACCTGCCGCCGCAGGTGCGCCCGGCACCACCGCTCCGCCAGCCGGTTCACCACCCGCAACTGCTTGTAGCGCACCACCCCCGAGATCATCATCAGCTCGAGGACCGCGTTGCCCACCCAGCGCACGACCCGCTGCGCGAACGGCAGCCGTGCGAACACCCTCCGCACGGCCGGAGGAACCGGGTAGTCGGGCTTCGGGCTCACCCAGATCGGCGTGCGCTGGTAGACGGTCAGCGCCGCGGCCTGCCGGGCCAGTTCCGGGATCAGCTGCACCGCCGTCGCGCCCGTGCCGATGATCGCCACGCGCTTGCCGGTCAGGTCGGTGGGTTCCCAGGCGGCGGTGTGGACGACCTCGCCCGCGAACGACCCGATGCCGTCGATGTCCGGCGTCTTCGGCATCGACAGGAACCCCGTGGCGGTCACGAGGTAGCGCGCGGCGATGGTCTCCGCGCCGGCGCGCACCTCCCAGTGGTCACCCCGCCACCGCGCGCCGGTCACCGTCACCCCGAAGCGCATCAGCGGCCGCAGGCCGTACTTCACGGCCACGTGCTCGGCGTACCGCTTGAGCTCCTCGCCCGGCGCGAACAGCCGTGACCAGTGCGGGTTCGGCTCGAACGAGTACGAGTAGGTCGAGGACGGGATGTCGACGGCGAGCCCCGGATAGCGGTTCACGTGCCACGTGCCGCCGAGGTCGTCCTCCCGCTCCAGGACCACGAGGTCGTGCAGCCCGAGCCGCTTCAGCTCGATCGCCGCACCCATGCCGCCGAACCCGGCCCCGACGATCACCGCGTCGTGCATCCCCGACCTCCCGAGCCTGAACGGAATCTCGTGTCAGTTTCGGAACCGTATGTCAGTTCCGCGCGTGATCGCAAGACTCCGCAGGTCATAGACTTGGCCGCATGACGTCCAGTGCCGAGCCCGTCAGCCGCGCCGAGCGCAAGAAGCAGGAGCTGCGCCGCGAGATCATCGACGCGGCCTTCGACTGCTTCGCCGAGCGCGGCTACCACGCCACCGGCATCGCCGACGTCGCCACGCGCCTCGGCATCGGGCACGGCACGTTCTACCGCTACTTCCAGAACAAGCGGGACATCGTCGACCACGTCGTCGACGAGCTGGTCGCGCGCATCACCGGGGCGCTCACCGCGGAGAACGCCCCGGACGCGGTGTCGACGCTCGCCGAGTACCGCGAGCAGTCCGCGCGCATCGGCGAGGCGCTCGGCCGGATCTTCGGCGAGGACCCCCGCGTGCCGCGCCTGCTGCTGTTCGAGGCGCCCGGCATCGACCGCGCGATGGCCGAGCGGATCCTCGACCTGTTCGACCTCGCCGCCGCGCTGACCGCCGCGTACCTCTCGCACGGCGTCGAACTGGGTTACCTGCGCGCCGACCTCGACGTCGACAACACCGCCAGGGCGATCAACGGCATGATCCTCGGCACGGCGATCTCCTCGCTGCGCACGCCGGAGTCGCAGGCGGCGCAGAGCGAGGCGTTGCGGCGCCTCATGTACGACGGGATCGCGGCTACCTGAGCCACGTCCGCGCGGCCACGACCAGCGCGTCGACCCCGGTGGTCAGCGTCGGCTCGACGTCCGGCGCGTACTCGGGGGAGTGGTTCATCGCCACGGGCCGGCCGTCCTGCCGCGTGCTGAAGTCCGTGCCGCCGAGGAACCAGAACACGGTCGGCACGCCCGCCGCCGTCCCGAACACGCCGACGTCCTCGCTCGCGTTGACCACCGCGCCGGGGATCAGGTTGCCCGCGCCGAAGTGCTCGGCGAACGCGGCCACCGTCCGCGCGGTCGCGTCCGGATCGGACACCAGCACCGGAGTGCCGTCGTACCAGTCGAACTCGGGCTCGCGCGGCGCACCGGAAGCGGCGGCCTCGGCACGCACGATCCGTTCGACGGCGGCGCGCACGATGCCGCGCACGTGCTCGTTGAACGTCCGGATGTTGACGCCGATCTCGGCCGTCTCCGGGATCACGTTCTCCTTGGTGCCCGCCTGGATGCGCCCGACCGTGACGACCGCACGTTCCGATGGCGCGATCTCGCGCGCGACGATGCCCTGCAGCCGTACGACGGTGTGCGCGGCCATCAGCACCGGGTCGACGGCGGTCTCCGGCGCGGACCCGTGGCCGCCGCGCCCGAACAACGTGACGCGCACCGAGTCGGAGGCCGCCATCAGCGGGCCGCTGCCGTGCGCGATCATCCCGGCGGGCAACGGGCTGACGTGCTGCGCCAGCACGACCTCCGGTGTGCCGAAGCGGTCGAACAGGCCGTCGGCGACCATGTCCCGTGCGCCGCGGCCCAGTTCCTCGGCCGGTTGGAACACCACGAGCAGCGTCCCGGACCACTCCGCACGGGACTCCGCCAGCCGTGCGGCCGCTCCGATGAGACACGTGGCGTGCATGTCGTGCCCGCACGCGTGCGCCACCGGCACGTCCGCACCGTCCGATGTGGTCGCGCGGACCGTTGAGGCGTAAGGCAGTCCCGTCGCCTCCTCCACGGGCAGCGCGTCGATGTCCGCGCGCAGCATCACGACCGGGCCGTCGCCGTTGCGCAGCACGCCCACCACACCCGTGCCGCCGACCTCGGCCGTGACCTCGTACCCCAACGGCCGCAACGCCTCCGCGAGCACACCGGCCGTGCGGAACTCCTGCAGCGACAGCTCGGGGTGCTGGTGCAGGTCGCGGTAGAGCGCGTGCAGGTCGGGCACGGTGTCTCCTTCAGTCGAGCTTCTGCGACTCGTCGGCGAGCACGGCCAGCGCGCGCAGCAGCGCCTCGCGGTCGGCGGGGGCGAGCCGGGCGAGCAGGCGATCCTCGCCGCGCTGGATCTCGGCCTGCACGGCGGCGCGGCGCCGCCGGCCCTGCGCGGTGATGGACACGAGCCGCGCGCGCCGGTCCGCCGGGTCGCGGGGGCGTTCGAGCAGGCCCTCGGCCTCCAGGTCGTCCAGCACGCCGATGATCCGGCTCTTGTCCGCCCCGATGGCCTCGGCGAGCGCCGCCTGGGTGCGCACGGGCTGCCCGTCGAGCGCGTCGAGCACCACGTAGCCCCACATGCTGAGGCTGTGCGCGCGCAGCACCGGCTGCTCGGCGGCGACCAGCGCCCGCTGCAGCGGCGCGATCATCGCCGCGAGGTCACGTCGCCGGCCGTCCACGTCCCGCATCCTAACGACCTTGCGCAGATAATAAGCACCTGCATATCGTATGCGAATGCTTATCAATGACCTGCTGGCCCACCACCGCGCCGTGGTGCGGACCAGCGTCGAGATCGTGTCGCGGGTGACGGCCGAGGACCTGGACAGGCGCACGCCGTGCACCGAGTGGACACTCGCCGGCCTGCTCGCGCACATGACCGCGCAGCACCACGGTTTCGCCGCTGCGGCGAGAGGACACGGGGCCGATCCCAACGCCTGGGAGGTCCGGTCGGCTGGACCGGACGAGTACGGGGTGGCGGCGCGGGACGTCCTTGCCGCGTTCGCGGAACCCGAAGTGCCGCACCCGGAGTTCAACCTGCCGGAGTTCGGCGCGGGCCGCTCGCCCGACTGGGCCTGAGTCAGCCCGCCACGACCAGCCGGAACCCCGCGTCCCACTCGTCGAGGTCGAGCAGGTCCCGGTGGGTGTCGTGCCACCGCCCGCTGCGCAGGTCCTCGCGCAGCCGTCCGACGCCCCGGTCGACCGCCGCCGGATCGGTCTGGGCGAGCGCGGAGCACGCACGCCGGACGACCGGGTCGAGGTACGCGGCCGGGCGGCGCCAGTAGGCCGGGAACACCCCGTCGGTGAAGTCCCACGGCAGCGGCAGGGAGTGACGCTGTCCGCGCCCAGCTCGTGCGCGATGTCGTCGGCGGACGGCCGGGAGAGCTCCAGCTCCGCGATCTCCGGCACGTACTCGCGGACGAACCAGAACTCGGTGTGCCGCCGCGTGTCGTAGGCGAGCACGACCCGGCGCGGCGCGATCCGGCGGAGCTCGGCGAGCCCGGTCCGCCAGTCCGGCCAGTGGTGCACGGTGAGGACCGCGAGCGCGGCGTCGACCGCGTCGTCGCGCACCGGCAAGGCCTCCGCGACCGCACGGGCCGCGGGACCCGCGTCCGGCCGCCGCTGGCGGAGCATCTCGCCGGACGGGTCGAGGGCCAGCACCGTGCGGCCGGGCACCTCGTACGACCCGGTGCCCGCGCCGACGTCGACGATCGTGCGGGCGTCCCCGACCGCGGCGAGGATCGCGCTCAGCCAGCGCGGGTCCGTGCGCCGGCCCGCCGAGTAGCCGGTGCCGATGTCGTCGTAGAGCTCCACGCCCGCCCCCAGGAGGTCGACTGCCTTCGAGGGTAGCGATCAGGCGGGGGACAGGCCGGGCACCTGGAAGTCGAGGACGTACTGGCAGAGCGACCCGTCCGCGGCCCGGCCGAGCCACACGGGGAACGCGCCGTCGCTCCAGCCCGGCACGACGACCAGGTCGGTCTTCTCGCCGCGCACCGTGACGTGGGTGTCCTCAGTGGACATCGCCTTCTCGACGTCCTCCTCGCTGAACGCCGTCGCGCCGGTCCGGTCGACCAGCGCCAGCGTGGCGGCGTCCACCGGGTTGCCGAAGAACTCGCCCGCGCCCAGCTCCAGCTCGCGGTCACCCTCGCGCAAGCCCAGTTCCCACGACGTGACGGGCGCGTCCGAGACGGTCACCCGGCACGCGGTGGTCTCGGGGAAGTCGCCCGACAGCCCGAACACGTCCACCGCGTACTCGCCGGGCGGGACCGTCGCGGCCAGCGGCGGGGACGAGGCGTCGAACCAGCTCGGCTCCCCGACGAGCAGCGTCCCGCTGGGCAACCGGATGCTGCCGGCGGGAGTGCGCCGCACGGTCTCGACGGCGCCGCTGTCCAGCCGGAACCGCGTTCCCTCGGTGGTGAGCTCGGTGACGTGACGCGGACGGAGCGGGAACGGCGGCTGCCACGGGAAGGCGGCGGGCACCTCGCCGGACCCGGCGCGGACGGTCACGGGCCCGGTCAGGCCGGCGAGCGCGGTCCAGCCGTTCCACGGCGGCAGCGCGACCTCCTCCTCGAGCACCTTCGATCCCGGCCAGCGCTCCCAGCCGGGACTCGTGTGGAGCTTGCCGCCGCCGCGCAGCTCCTCGTCCAGGGACACGTTCTCGATCGACCCGCTCGCGTCGCGCCGCACACGGGCTCGCACCGCCGGCTCCGCGGGGAGGGAACCGGAGCTCCAGCCGCGCACCTCGAACAGCCGCAACCGCTCGTCGGGCCAGCGGCGGTAGGCGACACCGCGGTACCGGCGCCCGGAGTCGTCGAGGAACCACACCTCCGCGTGGTGCGCCTGCCAGCACACCTCGACGACCGCCCGCGCCGTTCCACCCACCAGCAGGCCCACGGCGTACTGGCCGCCTGCCGCGTCCTGGGCCCGCGCGACCTCCTCGGAGATCGGTGACACCGGACCGGACCTCTCCCAGCCCGCGCAGTACACGACCTCGACCGGGTCGTCCGTGGGTTCGGGAGCGCCGGGCAGGCCGTCCGCGTCCTCCCAGGGCCGCCACTGCGCCACGACTCCCGCCGCCAGCAACGACACGCCCAGGCCACCGGCGAGCAGCACGGAACGCCGGGACAGGCGCAGCGGTGAGGTCACGACCGGCGATCGTACGGGCCGCCGTCGCGTCGCGACGTCACCCGGTTGAACAGCCCGAACAGCCACCCCGAAGATCGCGGATGTGCTGAACTTGGCACATGGGCACGCGCGCGATCCGTTCCACCGCAGTCCTGGCCGCCGTCGTGGCCCTCACGGCCTGCACCGCACCGCCGGAGCCGCCGCTGAGCTCGCCCGCGCCGGTGCTCGACCGGCAGGCGATCGCCTACGACAACCTCGACTTCAACCTGAGCCGTCCGTCGGTCTTCGACAACACGTGCGAGACCCTGCCGAGGGACCTGCAGTCGTTGGTCGGCTCCCGGAAGAAGCCGGTGACCTCGGAGATGGGTGGCGGCTGCGTCGCCGAGATGGAGTGGGGCAAGCTGCGCATCTCGTTGCTGGGGCCGGGAGCCGGGCGGAAGTCGAACGCGCAGCACTTCGTCGACGTGTGGATGGGCGAGCGCGGGGCCGGGAACTACTTCCAGCGGTCCGTGCTGCTCGACCGCTACTACGCGACCACCGTGATCAGCGGTGAGGTGAACGAGGACTGCACGGTCACCGTGGACACCGGGTCCGAGCTGCCGTTCCAGGTCGCGGCGGGGATGGACTTCGACGAGAGCATGAAGCTGAAGGACCTCGACGTGGACCAGCCGATCGACCGGGCACTGCGGGAGTTCTGCCCCGCGGCTACCGGGGCGGCGGAGAAGGTGCTGCCGCTGATCGACGAGAACGGCGGCAGCAGGGCGCGTTAGCCCGCGTCGCGGCGCTGCAGCCGCACGAGCGAGATGCCCAGCAGCGCCAGCCAGACGACCAGCGAGCAGATCGTCTGCGCCCACCCCGTGCCGAGCCCCGCCAGGTGCCACGCGGCTTCGAGCGGGTAGATCAGGCCGAAGACCTCCGGCAGCGAGAGCCGCGCGACCATCAGGATCGGCACCACGACGAAGAACACCGTCAGCGCCCCGCCGGTGTTCGGCACGAGCAGCGAGACGACCAGCGCGGTCAGCAGCACGAGCGCGGTGGCCAGCATGGTCACGCCGAGCACCCAGCCGAGGCGCAGGCCGAGCAGGTAGTTGTGGTGGATCCCGTCCGCCGCGATCTTCATCAGGGCCGGGAACAGCGCGAACGAGATCAGCGTGCAGACGAGCCACACGACGAGCAGAACCGTGCCCTGGGCGAGGAAGTAGCGCATCCGCGAGGGCTGCACGAGCAACGTCGGTTGCACGCTCTTGTACTGCCACTCGCCCGCGACCAGCTTGATCACGGTCGCGAACACCAGCAGCAGGCCGAGCTGGACCACGAGCAGCAACGGCCCGATCTGGTCGCCCGCGCTCGGCAGCTTCGTCTGCGGCAACGTGAACAGCACCATCAGGCCGACCAGGAAGACCGGCGCGAAGGCCAGCACGATCTTGTCCGACCGGGTGCCGACGAGCTTGCGCAGCTCGACCGCCACCAGCCGCCAGAACGGGGAGCGCTGCGCGGCACGGGCCGCCCACGGACCGGCGGCGGGACCGGCCGGACCCTGCTGCACCTGCGGAACGGTGTACGTCATGCCCTGCCCCCACCCGTGAGCCGGAAGAACAGGTCCTCCAGGCTCATCTGCTCCTCGCGCAGGCCCAGCAACGGGATGCCCGCCGCGAACGTGACGTTCGAGACCTGCTCGACCGGTGCGTGGGCCGCGAGGAACCCGTCCGCCGCCGGCTGGATCGCGACGCCGGCCCGCTGCAGCGCACCGGCGAGCTGGTTCATGTCCCTCGCGCGCACCAGGGACCGCGACGAGGTGGTCAGCGTGGCGAGCGGCCCGTCGGCGACGATGCGCCCGCCGCCGATCACCAGCACCCGGTCGGCCGTCTGGTCCACTTCGGACAGGACGTGGCTCGACAGCAGCACGGTGCCGCCGCGGGAAGCGTGACCCCGCAACAGGTTCCGCACCGCGCGGATGCCCTCCGGGTCGAGACCGTTGATGGGCTCGTCGAGCACCAGCAGCGGCGGGTCGGGCAGCAGGGCGTGCGCGATGCCGAGCCGCTGGCGCATGCCGAGGCTGTACTTGCCGATCTTGCGGGTCGCCGCGTCCGCGAGACCGAGCATCTCGAGCACCTCGTCCGCCCGGCGCGCGGGCACGCCGGAGAGCGAGGCGGCCATCCGCAGGTGGCCGCGGCCGCTCCGTCCGGGGTGGACGGCCGCCGCGTCGAGCAGCACCCCGGCCACGTGCGACGGGTTGGGCCACGCGGTGAACGGGCGGCCCGCCACGGTCGCCTGTCCCCGGTCCGGTCTGGTGAGTCCGGTGATCATCCGCAGGGTCGTCGACTTGCCGGCACCGTTGGGCCCGAGAAAGGCCGTGACGGTCCCCGGCTGGAGCTCGAAGCCCACCTGATCAACGACCGTGCGACCTTCATAGGCCTTGGTCAGCCCCCACGCCGTGAGCACCGGGCCACCGTAGCGCCGCCCGCCGTTCGTCGCGGGCCGATTCGGCGAGGTGCGACGCTTGGGGTGAATCGCTGTGATCTGGGCCACGACGTTGGAGCGGCACGTCGTCCGGGTACTGCTGGTGCATGGGGAGACTTCGTCGACGGACCGTCGTGCTCGTCGTGATCGCACTGCTGGTGGGGATCGTCGCGGCGATGGCGGCCGGCTACTGGCTGGAACAGGCGACCGGACAGGTCTGGGTGCGGTACCTGCCGATGGCGCCGGTGTTCGCCGGGTTCGCGTTCGTGGTCGGCCGCCGGCGCGGCACGCCGCGGGACTGATCGCGACGCCGCTGGTCAAGGGGCCAGTTCCGGCCCGCGTATTGACAGCGTTCATGTCCGCGAACAACCATGGAAGCGCTCTCATAACCGGTCTGGACCATTTCCCAGAGCGGACGCTCCCGGTCGCCCTGACGCCGATCGGGAGACCTGCCCGGCAGAGCACCCCCTGCACAAGGAGTCACATGCGCACTCGTACGAAGTGGTGGAGCGCGCTCGCCGCCGTGGCGACGGCCGCGGCGGCGTCCATCGCGATCACCCCGGCCCAGGCGATCGGCCCCGACCTGCTGCCGCTCAACGTCACCAACAACAGCGGCCGCTCCGAGGCCGTGCACCTGTACGTCCTCGGCACCGACATCCGCAACGGCCGCCTCGGGTACGTCAACCAGGCCGGCACGTTCACGCCGTGGTCGCCCGGCGGCAACCCGCCCACCCCCGCGCCGGACGTGTCGATCGCCGGTCCCGGCCAGGGCGGCACCGCCACGCTGCGCGTGCCCCGGTTCATCTCCGGCCGCGTCTACATGTCGTTCGGCGAGAAGCTGAAGTTCTTCCTGACGCCCGACGGCCTGGTGCAGCCGGCGCCGTGGGCGGGCGGCGACCCGAACAGCGGCATCCTGTTCGACTGGAGCGAGTTCACCTACAACGACGCCGGCCTCTGGCTGAACAGCTCGCAGGTGGACATGTTCGCGGTCCCGCACGCGGTGACCGTGACGGGCGCGAGCGGCACCACGAAGAAGACCGGCGAGCTGAAGTCCGGCGGCCGCGACGCCGTCATCAACGGCATCCGCAACCAGTCCGGCTGGGGCGGCTCGATCATGTCCCGCGGCGACGGCACCGTCCTGCGCGTCCTCGCGCCGGGCAAGGCCGCCGACGTCGGCAACTTCGACCGCAACTACCTGGACCCGTACATCACGCAGGCGTGGAACTCCTACACGGGCAGGACTCTGACCGTGCAGCCGTTCGGCGACCGCCCGGACGTGAAGTACTTCGGCCGCACCTCCGGCAACAACATGAACTTCACGAACAGCGCCGGCCAGCAGGTCGCGTCGTTCGCGAAGCCGTCGACCTCGAACGTCTGGGGCTGCGACGGCGCCCTGCACGCGCCGAACGACCAGATCGTCGGCCCGATCGCCCGCACCCTGTGCGCCGCCCTGCACCGCACCACGCTGGACCGCATCACCACCCAGCCCGGCGGCGGTCCCGCAGACTTCTACCAGGGCGCGATCACGAACCACTACTCCCGGCTCGTGCACCAGAACATGGTGGACGGCAAGGCGTACGGCTTCGCGTTCGACGACGTGCAGGCCCAGGAGTCCCTGGTGCACGACGGCGACCCGCGCTCGGCCGGCATCATCCTCACCCCGTTCAGCGGCGGCTCCACCCCGCCGCCCGCGAGCAACTTCAGCAGCATCGTGAGCGACTGGCACGGCAAGTGCATCGACGTGCCGAACTGGAACTTCTCCGACGGCCAGCGCCTCATCGTGTGGAACTGCACGGGCGGCACGAACCAGAAGTTCGAGTGGGTCAACGGCACCCTGCGCACCGAGAACAACAAGTGCGTGGACGTGGCGTGGGGTTCGCGGGACAACGGCGCGGCCGTGCAGCTCGCGACCTGCTCCGGCAACGCGGCGCAGCAGTTCGTGCTCTCCGGCGCGGGTGACCTGGTGAACCCGCAGGCGAACAAGTGCGTCGACATCGCGGAGTGGAACCCGAACAACGACGCCGTCCTGCACATGTGGGACTGCGTCGGCGGCGCCAACCAGAAGTGGCACCGCGGCTGATTCTTGTTTGCTGACCGGTGAAGCAGGTGGAGACTCTCCACCTGCTTCACCGTTTCTGCCCGTGTCCACGATGGACGGTCCTACGCCCTGAGGTGCCGGCGGGCTTCCAACTCCTCCGGTTCCACGACGGTCAGCATCGGCTGGCCGGGTGCGCAGAACATCGTGACGACGAACGCGGACTCCTCGTCCACCAGGTGGTTCCCGTCCTGGTAGTGGATGACGTCGCCACCCGGCTCCCAGAACGTCTCGCCCGCGCGCACGACCCGTGCCGGCTCACCCTCCAACTCGAAGACGATGGCGCCCTTCACGACGTAGCCGTACGCGGGGCCGGAATGCCGGTGGGGCGGAGCTCCCGGGCTGGACGGTGGCAACGTCACGAGGATCGTCATGGCCTCGGCGCCGTCCGGGATCTGCGGGGCTCCCGGCACCATGCCGATGACGTCGATGCGCGGGGGAGGGCCGCTCTTGTCGGGGTTGTCGAGGTGGTGGGCGTGTTCGTGGCTCATGTCAGCGAAGACCGGACAGGGCACCGATCTGTGACAGCGCCAGGGAAAGGAGTTGCACGAGGTCGCGATCGCTTCTCTGACAGCGACGTACCCGCAACTTGTGGACGAGGCTTCGCCGAGGTCCCGGTCGTGCTGCGGGGCCTCCTCGACCCCGACGTGGCCGAGGGAGGCGGAGCGCGTCCTAGGGTTCCTGTTGCTGTCCGAACCCGCCGATCCCGGCAACGCGTCCGCCCTGGATGTCTGGGGCCACCCCGAACGGTCCTGGTGCCGGTCGGCGTTCAGGGCCGAGGCGGACCGCGTGCGCCGACCGCGACTACCTGATCCAGGCCGCCGGACTGTGACTCGCACGGCGAATTCCATTCATCACCCGAAAAGCAGAGAAGCAGGTAGAGACGAATCTCTACCTGCTTCTCTGGAGTACGCCGCCAGGGACTCGAACCCCGGACCCGCTGATTAAGAGTCAGCTGCTCTAACCAACTGAGCTAGCGGCGCTTGTTTGTGTGCCGGAGCCTTGCTCGTTCCGACGTGAAGAACGTTAGCACAGCGCCTCCGCGCGTTCCCAATCGGCTGGTCAGCGCGGGTTTGGGGGTGCATCGGCCACGTAACGATCCGGCCACTCGAGCAACTTCCGGCCACCCCCTGTCGTCACTCTGACGGGGGACGCTGAAACGACTTCGTGCAGGCAGTCTCGGGAGCGGGCGACAAGCAGATCGGAAGTACGTCGATGGGGATGTGGAGCAGGCGCGGTCGTGGGGTGGTCGCGGCGGGAATCGCTGTGATGCTGATCGCAGGCTGTTCGGGCGGCGGCGAGACGGCCACCGGTGCGGGAGGGGAGTCGAGCTCTGCTCCTCCGCCTCCGCCCAAGCCCGTCACGCTGACGCTCGCGCTGAACAACGGCGCGGCGGACGTCATGCCCGGGCTGCCGGTCATCGCCACGGCGGCGGACGGGAAGCTGACCGAGGTCAAGCTGACCAACCCCGACGGCAAGTTCGTGCTGGGCAAGATGAACGACGAGTCCACTCAGTGGACCAACACCGAGCCGCTCGGGTACTCGAAGCAGTACAAGCTGTCCGCGACGGCCACGGGTGCGGACGGCAAGTCCGAGACCAAGGAAGCGACCTTCACCACGGTGAAGCCGCGGACGCTGACCTACGTGTCGACCAACCCCCAGGACGGCACCACGATCGGCGTCGGGCAGCCGCTCGCCTTCTACTTCGACGAGAAGGTGGCCGACAAGGTCGCGGCCGAGAAGATGCTGGAGATCACCACCGAGCCCAAGGTCGAGGGCGCCTTCTACTGGTTCAACGACAAGGAGGTGCACTGGCGTCCGGAGAAGTTCTGGAAGTCGGGCACCAAGATCACGATGAACATCAAGGTCTACGGCAAGCACATCGGTGACGGCATCTACGGCCAGGAGGACCGCACGATCACCACGACGGTCGGTGACGAGGTCATCCACGAGGCCGACGGCCAGACGCACCAGGTGGTCACCAAGGTCAACGGCCAGGTCGTGCGCACCATGCCGACGTCGATGGGCAAGCCGGCCGACGCCACCCCCACCGGCACGTACGTGCTGATGGAGAAGCACGCCCACATGATCATGGACTCCACGACGTACGGTCTCGCGCTGGAGAACGGCGGCTACAAGACGCCGGTCGACTGGGCGTACCGCATGTCCAACAGCGGCATCTTCTTCCACGGCGCACCGTGGTCCATCGGCGACCAGGGCAAGCGCAACGTGAGCCACGGCTGCCTGAACCTGTCGCCCGAGAACGCCAAGTGGGTGTTCGACAACAGCAAGCAGGGCGACGTCGTCATCGTCACCAACTCGGGCGGGCCGGCGCTGGAGTCGTGGGACGGCTTCGGCGACTGGCAGGTCCCGTGGGCGACCTGGGTGCAGGGCAACCGCTAGCTACGACACCGTCACCTGGCCGCCCGACACGGTCAGGTGACGGTTCACCTGCACGGCCTCGAGCATCCGCCGGTCGTGCGTGACCAGCAGCAACGTGCCGGTGTAGCTCTCCAGCGCCGACTCCAGCTGCTCGATCGCGGCCAGGTCCAGGTGGTTCGTCGGCTCGTCGAGCACCAGCAGGTTCACCCCGCGGCCCTGCAGCAGCGCGAGGGCCGCCCGCGTCCGCTCTCCCGGTGACAGCGACCCGGCGGGACGCAGCACGTGGGCCGCCTTCAGGCCGAACTTCGCGAGCAACGTCCGCACGTCGGCCGGGTTCATCTCCGGCACGGCCTCCTGGAACGCGTCCACGAGCGGCAGGTCGCCGAGGAACAGCCCGCGCGCCTGGTCGACCTCGCCGACCACGACGCCGGAGCCCAGCGTCGCGTAGCCCGAGGACAGTTCCGCACGACCCAGCAACGCGGCGAGCAGCGTCGACTTGCCCGCGCCGTTCGCGCCGGTGATCGCGACCCGGTCCGCCCAGTCGATCTGCAGGTCCACCGGGCCCAGCCGGAATCCCCCGCGCTCGACCACCGCCGCGCGCAGCGACGCCACCACCGCGCCGGACCGGGGTGCGGCGGCGATCTCCATCCGCAGCTCCCACTCCTTGCGCGGCTCCTCGACGACGTCCAGCCGTTCGATCATGCGGTCGGTCTGACGGGCCTTCGACGCCTGCTTCTCCGTGGCGTCCGCACGGAACTTGCGGGCGTTCTTGTCGTTGTCGCCCGCCTTGCGCCGTGCGTTCTTCACGCCCTTTTCCATCCACGCGCGCTGCATGCGCGCACGGGCCTCCAGCGAGGACTTGGTGTCCGCGTACTCCTCGTAGTCGTCCCGTGCGTGCTGACGGGCCCGTGCGCGCTCCTCGAGGTACGACTCGTAGCCACCGCCGTAGAGGTGCACGGCGTTCTGGTGCAGGTCGAGCTCCAGCACGCTCGTGACCGTGCGGGCCAGGAACTCGCGGTCGTGCGACACCAGCACGGTGGCGGCGCGCAGGCCCGTGACGAACTTCTCCAGCCGCTCCAGACCGTCGAGGTCCAGGTCGTTGGTCGGCTCGTCGAGCAGGAACACGTCGTAGCGGCTCAGCAGCAGCGAGGCCATGCCGGCCCTGGCCGCCTGGCCGCCGGACAGCGAGGTCATCAACGCGTCCAAGCCCACGGACAGGCCGAGGTCGGCGACGACCTCCAGTGAGCGTTCCTCCAGGTCCGCGCCGCCGAGCGCGAGCCACTGGTCCAGTGCGTCGGAGTAGCCCTCGTCGTTGCCCGCGGTCAACGCCTCCGTGGCGGCGTCCAGGGTGCGCTGCGCCTCGGCGACGCCGGTGCGGCGGGCCAGGAAGTCGCGCACGGTCTCGCCCTCGAAGCGCTCCGGTTCCTGCGCGAGGTGGCCGACGTTGGCCGAGGGCGGGTTCAGCGTGACGCGACCCGACTCGGCGGGGATCAGGCCGGCCAACGTGCGAAGCAACGTCGACTTGCCCGCGCCGTTCACGCCGACGAGGCCGATGACGTCGCCGGGGGCGACGACGAGGTCCAGGCCGGAGAAGAGGACGCGATCACCGTGACCGGCGGCGAGGTCCTTGGCGACGAGCGTGGTCATGAAGGCTCCCGTAAACGTGAAGAAAGGCCCCCGCAAAAGCGGAGGCCTTTCGACAAAGGGTGAGTGACGGGACTTGAACCCGCGACACCTGGGATCACAACCCAGTGCTCTACCGACTGAGCTACACCCACCATGTGCCGGTCGTTGACCGGCGAGGAAAGCATAGCAACGGCAGCCACCGATATTGAAATCGGGGTCTACTTGACGTCCTTCAGCAGGTCAGCGGCCACGGCCTGGGCCTGCTCGGTCGTCGGACCGGGCTGCGGCACGAACGCCGTCCGCCGGTAGTACGCGAGCTCCCGGATCGACTCGACGATGTCCGCGAGCGCCCGGTGCGCGAGACCCTTGCCCGGCTGCGCGTAGTAGATGCGCGGGTACCAGCGCCGGCACAGCTCCTTGATCGACGACACGTCGACCATGCGGTAGTGCAGGTGGGCGTCCAGAGCAGGCATGTCGCGCGCGATGAAGCCGCGGTCGGTGGCGATGGAGTTGCCGGCCAGGGGAGCGGTCCGGGGGTCCGGCACCCACTCCTTGATGTAGGCCAGCACGGCGGCCTCGGCCTCCTCCAACGAGACCGCGGAGGCGCGCACCTCCTCGGTCAGGCCCGACTTGGCGTGCATCTGCATGACGACTTCCGGCATCGAATCGAGCACCTCGTCGGAGGCGTGGATCACGATGTCCACACCCTCGCCGAGCACGTTCAGCTCGGCGTCCGTGACCAGTGCCGCGATCTCGATCAGAGCGTCCTTGCCCAAGTCGAGTCCGGTCATCTCGCAGTCGATCCACACCAGACGATCCATCACGCCCCGAACATTACTGCGCGGAGCGTCAACTTCGAGTGGCGGCGTGCAGCAACCTGGTTACGCTCCCCGTGCATGACGGCTCAAGCTGAGATCGCTGCCGGGTACGCGTCGCAGGGCGCTGCCATCGAACTCGGTGCCGTGCTGGTCGACGGGACCGTCGAGTCGACCGCACACGTCCGCATCCCGTTGTCCATGGTCAACCGCCACGGACTTGTCGCAGGCGCAACGGGAACGGGCAAGACCAAGACCCTCCAACTGCTCGCCGAACAGCTCTCCAACAACGGCGTGCCGGTGCTCATGGCGGACGTGAAGGGCGACTTGTCCGGTCTGTCGCAGCAGGGCCAGGACAGCGACCGGACGAAGACCCGCGCGCAGGACACCGGGGACGACTGGACGGCGACGGCCTTCCCCGTGCAGTTCCTGTCGATCGGCACGGGCGGCATCGGGGTGCCCCTGCGGGCGACGATCACGAGCTTCGGGCCGATCCTGCTGTCGAAGGTGCTCGGCCTGAACGACACCCAGGAGTCGACGCTCGGGCTGATCTTCCACTGGGCGGACTCGAAAGGTCTGCCGCTGCTCGACACGAAGGACCTGCGCAGCGTCATCCAGCACCTCACCAGCGACGAGGGCAAGGCCGACCTCAAGGGCATCGGCGGTGTCTCGAGCTCCACGGCGGGCGTGATCCTGCGGGCGCTCGTCAACCTGGAGGCGCAGGGCGGCGACCGGTTCTTCGGCGAACCCGAGCTCGACCCGGCCGACCTGATGCGCGAACGCGACGGCAAGGGTGTCGTGAGCCTGCTCGAACTGGCCGAGCTGCAGGGCAACCCGGCGCTGTTCTCCACGTTCCTGATGTGGCTGCTGGCCGAGCTCTTCGAGACGCTGCCGGAAGAGGGCGACGTCGAGAAGCCCAAGCTCGTCTTCTTCTTCGACGAGGCGCACCTGCTGTTCTCCAACGCCTCCAAGGCGTTCCTCGACCAGATCACCCAGACCGTGAAGCTCATCCGGTCCAAGGGCATCGGCGTCTTCTTCTGCACGCAGCTGCCGACCGACATCCCGAACGACGTGCTGTCGCAGCTCGGCGCGCGCGTCCAGCACGCCCTGCGCGCGTTCACGCCCGACGACCAGAAGGCGTTGGCGCGCACGGTGAAGACGTACCCGACGACCCCGCACTACGACCTGGAGAAGGCGCTCACGTCGCTCGGCATCGGCGAGGCGGTCATCACGGTGCTGAGCGAGAAGGGCGCGCCGACCCCGGTCGCGTGGACGAGGCTGCGGGCGCCGCGCTCGTTGATGGACACCATCGGCAACGACGCGATCAAGCAGGCGGCTCGGCAAAGCGATCTCCACGGCAAGTACGCGGAGACCGTCGACCGCGAGTCGGCCTACGAGCAGCTGATGGCCAAAGTCGCGCCGCCCCAACAGGAACAATCCCCGGAAGCCCCTCCCGAGCCGAAGCGCGAGAAGGAGGAACCGGGGATGGTCGAGAAGGTGCTCGGCAACAGCGCCGTCAAGTCGTTCCTGAGGTCAGCCGGCAGCGCCCTGGCGCGCGAGATCACGCGGGGCCTCTTCGGGACCTCGCGCAAGCGACGCTGACAGCACCGCCGCGCCGATGCAGAGCCCGCCCGCGACGTACCAGGCCAGGTCGTAGCTGCCCAGGTGGTCGCGGGTGAGCCCGGCCGCCGACGCCGCGAGGGCCGCGCCGAGCTGGTGCGACGCGAACACCCAGCCGAACACCACGGGTCCGGACATGCCGAAGTACTGGCGGCACAGCGCCACGGTCGGCGGCACGGTCGCGACCCAGTCGAGGCCGTAGAAGATGATGAACACCAGCATCGACGGGTGCGCCGACTCGGCGAAGAGCTGCGGCAGCAGCATCAGCGACAGGCCGCGCAACGCGTAGTAGCCCGCCAGCAGCAGCCGCGAGTCGACCCGGTCGGTCAGCCAACCGGACGCGATGGTGCCCACGATGTCGAACACGCCGACCAGCGCCAGCAGCCCGGCGGCGGTCGTCGTCGGCATGCCGTGGTCGTGCGCGGCGGGGATGAAGTGCGTGCCCACCAGCCCGTTCGTCGAGGCTCCGCAGATCGCGAACCCGCCGGCCAGCAGCCAGAACGGCCGGGTGCGAGCGGCCGAGGTCAACGCGCCCAGGGCACGACGGGCCGCGCCACCGGACGGCGGCGGGGGAGTGTCCTCGGTCGCGCCGAGCGGCAGCAGACCCACGTCCCGCGGGTACTCGCGCAGGAAGAACGCGGCCAGCGGCACCACGGCGAACGCGGCGATGCAGATGACCAGCGACGCGTACCGCCAGCCGTAGGACCCGGACAGCCACGCCACCAGCGGCAGGAACACCAGCTGCCCGGCCGCGCCACCAGCCGTCAGCACGCCCGTGACCAGGCCGCGGTGCTTCACGAACCAGCGTCCGGTGATCGTCGCGACGAACGCGAGCGCCATCGACCCGGTGCCCAGCCCGACCACGACGCCCCACAGCAGGATCAGCTGCCACGACGCGGTCATGAACACGGTGAGGCCGCTGCCGATCGCGACCATCGTCAACGCGTAGGTGACGACGACGCGCACGCCGAACTTGTCCATCAACGCGGCCGCGAACGGCGCGGTCAACCCGTACAGCAACAGGTTGATCGAGATGGCGAGCGAGATCGTGCCGGTGCTCCAGCCGAACTCCGCCCGCAACGGCTCGATCAACGCTCCCGGCGCCGCGCGGAACGACGCGGCACCCACGAGGGCGATGAAGGACACCCCTGCGACAACCCAGGCCCAATGCAGTCTCACGCGGACCAGGTTCGGCGAAAAGCGACGCGGCAACCAGTGGCCCGATGGCCAACATGTGAAAGAATCGGGCCATGCACCGGATCGCCGTTCTCGCCCTGGAGCAGTCGGTGGCGTTCGACCTCGGCAGCTCGACGCACATGTTCGCCCGGCTCAGGGACCGCTACGAGGTCGTCGTCTGCTCGCCGGACCGCCGCCCGATCCCGACGAGCGGCGGCTTCACCATCGCGCCCGAGCACGGCCTGGAGGTGCTGAAGGACGCGGACACGGTGCTCGTGCCCGGCACCTACTACCAGCCGGCGCGCGAGGGGTGGCTCGAACCGGCCGTCCTGGAGGCGCTCACGACGACGAAGGCGCCGCGGATCATGTCGATCTGCACGGGCGCGTTCGTGCTGGCGGCGGCCGGGCTGCTCGACGGCAGGCCCGCGACCACGCACTGGAACACCACCGACGAGTTCCGCCGCCTCTACCCGAAGGTGCGGCTCAACCCGGACGTGCTGTTCGTCGACGACGGCGACGTGCTCACCTCGGCGGGCGTCGCGGCGGGCATCGACCTCTGCCTGCACGTCATCCGGTCCGACCACGGCAGCGAGGTCGCGAACTGGATCGCCCGCTACTGCGTCGTGCCGGCGTGGCGGCAGGGCGGGCAGTCCCAGTTCGTCGACCGGCCGGTGCCGAGCTACCCGGACACCTCGACCGCGTTGGCCCGCGAGTGGGCGTTGGAGCGGCTCCAAGAACCGCTCGACCTCGCCGCGATGGCCGCGCAGGTGCGGATGAGCGTGCGCACGTTCACCCGCCGCTTCCGCGCGGAGACGGGCATGTCGCCGGGCCAGTGGCTGACGCAGCAGCGCGTCGACCGGGCCCGGCACCTGCTCGAGTCCACCGACCTGCCGATCGACCAGGTCGCGAACCACGCCGGCTTCGGCACCGGCGCGGCTCTGCGGCAGCAACTGGCCGCGTCGATCGGGGTGTCCCCGAGCGCCTACCGTCAGACGTTCCGCTCCGCCTGACCGTCCACACCGGACTCGACGAGGAACGGCCGCAGCAGGTCCGGCACGGCCGCGTCCGCCAGGGCCAGCCCGTCGGCCTCGCCGACGTCGGTGACGTGGTAGACGCCCGCACCGGCGGCGGTCGTCGCGCCGATCGTCATCAACCCGCTGCGCCGCTGGAAGAACGACCGCCGGATGCGCCACCCGATGATGCCGGTGCGCTGCAGCGCGACCGTGCTGCGGACGAGGGAGTTGTTGCGCGTCACCAGGTACCGCTCGTCCAGCGCGTTGCCGAGCGACCGGTAGTTGTCCCAGCCGACCAGCGCGGCGAACGGCAGCACCGCCACCGGGATCGGCCACGCCCACGACGGTGCGAAGACCGCGAGACCGACGGCGATCACGATCCACGGCGCGGTGTGCCGGAAGAGGCTGCGGCGCAACGCGGCGAACGGGTGCCTGCGCAGCCGCAACGTCGTCGGGTCGTTGCCGACCTTGAGCACGTCCCGCGACACCTGGTGCGCCACCGACAGCGGCGCGGGCGGCAGCAACAGGTTGCTCTCGCCCTTCGACCCCAGGCCCGTGGTGACCGCGGCGAGCTTCGCACCCCTGCCGGCGCGCACCAGCAGCGGTTCCTGGATGTCGACGCCCCGGAGTCGTTGCTCCTCCACCGAGACCGACCGGGTGGTGAGCAGACCCCGCTGCACGCGCAGGGTTTCGTCCGGCTCGCGGGTCAGGCGGTAGTTCCAGAACTGCAGGATGTAGAGCGGCACGGAGAGGATCAGCCCGACGACGGCCAGCGCCACCAGGAAGCCGGCGAAGAGCGCGAGGCTGGGGTTCTCGAAGAGCCACTCCCACAGGTCCTGCACCGGGTGCAGGCCCAGGTCGTCGGCGTAGTTCGACAGCACGCCGAAGAGGGCACCGATCGCGACGAGACCGGACAACGACAGCGGCGCGTACTTCAGCCACTTCAGGTCGAGCTGCGAGATCACCTCGGACTCGGGCACCGGAACCGGTTCCGCGTGCTCGCCCTCCGCGGCCGCCGGACGAGGCGCGACCCCCTTCTGCAGCAACAACAAACGCAGCCGTTCGGCCTCCTGCTGCGTCACCGCGTCGAGCGTCAGGCCGTCCGTGCCCGGGACGTCCTGCTGGCCCGTGCCGATCCGCACCGCGGACAGGCCGAAGATCCGGTGGCCGGGCTTGGAGGTGAGGTCGACCGTCCTGATGCGATCACGCGGCACCGCGAGCTGCTTGCGCGTCAGCAGACCCGTGTGCAGCTCGACCCGTTCGTCGGTGATGCGGTACTTCGTGGTGCGCCAGATGAGATAGCTGAAGGTGAGGATCGCCGCGACCGTCGCGCCGGACGCGATGAGCCGCCACTTCTCGCCGTTGCCGGTGAACAGCAGCACGAGGATCGGCACCAGCATCGCGATGCCCTCGTTGAGCGGCCGCACGACCAGCATCCGCACGTGCAGGCGGTGCCACTCCTGCAACGGTTCCGCGAACTCCGGTGCGGCGGGCAGTCCCGCCGGGACCTCGGAGGGGAGGCTCACGTGGCATCACCCGGCGTGGCCTGGGTGGTGTTCGTCAGCTCCACCACGAGCCTCTGCGCGGTCTCGTGGTCGAGGCCCTCGATCTCGACCGGACCGGCGGCCGACGCCGTCGTCACCGTGACGGTCGAGAGGCCGAGCATCTGCTGGAACGGCCCGCGTTTCGTGTCGATCGTCTGGATGCGCGACACCGGCGCGACCCTCCACTCCTGGCTCAGCCAGCCGGAGAGCGTGTACACGGCGTCCGGCGTGGTCTCCCAGCGGTGGACGCGGTAGCGCCAGGTCGGTTCGACCGCGGTGTGCACGACGCCGACGACCGCCGTGGCGATCATGAGCACGAACTCCCACGTCGGCGGCTCGTCCACCAGCAGGTACACGACCAGCTGGGGCACGAACAGCACGAGCCAGAAGACGGCGGCCTGCATCGTCCACAGCAGGACGGACTTCGGGCTCACCTGGTGACGAGGCGTGCGCAGTTGCAGAGTCACCCCTCAAGGGTGCCTCACCCGCGCGGGGCGGTGTGGTCAGGAGGGGGAAATCCGTGTGTCGGTGGCCGGGGTGGTCCCGCTTGCGAGGGAGGCGGGACCACCCCGGCCGGTCGGGACGGTCAGGGCTGGGCGCAGTACGGGGGAGTGAACTTCGAGTCCGTGTCGTCCGCCGACGCCGCGCCGGACATCGCGAGCACCGCCCCCAAACTGAGGATCACGGCCGCGATGGTCCGGGCGATAGTGTTCAACTTCATTGAGGGCTCCTTCGTTGGGTGGCGGCCGTGGATGAGGGCAGGAAGTCGTTGACGAGGTTCGGTGCGCGGTTGCGGGCGGTCCGGCTGCAGCGCGGTCTGTCGCAAAAGGACCTCGCGTGCCCCGGCGTCTCGATGAGCTACGTGTCGCGCCTGGAGTCCGGCGAACGAGTCCCGTCGCCCACCGTCGTCCGCCGGCTCGCCGAGGTGCTCGGCGTCGACCCGTCCGAGCTCGTGGTCGACGAGGACCGCACGGCCGTGCAGGACGAGGCGCTCGCGTGGTGCGAGGCCCTGCTCGCCTACCACGACGGCGACCTGGTGCTGGCCGTCGACCTGCTGGACACGCTGGGAAAGCGCACCGACGAGGAGATGTTCGGCTGGTGCGTCCGCTGGACGCGGCTGGCGGTGCTCGCCCGGCAACGCGACCACGAGGGCCTGCTGCTGGCGGCGGGGAAGCTGCGCAAGTCGTGGTCTCCCGGTCCGGCGGTGGACGCGCTCGTGGAGATCCTGCGCGCATCCTCGTTGCGGCGCCTCGCCCGGACGGCCGAATCCGTGAAGGCCGCGACCGAGGCCGTGGAGCTGGCGGCCGGTGACGGCGAACGGGTGCGTCGCGTCCACACGCGCGCTCTCATCGCGTTGTGCGCGGAGCTCGCCGCGGCCGGGCGGCTGGCCGACGCCGAACAGGTCGTGGACCAGCTCTCGGTGCGGCTGCCCGAACTCGGCCGCGACCGCCTCGCGATCTCCACGTGGTGGGTGCGCGCCAAGGTCGCGGATCGCCTGGGGGACAGGACGGAGGCCGCGCACTGCATCCGCGAGGCCGTGGCGCTGCTCGACGACTTCGAGGGCGATCCCGAGTACGGCTGCCGGGTCCGCCTGGCGGGGGCGGCCATCTCGCTGCGCTCGCCGGGGGTGAACCTCGACGACGTGGTCGCGTTGCTGGACGAGGTCGAGAAGACCGTCGCGGCGCTGCGCCGGCCGGAGGGACTGCTCGCCCACGCCCGCGCGTTGCGGGCGGAACTGGCGCTGCGCGAGGGAGAGGTCGACCGGGCGCGGGCGCTCGCGGAGGCCGCGCTCGCCACGGGACGGCTCGACGAGGAGCAGCAGCTGCGGTGTCACCTGCTGCTCGTGCGGGCGGCGGACGAGGTCGACCCGGACGAGAGCGGGGACGCGCGCACGGCGCTGGCCGCGTTGCTGGAGCACATCAACCCCGAGGGCGTCGACCCGTTGCTGTGGCGGGACGTGGCACGCATCGCGCTGCGCAAGCACTGACGCTTCGGCCCGGCGGCGTTGCCTCCCCATGACCGCCCCTCGCTCGTCAACCGGACACCTTGTTACCGGAGCATGACACAGACCTGTTACCCATCACGACACCCAATTCAACCGCGTGAGCGTAGGTAAATCACCCGCTAACCGGCAGTTCCCGGTCGGCGTCGAGCGACCGAACGGACGATGGTCAACTTGTCTGGTCGGAGCAGTTGTCAATCGTTTGACAATGCATGTCTAGCGCGCTGTCAGGTTCATCCACCAGACGATGGCGCCGGCGCGGCCGTTGACGTCAAGGGTCGTGTAGATGCGCTGTAGATGGTTCTGCACGGTCTTGGGGGACAGGCCGAGCGACTCCGCGATCATCGCCGTGCTCTCCCCGGCGGCCACGAGCCGCAGCACCTCGATGCCGCGTTTGGTGAGTCCCGCCCGCAACGCGTGGGCGATCCGGGCGTTCGTGTGCTCCGCGGTACCGGTCTCGTGCAGCTCGCCGGAGTGCGGGACGCGCACCGCCGCATCCTCCCGCCTAGGCTCAAAACGCTTGTGCGCCAACTGTTCCACGAGCCGTGACGACAGGTCGTGCTCGCGCATCCGGAGCAGGTCGCGGCCCTCCTGCAGCTCCCACAACCGGTACTGCTCCAGCTGCATCCGCGCGTGCCGCAGCGCCCGTTCCAGATCGCCGCACCGCTCGTGCGCCTCGCTCAGCTGCTGGTGCGCGTGCACCGCCACCTCCCGCGCCAGGCAGCTCATCGCGAGCTCGGCCGCCTGCGACAGCTGGGCGATCTGCTCCGCGTAACGCTCCCTCGAGCCACTGAGCCGAGCCCGCGCCATCAACGCCTC
The DNA here is from genome assembly GCF_040610935.1 of Lentzea sp. NPDC003310. Taxonomy (NCBI): domain Bacteria; kingdom Bacillati; phylum Actinomycetota; class Actinomycetes; order Pseudonocardiales; family Pseudonocardiaceae; genus Lentzea; species Lentzea sp. NPDC003310. Next base: position 381,900 of record NZ_JBEXNC010000007.1, read on the forward strand.
CGCCCGCGCCGCCGGACGGGTCCTTCCGGCAAGCAACTGGTCAGCGCGCTGCCAGCTGCGGTGCGCGCGGTCAAGTTCACCCAGATCGATGCGCACGTGTGTCAGCAGGACGTTCACCATCGCCATCCGCACCGGGTCGCCGAGCGTCTTCCAGCGGTCGCGGACCTGGGCGCACAACGCCTCCGCGCGGCGCAGCTTGCGCACGCACGGTTCCCCGTCGAGGCTGCACCGGCTCTCCTCGGTGCGGATCGTGCAGTGCTCGTGGTACTGCACGCGCAACACCCGTGCCTGTTCGAACAGCACCGAGCCGATCAGCTCGTTGTCCCCGGTGAGCTCCGCGAGACCCAGCGCGCGGGCGAAGGAGTTGAAGCTGCGCTCCCGCGAATCGAGACGCTGTTCCACCACGGCACGGGAAAAGCTGCACCGCGCCTGGAGTCCGATGTGGCGGTTGGCCGCGGCGATCGCCTGCACCTTGTCGATCGTGTCGAGCGCGCTGGGCCACAGCCCCCGCTTGCCCAGCGCCACCGACTGCGCCAGCACACCCTCGGCCACGCCCTCCGCGTCGTCCAGCCACGAGAACGCAGCCACCGCCTTCTCCGCGTGCTCCAACGCCTCGCCCGGCCTGCCTTCGTCCAGGGCGATGCGCGCCTCGCGCAGGTTGTGCACGGCGGTGGACCGCGGATCCGCGGTTCTGCCGGGAACCGTCATGGTCAAGCCCCCTCACTCGGGGCCTGACTCTAGTGGTGTTCGCGCAACTGGCGTTTCAGCACTTTTCCGGCCGCGTTGCGGGGCAACTCGTTGACGAAGAAAACATCCCGGGGAACGGAGTACCGCGCCAGGTGGGCCTTCACGTGTTCACGTATCTGTTCGGCGGTCAGCGTTTCCGCGCCGACGACGTAGGCGGCGAGGCGCTGGCCCCACTCCTCGTCCGGCACGCCGAGCACCGCGACCTCCGTGACGCCGTCGAGGGTGGAGAGCAGGTCCTCGACGTCGTGTGGGTAGACGTTCTCGCCACCTGAGACGATCATCTCGTCGTCGCGGCCGGCCACGAACAGCAGCCCGTCCTTGACGTAGCCGAGGTCGCCGGTCGACATCAGGCCGTCCAGCGACTCCTTGCTGGTGCCGTTGGTGTAGCCGTCGAAGAGCATCTCGTTGCCGACGAAGATCCGCCCGGTCTCGCCCGGTGCCACCGGTGTGCCGTGGTCGTCCACAATGGCCAGTCGGGTGCCGAGCGGGGGTTTGCCCGCCGTGCCGGGCTCGCGCAGCATCTCCTCCGGGGTGGCGATGCTCGCCCAGCTCACTTCCGTTGAGCCGTAGAGGTTGTAGAGGACCGGGCCGAACTCCTCCAGCGTCCGGGCGGCGACCTTCGGCGGCAGCGCGGAGCCGCTGGACGCGATGATCCGCAGGTTCGGCCGGTGCCCGACCTCCAGCATCCGTTGCAGCATCACGGGAACGACGAACATCGCGGTGCACCGGTTCGCGTCCTTCAGCGCCTGCGCGGGATCGAACCGGCGGCGCAGCACCAGGGTCGCGCCGAGCACGAGCCCGAGCTGGAACGCGGCGAGCCCCCACGCGTGGAAGAGCGGGGAGGTGATGGAGATGACGTCGCCGTGCTTGAGCGGGATCCGGGACAGCAGCGCGGCGGCGGGGGCGAGGCTCGCGGGTTCCGGGCGGCGGGCGCCCTTCGGCGCGCCGGTGGTGCCGGAGGTGAGGATGATCAACCGGCCGCGCGGGGGCCTGCGGGGCAGCGCCGCGGTGGACCCGTTGGCGATTAGCGACTCGAGCTCGTCGGTGAAGAACGTCGGCAGGTCCGGCAGCGCGCCGGCGAACTCGCGGTCGGCGACGATCCGGTCGATCTCCTGGTCCCGCGCGACCTGGGCCAGCTGTGCCGCGCTCAGGCCGGTGTTGAGCAGCACGGCGTCCGCGCCGACCTTCGTGCACGCGGTCATCGTCTCGATGAACGCGCGGCCGTTGCGGCACAGCAGCCCGACGCGTTCCCTCGCGCGGAAGGAGTGCGCGAGCCTGCTCGTGCGCTCGTGCACCTCGGCGTAGGTGAGCACGCCCTCGTCATCGACGATCGCCGCGCGGTCGGGGTGCCGGCCCGCGCCCGTCTGGTAGCCCCACGCCAGCGTGATGTCCCAGTGCAGGTACCCGCGGACGGTGCCGGCGAGCCCGCGCGGGCCCAACGGCCGGATCACTCCGGCTTTGACCAGGGTCAGCAGCACGCGGGTCACCATGCGACCCACTCTGCCATCTACCTACTAGCGAGTAGGTAACGGTGTGACTGCGGTCACACGTCTGTGTTGGACGCGCTCACGACGGCATCGCGCAACGCCGCCCGCAGGCGACCGACCTCCAGTGGCGTCAAGACGGCGGCTTCCCCCGGCGGCACGGTGATCACGATGTGCCCCTGGCTGACGAACACCGTCATGTCCCGTCGGCGCGAAGCGATGTCGCGGCAGCTCACCTGCCACTCCTCTGGTGCTCCCACGGGGTTCTTCCTCCAGCTCACTCGGCGCGCCGGCTCGGTGCCACCGGCGCTCACGTCTGGGAGACGTGCGTCACCGGCTGTCATGACGGAGGTTTCGCGTCTCCGTCCAGCGACCGTGCCGAGCTGCGGTTAGCGTCGCACTCGGGACGAGAATAGGTCACCTGGAGGGGTGAAAATGGCGGAACCGCAACGCATCGTCATCGTCGGCACGGGTCTCGCCGGTGCCTCCGCGGCGGGTGCGCTCCGCGATCGCGGCTACGGCGGCAAGATCACCATGTTCGGCACCGAACACCACCGCCCGTACGAGCTTCCCGCGCTGTCCAAGGACGTGCTGCTGGGCAAGGCTGCGGAACCCGCGTGGGTGCACGAGCCGAGCTTCTACTCCGACAACGAGATCGACCTCCAGCTCGGGGTGTCGGTGCTGGAACTGCGGCCCGGCGATCACACGGTCGTGGACTCGGACGGAGCAGTGCGGTCCTACGACCGGCTCCTGCTCGCGACGGGCTCACGGCCGCGCGTCCTGCCTGGCGCACAAGGACATGTGCTGCGCACGCTGGACGACTCGGTGGCGTTGAAGTCCGCGCTGCGCGAGGGCAGGCACGTCGTGATCGTCGGCGCCGGCTGGATCGGCTGCGAGGTGGCGGCCGCAGCCCGCACCCACGGCTGCCGCGTGACGGTGGTCGACCCGCTGGCCGAACCGCTCGTGCGCGTGCTCGGCCCGGAGATGGGCGCGATGTTCCGCGGCCTGCACGAGGAGCACGGCGTGGAGTTCGAGCTGGGCGCGGGAGTGGACAGCTTCTCGCCGTCCGGGGTGCGGCTCGACGACGGCACCGAACTGCACCCGGACGTGACGGTGCTCGCGGTGGGGGCGACGCCCCGGCTCGAACTGGCCGAGGCCGCGGGCCTGGACCTGGCCGAAGGCGGTGTCGCCGTGGACGCGGTGCTGCGCACCTCCGCGCCGGACGTCTTCGCGGCGGGCGACATCGCGGCGCAGGAGCACTCGCGCTACGGCGGCCGGGTCCGCGTCGAGCACTGGGCGAACGCGAAGGACCAAGGCACGCACGTCGCGGGGTCGTTGCTCGACCTGGACGAGCCGTACGTGAAGTCGCCGTACTTCTTCACCGACCAGTACGACCTGGGCATGGAGTACCGCGGCCTGGCCGGCCCGGACGACGAGCTGGTCGTGCGCGGCGATCTGGCTTCGCGGGAGTTCATCGCGTTCTGGCTGCGCGACGGACGGTTGCGGGCGGCGATGAACGTCAACGTGTGGGACCACGGCACGGCGTTGAAGGCGCTGGTGGACGCGCAGGCGACCGTGACGCCGGAACAGTTGCGAGAGGCGGACCTCGGCGCGTTGGTCTAGATGCAGGACCCGTGCGTCGGGCCTTCACCGCGAGAGAGGTCCTGCAGCACCTTGCGGATGACGACCATCTCGTCGTGCGTGAAGCGGGAGCGGAAGGCGCGTTCGACCTCGGCGAGCGCGTCGCCCGCCTCCTTCTGCAGCGCGAGGCCCTTGTCGGTGATCACCGGCGTGCGCACGCGCCGGTCGTTGGGGTCGGGCACGCGCTGGACCAGGCCGGCCCGCTCCAGCTTGTCGAGCTCGCTCGTCAGCGTGGTCTTGTCGAGGCCGAGCATCGCGCCGAGCTTGAGCTGCGTGCGCTGGGCCTCCTCGGTGGCGAGCGCCTGCAGCACGAGCTGACCGCGCAGCGAGATCCCGAACTTGGTGATCTCCTCGGCGAACGCGGCGCCGACCCGCTGGGCGGCGCGGTGCAGCAGCCAGTTCATGTCCCACTTCTCCAAGCAGGCCTCGATGACTTCCGGCTGCGCCTCCATGTGTCCCATCCTACATCCCAGAAGAGATGTTCTCGACTAAGAACATCTTGACTCGGAAATTCTTCGCTCGTATGTTCCGAGTATGACCAATCTGCTGCACATCGACACGAGCATCCGGTACGAGGGGTCCGTGACCCGGGAGGTGACCAGCGCGTTCGCCGACAGCTGGCGTGCCGCGAACCCCGGCAGCGGCTACACCTACCGCGACCTGCACGCGTCGCCGATCCCGCACAAGGACGGCACCGACCAGGGCATCGCGGACGGTCTGATCGCCGAGGTCGACGCCGCCGACGTGATCCTCATCGGCGCGCCGATGTACAACTTCTCGATCCCGTCGACGCTCAAGGCCTGGATCGACCAGGTCGCCACGTCCGCCAACTTCGCTCGCGAGGACGGCACGTTCGCGTGGGGAGGCAAGCGCGTCGTCGTCGTGACGGCCCGCGGTGGCTCGTACAAGCCGGGCACGCCGCGCGAGGGCTTCGACTTCCAGGAGCCGTACCTGCGCGCCGTGCTGTCGATGGTCGGGCTCGACCAGCGGCTCGAGTTCGTGCACGCCGAGCTCACGCTGGCGGACGTGGTGCCGCAGATGCACCAGTTCCGCGAGCTCGCCGTGGAGTCGCTCGCCGACGCGCACCGCGTGGTCAAGGAGCTGGCCAGCGCCTAGGGTCGGTCGCGTGATCGACAAGGTGGCTTGGGTCCACGTCGTGGACGGCCGGGTGCTCGTCGCCCGCTCGCACGGCAAGGACACGTTCTACGTGCCCGGCGGCAAGCGCGAGCCGGGGGAGTCCGACGTCGAGACGCTCGCGCGCGAGATCCGCGAGGAGCTGTCCGTCGACGTGCACGGCGCCGAGCTCGTGGGCGTGTTCGAGGCGCAGGCGCACGGTCGTGCCGAGGGGGAGACCGTGCGGATGACCTGCTACTCGGCGGGTTTCACCGGGGAGCTGGCGCCGGCGAGCGAGATCGCCGAACTGGCGTGGTTCACCGCCGCCGACGCGGACCGGGTCTCCCCGGTCACCCGCGTCGTGTTCGATCACCTGAAGGGCACCGGGGTGCTGGCCTGACGTTCGCGGACCGCGGCCGCGAACGCCGTCACCACCGCGATGAGCACGTAGATCGTCGCGAAACCCAGGTGCGCCACCAGGAACGCGCCCGCCGCGAGGCCGAGCGGCACGGCGCCGAACACGAGGCTCATCGCCGTCGCGCTGACCCGTCCCAGCACGGCGGGGGGTGTCCTGCGCTGGACCAGCGTCGCCACCGCGACCACGGTCCAGGCCAGGCCGATCCCGGTCACGAACCCCGAGACCAGCACCGCCGGCAGCCAGCCCGTCGCACGGGCCAGCGCGGCGACCGAGACCAGCACCAGGCCGACGCGGACGTTCGCGTGCTTCCCGGTGAGGCCCGCGAGGACCGATCCGGCGCCCTGCACGGCGGCGAGCACGCCGAGGAACTCCGGCCCGTACCCCAGCCCGTTCTCGACCAGCGGGAACGCCGCCGCCGTGTTCAACGACGACGCGAACAACGCCGTCGCCGCGCCGACGATCGGCCACCGCAGCGCCTTCAGCTGCGGCAGGCTCGCCGACTCGCGTGGCGCCGGCGGCGGTTCGTCGACCCTGATCATCGCGGTGGCACCGGCCGCCAGCAGGAACGACAGCGCGTCGATCGCCACGACCGGCCACGCGCCGTGCGCCGCGAACAGCGCCGCGCCCGCCAACGGCGCGACCAGCTTCATGCCCTCCTGCAACGACATGCGCAGTCCGTTGACCTTCGCCAGCCGGTCCGGCGGCAGCAACGCCACCAGCAACCCCGGCTCGGCCGCGCTCACCAGGACGGCCTTCGTGCCGTAGAGCAGCAGGACCGCGAAGATCACCCACAGCTCGTCGGTGACCAGCAGCAGCGCCAGCGCGGGCACGATCGCGAGGTCTGTCCAGACCAGCAACGGCTTGCGGCGGTAGGAGTCGGCGAACCGGCCGATCCACGGCGACAGCACGCCCGGCGCGTACACGCAGAGCAGCGCCAGCGTGGCGAGCGCGTCGCTGCCGGTCAGCGACTTCACCCAGATCCCGGCGACCAGCATCATCGCGCTCGTTCCGAAGAACGACAGCACGAGGCCGGCGAAGTACCAGCGGACCACGTCGTAACCCCCAGAAACGACGAAAGGGGGAGAGCACCGCTCTCCTCCCACTTCAACGTATAGCGCACCGGGGGCCTTGCCACAAGACCCTGGGTGTGCTTCATCATTCCCCGGCCAACGTCATCCACCTGGGGAAATGGGGATCACTCCATGATCGACGTCATCATCGCCGGCGGTGGACCGACCGGCATGATGCTGGCCGGCGAGCTGCGCGTGCACGGCGTGAGCGTGGTGCTGCTCGAACGGGACCCCGAGCCGACGAAGGTCGTCCGAGCGCTCGGCCTGCACGCTCGCAGCATCGAGATCCTGGACCAGCGCGGCATCGCCGACCGGTTCCTGGAGGCCGGCACGACCCACCCGCTCGCGGGGTTCTTCGCGGGCATCGACAAGCCCGCGCCCGAGAAGCTCGACACGAAGTACCCGGTCGTCCTCGGCCTCCCGCAGCCCGTCACCGAACGGCTGCTCGCCGAGCACGCGGCCGAGCTCGGCGCCGAGATCCGGCGGGGCGTCACGGTGACCGCCTTCGCGCAGGACGACGAGGGCGTGACCGTCTCGCTGGACGACGGCACGTCGCTGCGGGCGAAGTACCTGGTCGGCTGCGACGGCGGCCGCAGCACCGTGCGCAAGCTCGCGGGCATCGACTTCCCCGGCGAACCGTCGCGGGTCGAGACGCTGCTCGGCGAGATGGAGATCGGCATCCCGTGGGAGGAGGCGATGCCGTTGATGCTGGAGGTCCGCAAGACCCAGAAGCGGTTCGGCGTCGGCCCGATCGGCGGCACCGCGACGTACCGGGTCGTCGTGCCCGCGGAGGGCGTCAACGAGGACCGTGCCGTGATGCCGACGCTCGACGACTTCAAGGAGCAACTCGTCAAGGTCGTCGGCACGGACTTCGGCGTGCACTCGCCGCGCTGGCTCTCGCGGTTCGGCGACGCCACCCGGCAGGCCGAGCGCTACCGGTCCGGCCGGGTGTTCCTCGCGGGCGACGCGGCGCACGTCCACCCGCCGACCGGCGGCCAGGGCCTGAACCTCGGCGTGCAGGACGCGTTCAACCTGGGCTGGAAGCTCGCCCTGGTCGTGCACGGCCGGGCTTCCTCCGACCTGCTGGACACCTACGAGAGCGAACGGCACCCGGTGGCCGAGGAGGTGCTCAACAACACCCGCGCGCAGATCGAGCTGATGAAGGTCGAGCCCGGTCCGCAGGCCGTGCGGCGGCTGTTCACCGAGCTCGTGCAGTTCGAGGAGGTCAACCGGTACCTGATCGAGAAGATCATCGCGGTCTCGGTCCGGTACGACCTCGGCTCGGAGAACGACCTGGTGGGGCGGCGGATCGGGGACCTCGCGCTCAAGGGCGGCGGGCTCTACGCGCAGATGCACTCGGGGCGTGGCGTCCTGCTCGACCAGGCCGGGACGTTGTCGGCCGCCGGCTGGGCGGACCGGGTCGACCACGTCGTGGACGTGAGCGAGGAGCTGACCGCGCCGGCGGTGCTGGTGCGGCCGGACGGGCACGTGGCGTGGGTGGGCGAGGACCAGGCGGAGCTGGAGGGGGAGCTGGCGCGCTGGTTCGGCGCGTCGGTCTGAGCGAGAGGCCGGGGAGGGCTTCGCGGCACTCCCCGGCTGCCTCCGCCGATGGTTCTGCGGCACTCCCCGCCACCTCCGCCGAGGTCACCCGTTCGGGTTCCGCCGATGCTTTGTCACACTGTGCGGCGTGTCCGAGCCGATGACAGCGGTGCTCCTGCGTGCCGCCGACCTCACCGCCTCGGGGAAGCCGCGGCAGGCCATCGACCTGTTGCGGCCCCTCGTGGCGGCGAACCCTCGGCACGCCGAGGCGTGGTGCCGGCTCGCCGCCGCCCACCTCGACCTCGGCGAGGCGGACCAGGCGCTCGACTCCGCCAAGCGCGCGATGGTGCTCGACGGCGAGCCCGCCTGGCCCCAGCGCCTCGCGGCCCTGGCGCTCAGCGACCTCGGCCGGCACCAGGAGGCGGCGGTCGCGGCGCGCGAGTCCGTGCGGCGCAAGCCCGGCGACTGGCGGTGCTACGTCGTGCTCGCCGAGGTGCTGGCCAACGCACCTGACGGTGCCGTCGAGGCGTTCGACTCTGCCCTGCACGCCTCGCAGCTCGCCCCGAGCGAGGCGCGGGCGTTCCAGGTGCTCGGCGACGCGGCCCTGCGGATGCGCGACTGGGGCACCGCCGAGCACGCGTACCGGACGGCGATCAAGCTCGACCCGTCCGACGCGGACTCCAGGACGAACCTCGCGACCGTGCAACGGCGGCGCTCGTCGAAGCCCGTCCAGCTGCAGTTGAACAAGGTGCAGGTGTGGCGTGCGCTGCGCACGCTGTCGTTGCTGCTGGTCGGCGGCGGTTTACTCGGCCTGGTCGCCGGCATGCCCCGGCCGACGCCCTACCTGGGGTTCTTCACCGGCGCGGTGGTGCTGTGCTGCCTGGTGGTGGCGCTGCGGCTGCGTCCGTTCCGGCTGCTCTTCAGCCTGCGCAAGCTCGCCGTGACGGTGTCGCTGCTCGGCGTGTCGGCGCTGGTCCTGCTCGGCTGGACCGTCGCGTTGTTCCTCGGGGCTACGACGATGCAGCCACTTGTGCTTTCCTGGTTGTGCGCTGTCGTGGGGGGAGCGCTCGTCTACGTCGGTGGAGGCAGGAAGCGGTGATGCGTCGCAACGCGGTCGCCCTCGCGTTCCTGCTGTTCCTCGGACAGCTGTTCATCGTCGCCGCGCCCGCCGAGCCCGCCACGTCCGGTGCCGTCGTCCGGCACGGCCACGACTTCGCGAACCTGCCGGTCACCGCGCCGAAGCCGCACAACCCCAACGCGGCCCAGGTGCCGCAGGCCCAGCTGCCGATGGACGCGCCGCCGGTCGCCAAGCCCGCGCTGCCCGTCCGGTTCGTCGTCTCCTTCGCCCGCCGCGTGCACCGCACGCCCGAGGGCATCCGCTGGACGCCCCAGCCCGCCCGCTCACCGCCTTCCGGTCGCTGAATCCCCTTTTCCAGCACCCACGTCCCGGAAGGTCTTCCCACCCATGTCGCGCGACACCGCGCGACGGGGCCTCCTCCTGCGCGCCCTCATAGCGCTCGGGGTCCTCGTCGCATCCGCATTCCTGCTGCTCACCACCGACCCCCGCCTCGGCCTCGACCTGCGCGGCGGAACCCAGATCGTCCTGGAGGCCAAGGGCGACTCCGACGCCGCCGACCGCTCTCTCGAGGTGCTGCGCCGCCGCGTCGACGCGCTGGGCGTCGCCGAACCGGTCATCGCCCGCTCCGGCGAGAACCGCATCGTCGTCGAACTGCCCGGCGTGCAGGACCCGGAGGAGGCCGTGAAGGTCCTCGGGCAGACCGCGCAGCTCACCGTGCAGCGCAACGGCCAGACCGTGATGACCGGTGAAGGCATCTCCGACGCCCAGTCCGCGCGCAACCCGCAGGGCGCGGGCTTCGTGGTCAACGTCCAGTTCCAGGGCGAGGGCACCAAGACCTGGCAGAAGGTCACCGGCGAGGCGGCCTGCGAGCCGTCCGGCACGCCCGGCCGCCAGATCGCGTTCGTGCTCGACGGCAAGCCGATCTCGTCGCCCGAGGTCAGCCTCGACACCCCGTGCGGCGCGGGCCAGGGCGGCGGCGCGACCACGATCACCGGCCGCTTCTCCGAGGCCGAGGCCAAGGAGCTCGCCCTGGTCGTCCGCTCCGGCGCACTGCCGGTACCGGTCGAGGTGATCGAACAGCGCACCGTCGGCGCCACCCTCGGCGCCGAGGCGATCGACGCGAGCGCCAAGGCGGCGATCATCGGCATCGCCCTGACCTCGATCTTCCTCATGGTCGCCTACCGCCTCGCGGGCTTCCTCGCCGTCGTCGCGCTGGTCGGCTACGCGGGCGTCGCCTACGCCGGTCTGCTCGCGGTGGGGGCGACGCTCACCTTGCCGGGCCTCGCCGGCTTCGTGCTGGCCATCGGCATGGCGGTCGACGCGAACGTCCTGATCTTCGAGCGAGCGCGCGAGGAGTACGCGCGCAAACCCAACCTCCGGCGCGCCTCGGAGAGCGGCTTCCGCGGTGCGCTGAGCGCGATCGCCGACTCGAACGTGACCACGTTGCTGGCGGCGGGTCTGCTGTTCTGGCTGGCCACGGGCCCGGTCCGCGGCTTCGGCGTCACGCTGACCATTGGTGTGCTGGCGTCGATGTTCAGCGCCCTCGTCTTGTCGCGCGTGCTCGTGCTGTGGGTCATCGGCTCCCGGTTCATCGCCAAGCGCCCCCGCCTGAGCGGCCTGCACACGATCGGCTGGGTCCGCCGGCGCCTGTCCGTCCTGCTCTACCGCCGCCCGGCGCTGTGGCTGATCAGCGCCGGCGCCGTGGTGCTCGTGGCCCTCGTCGGCCTGTTCGCGCGAGGCCTGAACCTCGGCGTCGAGTTCACCGGCGGCCGCATGCTCGACTTCACCGCGGGCGGCACCATCGACCCCGGCCGGGTGCGGGGAGCGCTCGCCGACGCGGGCCTCTCCGACGTGGTCGTCTCGTCCTCGGGCAACGAGGTCTCGCTGCGCACCGGCCCGATCGACGACGCGACGTCGTCGAGGCTGGGCGAGGTCGTCTCGTCCGCCGTCGACGGAGGCGCCCGCCAGTCGAGCAACGAGCTGATCGGCCCGTCGCTGTCGTCCGAACTGCGCCGCAACGCCGTGATCGGCCTGGCCATCGCCGTCCTCGCCCAGCTCGGCTACCTGGCCGTGCGCTTCGACTGGCGCCTCGGCCTCGCCACGGTCGCGGCCCTGCTCAGCGACGTCGTGGTGCTGATCGGCGTGTTCGCCTGGCTCGGCAAGACGGCGGACGGCGTGTTCCTCGCCGCCCTGCTCACCGTGATCGGCTACTCGGTCAACGACTCCGTCGTGGTCTTCGACCGCCTGCGCGAACTGCGCGGCTCCCGGTTGAAGGCTTTGTACCCGGACGTGGTGTCGGACGCGGTCGTGCAGACGGTGCCGCGCACCGTGAACACCGGCATCGGTGTGCTGTTCGTGCTGTCGGCGTTGCTGGTGCTCGGCGACGGGTCGCTCGCGAACTTCGCGATCGCGCTGCTGGTCGGCCTGGTGGCGGGCACGGTGTCCACAGTGGTCACGGCCGCGCCCGTGGCGATCTGGCTGGAGTCGCGGTGGCCGCGGCAGGTAGGGGTGAAGAGGAAGCGGACGACGGGGGCACGGGTCTAGCTCGTGCCACCCGTTTCGTAGCAAAGTAGGCGGCATGACCTCCTTCGCCGCGTACCAGAACGAGATCTACCTGCAGGGGCTCGGCGGCGCCGTGCCCCCGTTCACCACCGACCCGGACGCGCTGGAGCAGTCCGCGCGCGACCGGCTCGGCCCGGGACCGTTCTGGTACGTGGCGGGAGGCGCCGGTTCGGGTGCCACCGTGCGCGCGAACCGCGAGGCGTTCGACCGCGTGCGGATCGTGCCGCGCATGCTCACCAACGCGACCGAACGGCACCTCGGCGTGACGGTGCTCGGCACCGAGCTGCCGGCACCGGTGATGCTCGCACCCATTGGCGTGCAGTCGATCCTGCACCCCGACGGCGAACTCGCCACCGCGCGGGCGGCGGCGGAACTCGGGGTGCCGATGGTGCTGTCGACCGCGTCGTCGCACACCATCGAGGAGGTCGCGGAGGCGTCCGGCGACGGGCCGCGCTGGTACCAGCTCTACTGGCCGAACGACCCCGACGTGTGCGCCTCTTTGCTGGACCGGGCTCGGAAAGCGGGCTACACGGCGCTGGTCGTCACGCTGGACACGTGGACGCTCGCGTGGCGGCCGCACGACCTGGACCAGGCCTACCTGCCGTTCCTGCGCGGCGTCGGCACGGCGATCCCGTTCAGCGACCCGGTCTTCCGCGCCGGGCTGCAGCGCTCACCCGAGGAGGACCTGCCGATGGCGATCCTGCGGTGGGTGCAGCTCTTCACCGGCACCGACAAGTCGTGGGACCAGCTGTCGTTCCTGCGCGAACACTGGGACGGGCCGATCGTCCTCAAAGGAATCCAGCACGCGGACGACGCGCGCAAGGCCGTCGAGTACGGGATGGACGGTGTCGTCGTCTCGAACCACGGCGGGCGCCAGGTCGACGGCGCGGTCGGGTCGCTGGACGCGCTGCCGTCCGTCGTGGAGGCGGTGGGGGAGCAGATCGACGTGCTGTTCGATTCCGGCGTCCGCACCGGTGCCGACATCGTGAAGGCGTTGGCGCTGGGGGCGAAGGCCGTGATGGTCGGGCGGCCGTTCGCCTACGGGCTCGCGCACGGTGGTCAGGTCGGGGTGCGGCACGTGCTGCGCAGCCTGCTCGCGGACTTCGACCTGACGCTCGGGCTGTCCGGGCACCGCAGCCCGGCCGACCTGGGACCGGACGCGCTGCGGTTCTCCTGACACGACAACGGCCGGGCCGCTGCACGCGACCCGGCCGTGGCACGTTCTACGGCATCGTGGCGGTCATCCGCGCCAGCGTGCCGAAGTCGGCCGGCTGCACCCGCAGCCAGCCGTCGCTCTTCGCCGCGAGGTAGCGCCCGTTCGGCGTGTCGATGAACGTCAACGGGTTCACGCAGCGCTGCTTGCGGCCGAGGTGGTCGCGCTTGGCCGAGAAGACCTGGCCACCACCGGTGCGCGGCTGGCCCATGATCTCCTTGAGCTGCGCCACGAGCTGGTCGTTCGGCGTGCTCGTCGGCCGGCTCTGCTGCAGGAACGAGCCGGTGTCCTCATAGGACGGCTGGCGCTTCTGCTGCAACGCGTCGGCGGGCAGCGTGATCGGGTTGCCCCGGCCCGCCGGAGTGGGCGGCAGCGCGCCGACCAACGCCTGCGGCGCCTCGTCCGCCCGCACCGGTTCGAGCACGAACTGCTGGTCCTGGGTGAGCAGGATCCGCAGGGCGTCCTGACCGTTCGACACGACCAGCACGCTCTGCTGGGGGCCGTCCTTCAGGCTGAAGAACGCCCAGTACTCCACGCCGGCCTCGACCACGAGCCGCAGCGCGTTGGCCAGGTCCGGGTGGACCTGCCCGCCGCGCGCGAGCCCGTACTGCTCGAGCTGCGCCCACGCCGACCTCTGCATCCGTTCGAGCTCGCTCACGTCACCCGACTCGAGGAGTCCCTCGTCGAAGTCGACCTGAGCGATCAGCGCACGGTGCATCGTCGGCAGGCCCGCGGCCTGCCACGCCTGGTAGAGCGCCGTGACAGGGATGGCGACCCTGCTCCGCAGCACGTTTCCCCCTTATCCGCCGATGACCGGCGGAGCGACCATCGTTCCGTCGCCGAAGATGTCTTCGGTCTCCTGCAGGTAGGAGGCGGACTTGTGCTCCGAGTCCTCCGCGCCCTCTCCACGACCGGCTCCGGCGCCCATACCGCCGGCACCCATGCCGGCCGCACCGGCCCGACCGGCGGCACCCGCAGCACCACCGGCAGGCCCGAAGCCACCGGCGCCGGCACCGGCACCGCTACCGGCAACGCCGGCCGCACCACCGAAGCCACCGCCCATGCCACCGGGCCCACCCATGCCGCGGGCAGCCGCGGCACCGCCGAGCCCACCACCGGCACCACCGGCACCAGGCCCGCCGAGCCCACCACCGCCGCCGCCACCACGACCGCCGCCGGAACCACCACCGGGCCCACCGGGCACGCCAGGCACACCGGGACGGTTGCGCGGGTTGTTCGGGTCGAGCGGCCCGCCGGGACGACGCGGGTTGTTGGGGTCGAGCGGCCCACCCGGACGACGCGGGTCGTTCGGGTCGAACCTGCCACCGGGCGGCACCGTCGGGTCACCGATGTTCGTCGGCGGCCGGTTGCGCGGGTCGTCGGTCGGGGGAGGCGTGAACCGCGGGTCGTCGACACCCGCCGGGTTGGTGCCGTCGGTCGGCGGCTTCCAGCCGGCGAGGTTCGTGCCGTCGCTGCCACCGCGGTCGCCACCGCCGGGCGTGGGGGTGTTGCCGGTGGACGGCGGGTTGTTGCTGCTGGAGCCGACCTGGTCGATCCGCTGGTTGCTACCGGGCTGCTCCTGGACGGAGCCGTCGGTGGCGGTAGGCGCGATGAACGTCGGCTGGTTGTTCATGGTCGCGTTCACAGCTCCGGCGTACTGGTTGAACGCGCGGATGTTCTGCTCGCTGACCTGCTGGTTCTTCTCGACTGCGTTGTCGTAGTCCGTGTCCCACGGCCACATGTCGTTCAGGAACGGCTTGTCCGGCACCGCCGGAGGCTTGGTCATAGCGTTCGCTGCGTTGGCGTAGGCACTGCCGACGGTGTCCGCGTTGGTGCCGGCCTGGGTCGCCGTCTCACCGGTGACCGTTGCCCAGTCGGCGAGGGGTGACGTGCCACCTCGGGCCGCATCACCCGCAGACCCCTCCCAGGCCGCGCCGGAATCGCGAACGGCCTTCTCGATCAACTGGGCGACGTCGCCGTGGCCGTTCGAGAGTCCACGCCAGGCTTCGGAAGCGATCGAGGTGCTCTGGCTCGGACCACTGCCGGCCTCGAACCACTTGTAGATCGTTTCGCCGCCCGCGAAGGGGAGCAACGCGAAACCGCCGATGTTCGGCTCATCCCCAGCCATCTCGCTACCCCTTCAGGTTTGTGATGATCAGCTGCGCGACCCGCTCAGTCTCCGGGCACGGCTTCTTGGTCGCTCGTTCGTCCGAGGCGGTGGAGATCTGGACCGTGACGGAATCGGTCTTGGACGCCTGGATCGAGGTCAAGCAGTACATCGACGCGTCGGTGCTGTCCGTGGAGATGACTCGCACGCCGTCGATCTGCTTGTCGACGAAGACCCCGTTCTTCTTGGAGTTCTCGTTCATGGCATCGAAGTCCTTGCCGGTGGTCACCGAGATCTCGTAGGTCGAGTTCTTGATGGAGTCCTGGCCGTCCCAGGTGCAGTTGGGGCCCAACGCGGACGTGCCTGGCTCTGGCGCTCGCACCGAACCCAGGGTGGTGACCTGGCTGGCGGTGAGGATGGTGCACGGGGCGCTGACGAACTTCGTGACGTCGAGCTTCGTACCGGGATCCTCGCTGGTGGGCTGGCTGCTCGTCTGCCCGCCACCGGTCGTCGAGGCCGTGGTCGGGTTGCCGCCGGTCTCGGAGTTCGTGCACCCCGCCAACACGCCGAATGCGAGCACAGCGGTCAGCAAGGCGGTCATGCGCTTCAAGGTCTGTCAGCCCTTCATCGCGGTCTGTGCCGCTTCGTCGGTGGCCTGGTACTCGGCGAGCGCCTTCTCGATGTTCTTGATGGTCTGTTCCAGGGCCTTCTGGGCCTCCTGGTTCGCCCACAGGTAGCCACCGGGTTCGCCGCCGGCAGTCTTGCGCATCGCGAGGGTCGCGTAGCCGCTGAACGGGTCAGGCCCAGGGGCCCCCACGCGACCGATTCCCTCACTCTCCCTGCGGAGGTCCATCAGCTTCTCGAGGGCCTGCTTGAGCCCGTCGATCATCTTCTGGGCCTGCTCCGGCTCGACGCTGAACTTCGCGACCCCGCCACCACCAGCGCCCGCAGCCGCGCCGGCGGCTGCAGCCGCACCAGCTGCTGCCCCCACGGCGGCGGCCTTGATCGGTACGAGTGCGTCGAACATCAGCATCCTGGCCAGCTCCCCTCAGAAGAACCCAACACCCCTGTTGGAGGATTTTCGCATAGGACCGGTTCCCCGCGGAGGAGAACGAATCAGCAGATCAGGTCACATGGCCGATTCGTTCAAGACCTCGCGGGCCGACCGGCCTAGGTTCGGGGCATGATCGGACAAGCGAGGACCTTCCTCTGGCTCAACGCCCGCACGCTGGAACAACGCTGGTTCGAGCACGCCTTCGACGGTGGCAAGGCCGAGCACGTGGTCTCGGCGGTGCTCGCCTACCGCAACGACGACGGCGGGTACGGGCACGGGCTCGAGCCCGACCACCGCGGGCCCACCAGCCAGCCGCTGCACGCCCTGCGCGCGCTCCAGATGTTCGGCGAGGTGAACGCTCCCGAGCTCGCCGCGTCGGTGCTGACCTGGCTCGACGCCACCTGTCCGGACGGCAGCGTGCCGTTCGGGCTGTCCACCTCGAAGGACCACCCCAAGGCGCCGTGGGTGCAGGCCGACGACCAGGGCGGGCTGCTCCTGACCAGCCAGATCGCCGCCGCGCTGCACGCGCTCGGGGTCACCGGGCCGTGGCTCGACCGGGCCACGGACTACTGCTGGCAGGAGATCGAGAAGCTCGAGCACACCCACCCGTACGAGCTGCGCGGTGCGGCGATGTTCCTGGACGTGGTGCCCGACCGGGCCCGCGCCGAGCTCGCCGCCGAGAAGCTCCGGCACCTCACGCCGAGCACCGAGGGGTACGCGGAGGGCGAGGGGCTGGACCCGCACGAGTTCGCGCAGGGGCCGGACAGCCTGGCGCGGGGGTGGTTCTCCGAGGAGGAGCTGAGCAAGGACCTGGACGCGCTCCAGAACGGCCAGCAGGAGGACGGCGGCTGGAACTTCGGCTTCCCCGCGTTCACGCCGGTCGTGAACTTCGAATGGCGGTCCATCGCCACGATGGACTCGTTGCTGACGCTGCGCCGCTACGGCCGGATCAGCTGACCCAGCGGGACTCCGGCCAGCGCGCGCACCTCGCGGGCCAGGTGCGCCTGGTCGGCGTAGCCGGCTTCGGACGCCACGGCGGAAAACGGGCGACCGGCCCACGCGAGCCGCAACGCCGTGTCGAACCGCAGCACCCGTTGCAGCACCTTGGGCGGGTAGCCGAACGCGTCCAGGCACCGCCGCCGCAGCTGGCGCTCGCTCAGCCCGATCTCCCAGGCCGCGGACGAGACGTCACCGGACCGCAGCAACGACGCCGTCGCCGCCAGCGCGGGATCGACGACCACCCGCGACGCGCAGAACGCCACCATGTCCGAGAAGGTCTCCAGCCTGGCCGAGGGGACCAGCTCGGACAACGGCACCCGCTGGTCCCGGACGGCGTGGGCGGGCACTCCGAACACCGACGGGAACGCGCCCGGCGGCAGCCGCACGCCGTACAACGTGCCAGGGGAGACGGACGCGAGCTGCGCCTCGGTGTCCGGTCCGGCCACGAACAACGCGCCCGACGCGGGCGTCCACATCAGATCCGTGCAGCCGTCCGGCACCACGCGTTGCACAGTCGGCGACGACACCGTGCGCGTCCACAGGCAGGCCAGGCCCGCGGGAGCGGGACGTTCGGCGTACACGCCCCGACCGTACCCGCTGGGAAAAGCAGCGAACGGCGCGCGGGCGGGGGTCCGGGGGCGTAGCCCGCCGGGCGGGGTCTGGGGTTGCACCCCCGGAAAACACAACGGGGCGAGCAGGTTCGCGCTTTCCGCGAACACCACTCGCCCCGAGAACCGTGGACGATACTGGGATTGAACCAGTGACCCCTACCGTGTCAAGGTAGTGCTCTCCCGCTGAGCTAATCATCCGTGGTCGTGCGATGACAGCTTAACGGACGGGCCCACCCCGGCGCTCCCAGGGGGTCAGGTTCCGAACTTCACCCAGTTCACGCTCACGTACGGCGACGGCTGACCACTCGTGAACGTCACGTACACGTCGTGCGTCCCCGAGATGTTCGAGATGTTCGCGGGGATGGTTCTCCACGCGTCCCAGCCACCGGTGTTGCCGACCGCGAACGACCCGACCGGCGTCGCGGTGCGCGAACCCAGCCGCACCTCGACGAGGCCGCTCACCCCGCCCCCGGCGCCGGAGGCGACGCGGGCGTAGAACTGGCGGGCGGGACCGGTGCCGAAGTTGACGCCGGAGAACTTCAGGTAGCCGCCGTTCGCGATCTGGTGCACGCCCGAACCGCCATCACCGGGCGCAACGGAGCCGCCGGAGCGCTCGGAGGCGCTCTCCGCCTGCATCTCGTTGTACGCGGAACCCCCACCGCCGGGGTTCGACGTCGTGGTCGTGGTGGTGGTGGTGGTGGTGGTGGTCGGGGTCGTGCCGCCAGCCGAGTAGACGGCCACGTAGTCCACGACCATCGAGTGCCCGGATTGGGTGGCCGCGACAGGGGTCGGCTGGTTGTTGTTGAGCGCGTTCGGGAACGCGCCGCCCATCGCGAGGTTGAGCAGGATGAAGTGGCCCGCGTGCGACGTCATCGCGTTCCACACGTTCACGCCGACACGGGCCTGCGTGACCTGGTGGAACGACTGGCCGTCGACGAACCACGTGAACGTCTTCGCGGCGTCGTCCCACTCGAAGCGGTACGTGTGGAAGGCGCTCTGGCAGGACGAGCCGGGGCACGTCCGCGAGTTGCCGATGCCGGTGAACTCGCCGCAGGCACCGCCGGGCGCGACGTCGCAGTGCAGAACGCCCCAGACCGAGTTGATGCCGTTGACGTTCTCCATGATGTCGAACTCGCCGATGCCCGGCCAGTTCCAGTAGTTGCCGCGGTACGGCGCGCCGAGCGTCCAGAACGCGGGCCAGTAGCCCAGGGCGGCCTCGCCCGTCACGTTCGGCATCTGGATGCGGCCCTCGATGGCGAGCTTGCCGCCGGCGGCCGGTTTGAAGTTCGAGCGCTGGGTCTCGATGCGCGCGGACGTCCAGTTGCCCGCGCCGTCCTTCAACGCGGTGATGCGCAGGTTGCCGTTGCCGTCGAGCTTCAGGTTGTTGGTGCTGTTCGTGTAGTTCTGGATCTCGCCCGTACCCCAGTTGGCAGGTCCGCCGGGGTAGCCGTGGCCGGTGTCGATGATCCAGTTGGCGCTCGACGGCAGCGATCCGTTGGAACCGTTGAAGTCGTCACCCCACACCTGCGTCCATCCCGATGCAGGGGGTGGGATCGAAGCGTTGGCGGACATGGCGGCGATCGCCAGGGGTACCGCGGCAATTAGCGCTGTCGTGGCCGCGAGGACGCGGCGGCGTTGCTTCATGCGCGAGTGACCTCCTTGTCACGGGTGCAGTCCACTTATGAGAGCGCTCTCACGGCGTAAGAACAAGCGCCCGTTCGGACGAACGGCGCGCACCGGACCGTCTCGTTTGGACTTACTTCGCGTCGGCGTAGCAGGTCACGGGCACGGCGTTCATGGGGAACCGCACGGCCGTCTCGCCGAACAGCAGTCGCGTCGCCTCGCGCCCGGCCTCGGCGATCGCCTCGATCACGGCGTCGGCGTCCTCACGCGGGCAGTGCACCAGCACCTCGTCGTGCTGGAAGAACACCAGGTGCGCGGCCGCGGGCAGCCTCGTCCGCAGCACGCCCAGCAGCGCCGCCGTCCAGTCCGCCGCGCTGCCCTGCACCACGAAGTTCCGCGTGAACCTGCCCCAGTTCCGCGCGGCCTGCCGCGACGAGCTCGACACGTTGCCCGCCTCGTCGGCGCCGCCGGTCAGCTCCTGCCAGGCCGCGGACGGCGTGGGCGAGGTGCGGCCCAGCCTCGTGCGCACCATCCGGCCCTGCTCGCCCGCCTGCGCGGCGGCCTCCACGTACCCGACGGCGGTGGGGAAGCGCTTGCGCAGCACGGCGAGCAGCGGCCCGGCCTCGCCCGAGGTACCGCCGTACATCGCCGACAGCATCGCGATCTTCGCGCGCGGCCGCTCGCCCTTGAACGAGTCCGCCGCCAGCGCCGCGTACAGGTCCTCGTCGCCGCACACCTCGATCAGCCGCTCGTCGCCGGACAACGCGGCGAGGATGCGCGGTTCGAGCTGCGACGCGTCGGCCGCCACGAGGCACCAGCCGTCGTCCGCGATCACCGCCTGCCGCATCAGCCGCGGGATCTGCAACGCCGCACCGCCGCGCGACGCCCACCGCCCCGTGACGACGCCGCCGACGACGTAGTCGGGCCGGAACCGCCCGTCCGACACCCACGCGTCGAGCCACGTCCAGCCGTGCGCCACCCACAGCCGTGCGCGCTCCTTGTAGTCCAGAAGTGGTGCCACAGCAGGATGATCGACCTTCTTCAGCACCCACCGCCGCGCCGACGGCACCTCGACGCCCGCCCGCGCGAACGCCCGCACGATGCCGGCCGGCGCGTCCGGGTTGATCTCCCGGCCGCCGAACGCCTCCTGGATCTGTTCGGCCAACGCCTGCAACAGCTTCGGCCGCTGACCGGGCGCGGGACGCGGCCCGAGCACCTCCTCCAGCAACCGGACGTGCACGTCCTCCCGCCACGGCAGCCCGTGGAACGTCATCTCCGCCGCCACGAGCGCCGACGCCGACTCCGCCGCGATCAGCAGCCCGATCGACGGATTCCGTTGCTGCGCCCGGAAAACCAGCGACAGCGCGGCCAACGGGTCCGTGTCGCCCGGCAGCGCCACCGGCTCCGGCCCGAACAACGTCAGCGCGTCGTCCTTCTTCGGCGGCCCCACGTCCGCGGGAGCGGGCAGCCCGAGCACCCGTGCCAGCGCGCCGGCCAGCTCCTTCGGCTCGCGGTGGCGGCCCTCGACGCCGAGCAGCAGCGCCTCGGTCAGGTGCAGGTCCCAGCACCGGTCGACGCGCACCCCGGCGGCGAGCAGCAGCGGGTAGATCTCGGACGTGTCCGCCCACACCCAGCGCGGCCGGTGGGCGCGCTCCAGCGACGCGACGGCGGAGGCGAGCGACGCAGCGGCCATCGCGGGACCCGCCGGGGTCCCGTCGTCGTCCAGCTTCTGCCACCGGCCCGCACCGTCCGCCTCGGCAACCAGAGCGACCAGCACGTCTCCCATTGTGCCGAGGGGGTCCGACAATTTCAGTCCAGGCTGAACCGGACGTGGGCCGGTAGCTGTTGGACGTTCTCCAAGCGAGTCGGCGATGGAGTGAAGGAAAAACGGGAAAAGACCACGATGGTGTGGTCTTCCTACCCCTGGCCTGACCCGCGTCCGACTATGAAGTGGTGGACCGAGCACTCAGCGTCGCCGCGTTGCTGGATCCCACCCGTCAGGTGGTCCCCTTCCACGGCCGAGAATCCGAGCTGCAGACCCTGGAGCTCTGGCGCGACAGCGCCGCACCCCGGGCCTCCCTGCTGCTGCACGCCCCGGCGGGCGCGGGCAAGACCAGGCTGCTCCAGCGCTTCGCCGAGGCGCACTGGGACGAGGCCGAGCACGGCAGGCTGCTGGTGGTCGACGACGCCGATCGGCTGCCGTGGCAGGCCGTCTTCGAGCTGCTGCAGGACACGCTGCGGCAGGGCCCGGCGCGCACGCGGGTGCTGCTCGCGGCGCGGACCACGGGCTGGTGGTGGTCCTCCACCCGTCAGCGCATCGCCGACTTCGACCACGAGGTCCTGGCCGTCGACCTCACGCCGACCCTCGACGACCGAGCCGAGTCGTTCACGCTCGCCTGCCAGCACTTCGCGAAGCAGCTCGACGTCACCGCGCCGGACGAGCCCCCGCCGAACATCGCCCAGGAGACCGTCCTCGACCTGCACATGGCCGCGCTGGCGGTCGTCCGCGGCGACCCGTGCGACGTGAACCGCACCCAGCTCGTCCGCCGGCTGCTCCAGCACGAGGACGGTTCCGCGACCGGTCGCGTCGCCGAGGACCACCTCGCCGTCGTCACCCCGGACGACCCGGACCCGGACCTGCTGGCCCGCGCCGCCCAGCGGTGGCCGCACCTGCGCCCGCGGCTCGACGACCTCGTCACCGGCACCCCGGAGGTCGTGCGTGACATGGCCTGCGACAGCCTGCGGATCGCCGCCGAGATCGGGTCGTGCGCCACCACCGAGACCATCGCCCGGCAGGTCTTCCGCGACGAGCGCTTCGCCACCGACGCGATCGCGTCGATCCTCACCCGCCGCCTGGTCGAGCGGGCGGGCGACGTCCTCGACCGCGCCGAGATGTACGGGATGCTCAGCGCCCGCACCATGTTGTGCGGCCTGCGCCAGGAGTCCGTCGAGGCCTCGCAGGCCGAGGTCGAGTGCTACCGCGAACTGGTGGAGCGCGACCCGGAGAACCGGCCGTTGCTCGCGGACGCGCTGGGGGACCTCGGACTGCGGCTCATCAACGCTCAGCGCCACGACGAGGTGCTCGCCGTCTCGGAGGAGGCGATCGCGCTCTGGCACGAGATCGCGCTCGACGACCCGGAGACCACCCCGCAGCTCGCGTCCGCCCTGGAGCAGATCGGCTACCGCTACCAGACCCTCGGCCGCGACGAGGAGGCGATGACCGCCATCAGCCGCGCCACGCTGCTGTTCCAGGAGCTCGCGCAGAACCACCCCGCGCTCTTCCGCGCCGACTTCGCGCGCGTCGCCGGCGTGCTCGCGCACCGGTTCCACGCGCAGGGGAACCGGCAGCAGGCGGCCGACTCGATGCACCTCGCGCTCGGCACCTGGCAGGCGCTCGCCGAGGAGGACCCGCGCTACGAGCCGGACCTGGCCCGCAACCTCGTCGCGGCCGGGGCGGTGTTCCTCGACCTGGGGCTCGCGCAGGAGGCCGACGAGACGCTGAAGGACGCGGTGAACCTGTTCCGCCGCCTCGCCGTCGTGAACCCCGAGACGTTCGGCACCGACCTGGCGGACGCGCTGACGCGGCGCAGCCAGGCGTTGCTCGTGCTGGCCGACGACGTGGACGCCGCCCTCACCGCGCGCGAAGCGGTGATGCTGTGGCGTGAGACGGGCGACCGCAAGGGCCTGGGCTCCGCGTTGCTCAACGTCGCACAGGTCGTCGGCGACGTCGGCGCGGCCGAGGAGGCCGTCGAGGTGTACCGCGGCCTGGTCGCGCAGGACCTGGTGTGGAACCAGACCGGCCTCGTCGTCGCCCTCGCCACGTTGGTGGAGCAGCAACTCCTGCGCGGACTCGACGCCGAGGCGCTGGAGACCGCCGACGAGTGCCTGGACCTCTGCCACCGCCTGCCGTCGCAGCTCATCGACTTCTTCGGCCCGAAACTGGTGGCACCACTGCAGAGCACGGCCCGCGCACTGTCCGAATCGGACCACCACGTCCGCGCGCTGCGGCTGTCCGAGTTCGCGGTCGGCGTCTGCCGGGCGCTGACCCCGCGCACGGCCCCCACCGCGTACCTTTCCGCGCTCCAGCAGCACGTGTGCCGGCTGCGCGGCGCGGAGCGGAAGGAGGAGGCGCGCAACACCGCGCACACCGCCGTGGTGCTGTGGCACCTGGCGGGACCGGAGCTGGAGCGCAACGCCGGGTACGCCGACGCCCTGACGATTTACGGCCGCCTGTGCGCGGAGACGAGGCACGACACGGACAAAGCACTCCGGCTCACCCGCCGCGCGGTGGAGATCCTCCGCGCGGCCGGTGAGCCGGTGAAACTGCAGTTCGCCCTGGAGACGGCCGAGGAGCTCAGCTCGTGGTGAGCAGCGAGCGGGCGAAGAACGCGACGTTGGCCGGGCGCTCGGCGAGCCGGCGCATGAAGTAGCCGTACCACTCGTCGCCGTACGGCAGGTACACGCGCATGCGGTTGCCCTCGGCGGCGATGCGGCGCTGCTCCTCGGGCCGGATGCCGTACAGCATCTGGAACTCGTAGGAGTCCTTCGACCGCGCGGACGCGAGGTCGGCGGCGATCGCGATCAGCCGCGGGTCGTGCGAGGCCACCATCGGGTAGCCCTCGCCCGCCATGAGGATCTTCAGGCAGCGCACGTACGACAGGTCGACGTCGTGCTTGTCCTGGTAGGCAACGGAAGCGGGCTCCTGGTAGGCGCCCTTGCACAGCCGCACGCGCGATCCGGCGTGCGCGAGGTCGCGGCAGTCCTGCTCGGTGCGCTTCAGGTACGCCTGCAGCACCGCGCCGACCCACGGGAAGTCGACCCTCAGCTCCCGCAGGATGCCCAGCGTGGAGTCCGTGGTGGTGTGGTCCTCCATGTCGAGCGTCACGGTCGTGCCGACGACGGCGGCCGCCGCGCAGATGCGCCGGGCGTTCTCCAGCGCGATCTTCTCGCCGTCGACCGGCAGCGACTGGCCTACCGCGGACAGCTTGACCGACACCTCGGCGCCCTCGGTGAGCCCCTGCGCCTCCAACCGGGCCAGCAGCGTCAGGTAGGCCTCGACGGTGGCACCCGCCTGGGCCTCCTCGAAGGTGTCCTCGCCCAGGTGGTCGAGGGTCACCAGGCGGCCGTCGCCGACCACCTCGGCGGTCGCGCGGATCGCCGAGTCGACGTCGGCGCCGGCGACGAACCGCTCGACGACGGGCCGGGTCAGCGGCGTCGACTCGACGAGCTTGCGGGCACCCGCGCTGCGGGACGCCAGGAGAAGGCTGGAGCGCAACATAGGTTCACGTCCTCAGGGTGTGAAAGGTGAGAGGAACGTCGAAGTGCTTGTGGCGCAACGACGTTCCCCTCACTCAGGAGGGCCGGATCTAGCCCTGGTGCGGGTGGAGGTGGGAGGTGGGCGCCGCGAAGGTCTCCTTGATGGAGCGCGGGCTGACCCAGCGGAGCAGGTTGTGGACCGACCCCGCCTTGTCGTTCGTGCCGGACGCGCGGCCGCCGCCGAACGGCTGCTGGCCCACGACGGCACCGGTGGGCTTGTCGTTGACGTAGAAGTTGCCGGCGGCGAACCGCAGCTCCTCCTGCGCGTGCGCCACGGCGGCGCGGTCACGCGAGATGATCGAGCCGGTCAGACCGTACGGCGCCGCGCTCTCCATCTGCCCCAGCACGGTCAGGTAGTCGGCGTCCTCGAAGACGTGGATCGCGAGCACCGGGCCGAAGAACTCGGTGGTGAACACGGAGTTCGCCGGGTCCGAACCCAGCAGCACGGTCGGGCGGACGAAGAAGCCGTCCGAGTCGTCGGCCGTGCCACCGGCGGCGATCTCCAGCGACGAGTCCGCGCGAGCGGCCTGCAGCACGCCCGACAGCTTGTCGAACGAGCGGCGGTCGATCACCGCGCCACCGAAGTTCGAGAAGTCGGTGACGTCGCCGTAGGTCAGCGCGTCGACCTCGGCCAGGAACTGGTCCTTGATCTTGTTCCACACCGACCGCGGCACGTAGGCGCGCGACGCGGCGGAGCACTTCTGGCCCTGGTACTCGAAAGCACCGCGGATCAGGGCGACGCGCAGCACGTCCGGGTCGGCCGACGGGTGCGCGAGGATGAAGTCCTTGCCGCCGGTCTCGCCGACGATGCGCGGGTACGAGCGGTAGTTCGCGATGTTCGCGCCGACCTGCGCCCAGAGCTTCTGGAACGTCGCGGTGGAGCCGGTGAAGTGGATGCCCGCGAGGTCGGGAGAGTTGAGGGCCACCTCGGACACCGCGAGGCCGTCACCGGGCAGCAGGTTGATGACGCCGGGCGGCATGCCCGCCTCTTCCAGCAGCCGCATGGTGAGGTGCGCGGCGAACGACTGGGTGGGCGACGGCTTCCACAGCACGACGTTGCCCATCAGCGCGGGCGCGGTCGGCAGGTTGCCGGCGATGGCCGTGAAGTTGAACGGCGTGATGGCGTAGACGAAACCCTCGAGCGGACGGTGGTCCGTGCGGTTCCAGACGCCGGGGGAGGAGATCGGCTGCTCGCTCAGCAGGTTGCGGGCGAACTGCACGTTGAAGCGCCAGAAGTCGATCAGCTCGCACGCCGAGTCGATCTCCGCCTGGATCGCGGTCTTCGACTGGCCGAGCATCGTCGCGGCGTTCAGCGTCTGGCGCCACGGGCCGGCGAGCAGGTCGGCGGCGCGCAGGATGATCGCCGCGCGGTCGTCGAACGACATCGCGCGCCACGCCGGGGCGGCCTCGCGGGCCGCGGCCAGGGCGTCGACGGTGTCCTGCTGGGTCGCGCTGGCCAGCGTGCCGAGGACCGAGCGGTGGTTGTGCGGCTGGACGACGTCGAACCGCTCGCCGCCACCCATGCGCTGCTCGCCACCGATGGTCAGCGTCAGCTCGAGCGGCTCCTTCTGCAGCTCGGCCAGCTTCGCCTGCAGTTCGGCACGCTCCGGGGTACCGGGGGCGTACTGCAGGACCGGCTCGTTGACCGGGGCGGGAACCTGGGTGACCGCGTCCACTCGGCAACTCCTCTTCACGTCAGCGTCGGTACGCACACCGTAAGTCCGGGCGACGTGGCCTCGGTTGTCCAACAGGCCAAGATTCATCAGGTCAGATGTACGATCGGACAGTGTCGAGCCTCCGCCACATCCTGATCGCGCTCGGCGATCCCCTCGTCGAACTGCAGGTCGCTCCGCAGGGCCTGGAGGTGGACGTGCGCGACGTCGTGATCGTGGACCCGGACGACCCACCCGATGTTGCCGCAGGTGATCTGGCCCTGCTGATCGGCGCACGGGGCCGGGCCGCGTTGCCGCTGGTCAGGGCCTCCGGACGGGCGAAGGCGGCGGCCGTCGCGGTGAAGGAGTCGTCGCCGGCGCTCGCCCAGGCGGCCACCGACGCGGGAGTCGCGCTGATCGAGGTCCGGCCCGAGGTCCGCTGGGGCCACCTGGAGTCGCTCGCCAAGGGCGTGCTGACCACGACCACCGACGACGGCGAGGTCCTCGGCGACCTGTTCGCGCTCGCGCAAACGATTGCCACGCTCACCGGCGGCATCGTCAGCATCGAGGACACCGCGAGCCGCGTGCTCGCGTACTCCCGCTCGTCCGACGAGGTCGACGAGCTGCGCCGGCTGTCGATCCTCGGCCGCCAGGGCCCCGAGCCGTACCTGAAGATGCTGCGCGAGTGGGGCGTCTACAACCTGCTCCGCTCCGGCGAGGAGGTCGTGCGCATCGACGAACGCCCCGAGCTCGGCATCCGCCGCCGCATCGCCGTCGGCATCCACGCGGGCAAGCAGCCGCTCGGCTCGATCTGGGTGCAGGAGGGCGACCAGCCGCTGACCGAGCAGGCCGAACGGGCGTTGCTCGGCGCTGCCCGCGTCACTGCCCCGCACCTCATCCAGCAGCGCAACCAGCCCACCTCGCGGTTCCGCGAGAACCTGCTCGCCGCACTGCTCACCGGCCGCATGGACGCCGCCACGGTCGCCGGCCAGATCGGCGCGGACCCGCGCAAACCCGCCGCGGTCGTGGTGTTCGCGGTCCGCAGCGCCGAGGGCGACCGCAGCGAGCACGAGCTGCGCCGCGCCGAGATGACCGGCCTGATCTCCGTGCACGCGGCCGCGTACCGGCGCAGCGCCCTGGTCAGCGAGTCCGGCGGACGCACCTACGTCCTGCTGCCGGACCTAGCCCCGAACGCCCAGCTCCTGAACCTGACAAAGGAAATCGTCCACACCGCACGCCGTCACCTGCACACGGCGGTGCAGGCCGCGGTCGGCTCCACGGTGTCCACACTGGACGACGCGCAGGTCTCGCGGCAGGAGGCCGAACGCGTGCTCGACGCGATGGCCCGCGACCTCGACGCCGAGGTGGCGACGCTCGCCGACGTCCGCTCGCAGGTCCTCGTGAGTGAGATCCTGGCGCTGCTGCAGGACAACCCGCGCATCCGGGATCCGCGCATCGACGCGCTGGACCCGGAGCTCGCGAAGTCACTGCTGGCGTACCTCGACGCGTTGGGTGACGTGCGCGCGGCGGCGGACCGTCTGCACGTGCACCCGAACACGTTGAGGTACCGGCTCAAGCGGATCGACCTGGACCTGGACGACCCGCTCGTCCGGCTCGTCGCCCAGCTTCAGCTCAGGATGCGGTAGAGCAGCGCCCGTTCCGCGATCGTCCACGTCGTCGTGGTGAGCAGGTACAGCCCGGCGGCCAGCGGCAGGTAGGCCGCCACCAGGAGCGTGCCGAACGGCAGCACCTTGATCAGCCCGGTCATGAACCCCGGCTGGGGTGTGATCGTCATCCGCGACTGCTGCCACTTCACGGTCAGGTAGGCGACCGCGGCGAGCAGGCCGAACAGCACGAAGAACACCCACGCGAAGCCGTTGGTGAAGTGCGTGCCGAGCGAGACGCCGAACAACGTGCCCTCCAGCAACGGGTTCGGCGTGGTGACGACCTGGTAGATGACCATGAAGAACGGGACGGTCGCGAGCATCGGCAGCATGCCCGCGAACATCGAGACGCCGTTCTTCTTGTACACCTTCTGCGACTCCTCCGAGAACCGCACCAGGTCCTTGCCGTACTTCTTCTGCAGCTTCTGGATCTCCGGCGCGAGCTTGGCCTTGGCCTTCTCGCCGCGCACGGCCGCGCGGTAGAAGGGGTGCAGCGCGAGCCGCACGACGATGGTGAACAGCACGATGGCGAGCGCGGGCATGCCGAAGCTCGCCAGGGCAGCGCCCAGGTCAGCGAACAAGGGTGGTTTCTCCGTCTTGAGTTGGGCTTGCGGGACGTGTCAGAACGTCCGGCATCCCGGTGCTCGAGGACGGGCTTTGCCTGCTGCGTCGGGGTTTCGCAGCCGCAGCTGTGCCGTGCGCTGGGCTCGTTCGCGGATCGAGAGCGACCGCGCCGGTGCCACCGACAGCGGCACCAGCGCGACGACCACGATCAACGCGAGGGCGAGCGCGGTCACGGCCGCGACGACCTCGGTGGGCGACGAGAACAGCGTGAAGGCGTAGAGGGCAGGCAGGAAGACCGCGAGCAGGAGCATCGCCCGCTGCTTGGTCTCCGGTCGCCACATGCCCTGCAGACTACCTGGACTTGACTGGAATGGGGGCGGTCTGCAGGACAACGCCTGTTTCGTCGTAGAGCCTGACGTCCTTCGGCTTGCCCAGGCTCGGCCACCAGGCCAGGACCCAGCCGTTGCCGATGGTCGCGGTCACCTCCAGCCCGTCGTCGGTGCCGATGACCACCTTGCCGACCGCGCGGCTCACCCGTCCCTTCATGACGGTCATGGCGTTGCGACCATCCACGTCGTACATGCCCACGGACGGGACGAAGTCGGCGAACAGCCGGTCGCCGAGCGGTTCCTGGTCCTGGAGGTTCCCGCGTCCGTTCGCGCCGACGCCCGTCGGTGTCCGCAGGCACAGCATCTCGGACTGCGGACCGATGTACTGCACCATCGTCATGTCTCCGCGCTGGTCGACGACGGCCACGTCCCGCGGAGCAGGCCAGTCCGGTCCGTTCACGCCCCGTTCGGCGTCGTGCCGGTCGAGCGTCTTCCCGCAGTCCGCCAGCACGGGTGCCAGGTCGCCGGGCGCCCTCGGTTCGGCGGTCCACGCCGCGGCGGCGTCCTGGTTCGTCGGCGTCCACAGCACCAGCGTCACGGCCACGGCGGCCACGAGGGCTGTCGCCGGCACCGTGAAGCGCCACCACCGGCGGGACGGCTTCGCGCTGACCTCGGTGAGCAGCGCGTGCTTGCGGACCTGCAGCCGCATCGGGTCGAGCTGCGGGATGTCCGGGGTGATGTTCACAGCGCCTCCTCCACCAGTGCGCCTCGCACGGTGCGTTGCGCGCGAGCGAGACGGGACTTCACCGTGCCGACCGGGATGCCGAGCACCTGCGCGATCTGCGCCTGGGACAGGTCCGACCACGCGGACATCTCCAGCACCTCCCGGTCGCCTGCGGGCAGGTTCTCCAACTCCGCGATCACCGCCCGTGTCCTGGCCTCGGCGTCCACGCGCCGTGCGACGTCATCGGCGTGATCGTCGTCTGCGTGCGCCGGCGGAACTTTGCCCAGCGCGGCCTTGTACCGCGTGCGAGCGCGTTGGTGATTGCGGGTGGCGCCCAGGGCGACGGTGTAGAGCCACGGCAGGAGGGACTCCTCGACCCTCACGGACGTGCGTTTGCGCCAGGTCTCCATGAACACCACGGACACCAGGTCCTCGGCGCCCGCCCACGTACCGGTGCGGCGCAGGCAGTAGGCGAACACGGCTTGGGCGTGGCGCTCGAACAGCAGTCCGAACGCGTCCCCGTCGCCGGTCCGGACCCGCCCCCAGAGTTCTTCGTCGGTCACGGACCCTCCTCTCTTCCCCGCCTATGTCCGCGCGGGGGAGGGCGGTTCACGACTCGACCAGACCCGGCCGTTCGGGGTGGTCGTAACGCACGAACAGGTCGGCCGACGGCTCGTAGTCGTCGAACGCGGGCAGCGTCCACTCCTCGGCCGTCTTGCGCTTCAAGGCGCCGGGGGAGAGCCACAGGTGGACCGTGAGCTCGGCCGGCAGCCACCGGTCGAGCATCAGCGTGCCGTCGACGAGCACGACCCCGTTCTCCGGCAGGTCGACGTACTCGGCGCGGCTCGCCCGGTCGGTGGCGGCGTTCCACAACGAGGGCAGCACGCGGCCGTCCAGCGCCGGGTCGAGGACCTCGCGCTGCAGCCCCTTGTAGTCGAACCAGTCGTGCCGGTACGAGTACGAGTCCGTGCGGCCGTGCTCCAGCCGCACCGAAGCGGGGCGCAGGAAGTCCTGCAGGGACACCCGCTGCACCGCGCGACCCAAGGCGCGCAACGGTTCCACGGCGGCGTCCGCGAGCCTGCCGGGTTCGGCGGCGGGTGCGCCGTCGATCAGGACGCGCACCCGTCCGTCGAGCTCCGACACCTGGTCGACGATCTCGGCGACGAGCGTGTCGAAGGTCAGCGGCCGAACCTTCACGGCTGCCAGTCCGCCCAGGCCGTGTCCCACCAGATGTCCCCGGACGCCAGCATCTTCTCGATCTTCAGGGCCTCGGCCCGGATCTCCTCGGCCTCGCGTGCGGAGTACTTGCCCGACGCGACCTGCTCCTCGAACTCGTCGAGGTCGCGCTGCGCCCACGTGCCGTCCGGGGCGAGGGTGTAGTCGAGCGCGTGGTCGAGGGTCTCGAACCCGTCCTCGACGCGGCGGTAGGGCGCCTGCAGGTTCAGGTAGTAGTTGCCGAAGACCCTGTCCTCGCCCTTCCAGAACAGGTCGACGGAGTAGGCGTCCTGCGGGCGGTGCAGCATCAGCTTGCCGTGGCCGCGCCAGAAACCGCGGTCGGGCTGGTCCCACGGGTGCGGGTGGTGGTGGTCGGGGTAGGTGAGGCGCGTGCCCGGCTCCACGAACACCGCGAGCAGTCCCGGCTCGTCGGCGACGACCCTGGTCGGCATCTCCGACCAGACCTTGCCGTGCAGCACCTCACGCCGCACCACCACTTCACCGGGCGTGAACGACCTCATGCGCAGAACTTACGTGATCACGCTCGGCGGCGTCCTCCGCCAGCATCTTCCGCTTGAGCGGCGGCACCGCGTTCGTCACGCGCAGGAACGTCCGCGAGAACGCGGCCGCGACCCGTCCGATCACGGGCTTGTGGATCAGGCTCGTACCGTCCATCATCTCGCGCGACGCCTCCACGGCGTGGAAGCCGTACTCGACCATCTCCCGTTCGTACTCGCCGATGGCCTGCACGGTGTTCCCGCTGCGGTCGGCCTCGGCGAGCTTGCGGCACAACAGTTCCGCGTCGCGCAGTGCCGTGTTCGCGCCGATGCCGCGGCCGGGGGTCATGAGGTGCACCGAGTCGCCGATCATGGTGACGCTGCTCGGTTCCCACGGCTCGAGGCGCTCGGACGTGCGGACCCTGATCGGGAACACGGTCTCCGGTGAGGCCTTCGCGAACAGCTCGCGCAGGTCCGGGTGGAAGCGCGGGGTCAGGTTCAGCACGACCTGCTTGAGCTCGGCCGGGCTCATGCCGTTCAGGTCCGGGAACTTGTCGTGCGCGGCCGCGTAGCCCCACATGATGTAGTCGTCCTCGACGCCCGTGCCGTCGAAGCGCATGACGTGGACGATCACGAACTCGCCGTGCGGCCCGAACAGCAGCGTGATGCCGCCGTCGGCCAGCGGGGGCAGCAGCTTCGCGTTCTCGTCGGTCAGCGGCAGCTTGCCCGCGATCGACGTGATGCCCGTGTCGACCACCTTGGCGTGCGGCAGGCGTTGCCGGCGCACCTTGGACTGCGCACCGTCCGCGCCGACCAGCACGTCGCCGGTCTCGGACGTGCCGTCCTCGAAGTGCGCGGTGACCGTGCCGTCGTCGTGCTGGGTGTAGTGCGTGAACGTCTTGCCGAACCGCACGACGTCGTCCAGGCCGTTCAGCAGCGCCGTGCGCATGGCGATCCGGCTGACGGACTTCTCGCTGCGGCTGTCGTCGAGGTTCGTGTCGACCTCGCCGACCAGCAGCTCCTTGTACTTCTCGGTCCGCATGACGATGTGCTTCGGCGGCCTGGCCGTGGTGCGGACGAACTCCGCGAACACGGCCGGTGGTAAGCAGCTGTGCAGCGCTTTGCTGCCGTCCGGGCTGATCCCGACCCGGTAGCCGATCAGCATGCTGCGCGGCGTGCGGTCGCGTTCGAACAGCGCCACGTCCACGCCGGCCTTCTTCAGCCCGTGCGCCAGGCACAGGCCACCGGTCCCCGCTCCGATGACGAGTACGCGCATGACAGCCTCCCCTACTAAGTCTCTTAGCAAGGAAGATATTCAGGTTTTGAGACTCTTGTCAACGGCGGTCAGTCGTCGTAGTGCAGTCTCCGGAGCCTGGCGGTCGCGAGGGCGAGCCGGACGTCGTCCGGTGGCAGCAGCCTGACCAGCTGTTCCAGTGCCTCGACGTCGTGCTCGCCCGAGTCGGTCTGGGTGAACGTCCACAGCGCGTTCGCGTCGCCGCGCTGCAGGACCGCCTTGCGCACGCCGGTCGCGAGGTCGTCCCGCTCTGCCCGCACGACGGGGGCCTCGGAGCGGCGCAACAGTGAACCGCGGTACCGGCTCGCGGCCAGCGGCACGTCGGCGTCCTTGAGCGCGGCGCGCACGGCCAGGAAGTCGGTCTCGACGTCGGCGGTGAGCCGGTACGGCCGGGTCGCGAGCACGTCCGGGCCCAGCTGGGCGCGCAGCCGGTGCAGTTCGGCGCGCACGGTCGTGGGGTTGCCCCGCTCGCCGTAGAGGTGCAGCGCGAGCTGGTCGGCCGTGAGCCTGCCCTGCAACGCCAGCGCGCACAGGATCTCCGCGTGCCGCAACGAGAGCGGCACCTCGCGGCCGTCCAGCACGACCTTGGGTTCGGGCAGCAGGAACGACAGCGACAGCACGCCGCGCCGGACGTGCCGCTGGCGGGGGATGCGCAGCAGGTAGCCCTGGGCGAGCGGCTCCAGCACCGCCTCGCGGCCGTCCGGCAGCTCCACCCGGTCGCGGGAGACGTCCACCCGCGCGGGCAGCAGGCCGTACGGGTCGGCGGCCACCACCCGGCCGGTCGGGCTGAGCAGCGCGCCGGGCTGGCCGCGCAGCGCGAGGAGGTGGCGCATGTTGCGGGCCCGCAGCTCCTCGTCCTGGGCGTGCATCCGCGCGAGCATCTCCGACTCGGCGAGCCGGGCCGACGCCGAGACCAGAGCCACCATCGAGGGGTGGACGGTCTCGATCGGGCCGCTCAGGTCGACGACCCCGATCGTGGTGCCCGTGTCGGGGTCGCGGATCGGGCTCGCCGCGCACGTCCAGTGGTGGTAGGTCCGGACCAGGTGCTCGGCCGAGTGGACCGTGACGGGGGAGTTCACCGCGAGCGCGGTGCCCATGCCGTTCGTCCCGGCCGCGCCCTCCGACCAGAGCGTTCCCTCCGCCAGGCCGACGTCCTCGGCGCTGCCGCGGGTGTCCTTGGAGCCCTCGCACCACAGGATGTGGCCCTGGGCGTCCGCGACGATCATGATGTGCTTGGCTTCCTCGGCGAAGCCCAGCAACGTGTCGCGCAGCACCGGCAGCGTCGGGTGCAGCGGATGCCGTTCGCGCAGGTCGGAGAGCTCGTCGGCGGCGAACACGGTCGGCGCGGTGTGCAGGTCGGGATCGACGTTGGCGGCGAGTGATCGCTGCCACGACGCGGAAATCACTGAGCGTGGCGAATTCACCGTGCGAGTGCCACTCAACACGGCGTCTCTGACTCGACTCAGCAACAGTGCGTGTTGCCCGGGTTCGTGGGCCACTGATCCATCCACGGCTTGCAACGAGCATGCAACGTTCTGCTGCCTACTTTCTCATTTTCCCCACCACACTCCGCCGGTGGGCCTCTTTCGGCAGGGAGTCGCAATGACGCAGTACGCGGCACCGGGTCAGCCCGGCAGCGTGGTCGCGTACCGAGCGAGGTACGACCACTTCATCGGCGGCGACTACGTGTCGCCCGTGGCCGGCGAGTACGTCGAGAACGTCACCCCGGTGACCGGTGACGTGTTCACCGAGGTCGCCCGCGGCACCGACGCCGACCGAGCCCGTGCGCTGCACGCCGCCAGTGGCGCCGCACGGGCGTGGGGGTGCACCACGCCCCGAGAGCGCGCCACGGTGCTGGTCGAGATCGCGGACCGCATCGAGGAGCACGCGACCGAGCTCGCCGTCGCCGAGACGTGGGACAACGGCAAGCCCGTCCGCGAGGCCCTGGTCGCCGACCTGCCGATGCTGATCGAGCTGTTCCGCCAGTACGCCGCCGTCATCCGCGCCGAGGTGGGCGAGGTCGAGCAGCTCGGCCGCAACACCGTCGACTACCGCACGTTCCAGCCGCTCGGCGTCGTGCACGAGCGCGTCTCGTGGACGTTCCCGCTGATGAACGCCTGCCGCGTGCTCGCGCCCGCGCTCGCCGCCGGCAACGCCGTCGTGCTGGAGCCCGCGCTGCAGACGCCGGCCTCGATCCACGTGCTGCTGGGCGTGATCGCCGACCTGCTGCCGCCCGGCGTCGTCAACGTCGTCACCGGCTCCGCCGACCACCCCGTGCAGGTCGGCCGCTGTCCGAACATCTTCTTCGGCGACGTCACCGCGCAGCGCGACAGCTTCCTGGACAAGGCGCTGGAGGGCTTCGCGATGTTCGCGGCCAACCAGGGCGAGATCGCCACGGCCCCGTCCCGCGCGTTGATCCAGACCGCCGTCTACGAGGAGTTCCTGCACCTCGTGACGGTCCGTGCGCAGAACCTGCGGATGGGCGACCCGCTCGACACCGACACGATGGTCGGCGCTGTCGTGAGTCTTGCGCAACGCGATCGAGTTCTTGCGTACGTGGAGCGCGGCAAGGCCGAGGGCGCGCGCCTGGTCGTGGGCGGCGAGGCGTCCGGCCACTACGTGCAGCCGACGATCTTCGAGGGCGACCACCGCTCCGCCGTGTTCGCCGACGACGTGCTCGGCCCGGTCGTGTCCGTGACCCGCTTCGACGACCGCGACGACGCGCTGAAGATCGCGAACGAGGCCACCGCCCAGCTCGGCGCCGGCGTCTGGTGCCGCGACGTCGTCCTCGCGCACAACGTCGGCCACGACCTGCGCGCCGAGCGGGTGTGGATCAACAACTACTACGCGTACCCGGCGAACACCGCCGTGCTCGCCGACTACCGCCGCGTGAAGCACCTCGTGGTCAGCTACTCCGACCGCGGGCAGGGCTACTTCTAGCTCACTGCTTCCAGGGCACCTGGCCGCTCGCGTAGAAGTTGACGCCCTGCACCCTCCACCGGGGTGCCTGCGCGCCGAGCGCAGGCGCGAACCGGTCCCAGTCGTGCGCGCTCGCGGGCGCCCAGCCCAGTTCCGCCGCGACCGGCAGCCGCGGGAACGCCATGTACTCGATGTCGGCGGACGTCTGGACGGTCTCCGTCCACAAAGGAGCCTCAACGCCCCGGACACTCGCCTCGGTCACACCGTTCAGGTACGCGCCGGGGTTCCAGCTGTAGGAGTCCTTGACCTCGACGTGCCCAGCCCAGTCGAGTCCGAGCTCGGTGTCCTTGTCGTACTTCATGTCGAGGTAGATCCGGTTGGCCGGCGACATGAGCACCTTGTTGCCGCGCTCGGCAGCCGCGGCGACGTTGTCGTCGGTCGTCGTGGTCCCCCAGAACTGCGGGATGACGCTCGTGTCCTCGGTGGTCTTGATGTACTCGTGCCACCCGACCGTCGTCTTGCCGTACTTCTCCACCAACGGCAGCACGCGGTCCATGAACGTCTGGTAGTCGGCGTCGGGTGTGGAGAGCGCCTCGTCACCGCCGATGTGGAGGTACGGGCCGGGCGTG
This sequence comes from Lentzea sp. NPDC003310, assembly GCF_040610935.1. Lineage (NCBI taxonomy): Bacteria > Bacillati > Actinomycetota > Actinomycetes > Pseudonocardiales > Pseudonocardiaceae > Lentzea > Lentzea sp. NPDC003310. The sequence goes on from NZ_JBEXNC010000007.1 coordinate 417,962, forward strand.
ATCGCGGCGACCTCGCGGATGACGTCCTCGACGAACCGGTACGTGATGTCCTCGTTGATGCACAACGAGCTGAAGCCGACCTCGATGCCGGTGTAGAGCGACTTCTTCTCGCCGTCGCTGTTCAGTTCGGCGTAGCTCGCCTGGGCGGCGTTGGTGTGTCCCGGCATGTCGAACTCGGGGATGACCGTGATGCCCCGGTCCGCCGCGTACGCGACAAGGTCCCGGTACTGGTCCTGGGTGTAGAACAGCTCGCCGGTGCGGCCGCCGACCTCGGTGCTGCCGCCGATCTTCGTGAGCTCGGGCCAGCTCTCGATCTCCAGCCGCCAGCCCTGGTCGTCGGTCAAGTGCAGGTGGAAGTAGTTGATCTTGAAGGCGGCGATCTGATCGATGTAGCGCTTGACCTGTTCTGGGGTGAAGAAGTGCCTTGAGACGTCCAGCATGGCGCCGCGGTGGTGGTACCTGGGGTGGTCCAGGATGCTCGCGCCCGGGATGTGCCACGGGCCGTGCTGTCTGGTCTTGGCCTCGATCTGGGGCGGCAGGAGTTGGCGCAGGGTCTGGATGCCGTTGAAGTGGCCCGCGGTGGTGTTCGCTCGGATGACCACCTGGTTGGGGGTGACGTCCAGCTGGTAGCCCTCTGGGCCCGTTTTCTCGTCTGCTCCCGCGGTCAGGACTATGCCGTCGGTTGGTGCTTTGTCCTGTTCGATCGGGAGGTCGTAGCCGGTGGAGGGGCGGAGGATTGATGCCAGCAGTTCTGCCGGTTTTTGGGCCTCGGGGGTGGCTACTTGGATCTTCGCGGAATTGGTGAGGGTGAAGGTGATTTCTGGGTGGGGCTTCACCTGGGCTGGTTGGGGGACCAGCTCTTGCAGGGTGGTGGCGGGGGCGGCCTCTGCTTGTTCGGTCACCAGCACTCCTGATCCGGCGATCGCCAGCGCGGTCAGCGCGGCCTGCAGTTGTGTCGACTTCACGCCCCTCCGGGGCGTGGTTTCACCGTTTCAGGGGTGGGGATTCGGTGTCAAGGTTTAGACCAATTTTTTGGGCGCGTCGGTTTCGTTGGTGGTTCCTTTGCGTTGGCGGGCCGCCTGTTGCGTGCTTCCCCTGGGGCTCTGCCCCAGACCCCGGCAATCTGATCAGGGGGTCCGCGCTGTGGGCGGGTTGATGGCACGCCTGTTGCTCAGAGCGGCTGCCTGTTGCGTAGATGTTTGCGTTGGCGGTGGGGTCCCATCACGAGCCGAGCCAAGAGCGGGCCACACGTGAAGAGGGGTGGGGAAAAGGAGAAAAAAAGATGTAGTTTTGAAAACACAAAAAAAAAGAAGAAG